>DASXOA010000344.1:0-41052 GCA_036494675.1 Rugosimonospora sp.
CGAGGGCCACCCAGTACGAAGGGTAGAGCCGGAAGAACCGGCGGGTGGCGAAGGTCCGCAACGTCTGTCCCGTCAGGCTGAGCGGGATGACATAGCCGCTGACCAGGAAGAACGCGACGACACCGATGCGGCCGAGGTCGACGTGATGGTAGGTCCAGCGCTGGTAGGCGGGAAACTCGTCGGCGAGCAGGTGCTGGAGGACCACGAGAGTCGCCGCGCTGCCGCGGACCGCTTCGAGGAACTCGATGCGTCTCGTCCGATCCACGACATCGGTCGAGACGGCCTGCTTCGTCGCCATGCGCCCCCGTCCTCCGACACCGGCCGGCTGCATAGTAGTTGAGCGGATCGCGCCCGGTGGCGGTGGACCGGCACCGTTCCGCGTTCGGATACGCTTTCAGGGTGGTCGCATTGATCAAATCCGTCCCGGTCGGGCCTGTGTGGACCAGGAGAGCGTGAGGGCACGCATGGTTCGCGACGATCCCCGTCGGATGCTGCGATCTCTCACGGAGGTGTCCAGGCGTGCCGTGCTCACCCGTGGCGGCGCGTTCGCATCCGGGGCCGGGGCGGCGATCATCGGTGCGGCGGTGGTCGGAGCCGCGTACCACAGCGATGCCGACGTCGGCGGGCAGTCGCCGGAGACGGTCTTCAACGTGCGCCAGTTCGGCGCCGCCGGCGACGGGAAGACCGACGATACCGAGAAGCTGCAGAAGGCCATCTCGGCGGCGCGCGAGCACGGCGGCGTCGTCTTCTTCCCACCGGGCACGTACCTCACCCGCCGCCTGACCCTGTACTCCCGGGTGCACCTGCGCGGCTCCGGTGGCGACGCGACGACCCTGAAGCTCCATCCCGGTGCCAACTCCGCCATCCTGGAAACGGACGGCTTCGCCGCGCTGACCGGTACCAGTGCCAACGGCGGCGTCACCATGTTCAGCATCCGTGACCTGACCCTGGACGGGAACAAGGCGCACAACTCCAAGGTCGGCTACGGCCTGCGCGTCTACGGCTATGGCTACGAGCTGACCGAGGTCATCGCGTTCGACTGCCGCAACGACGGCATCTACAGCGAGTGGGGACCGGCCGGGGCGCTGCCGGCACCCTCGCACCAGATGGAATCGCGGCTCACGGCGATCCGTTCACACGACAACGGCGGCGACGGGATCCGGTTCAACGGTCCGCACGACTCCATGTTCCTCAACTGTGTGAGCGCGCAGAATCTGGGCGCCGGTTTCCGCCTGGACGGCGACAGCACGGGCACGTCGATGGTCAGCTGCCACGGCTGGGGTGTCCAACAGAACGTGTCGTTCGAGATCGCGGCGGCCGGCATCAGCTGCATGAACTGCTACGCCGACCTCAGCGGAGGCGTGGGGGTGCGCATCTCGCGCAGCGACTGCCGGTGGTTGGGCGGGGTGGTGCTCGGCGACAACCAGGCGCCGCCCGGTCGGGAGATCGGCATCCAGTTCCTCGCGGGTCAGCAGGCGACCGAGCCGGCGGGGGCGGTGATCGATACCAAGATCGAGAACTGTGGAACCGCGGCCGTCGACTTCGGCGCGGACCGCGGGCTGTCCAGCGTCCGGGCCGTCGTGTCACAGCCCGGCGTCGTGGACGGCAACGGTAATCCGGTCGCGGGCACCGGGCTGGGTTGGCTCGGCCAGCCCCACCCGACGACCCAGGTGGAGATCACCGGTGGTGTCGGCAACACCGCGAAGAATCTGGTGGTACGGCCGGCCTTCGACCTGCGGGCGCAGCCCACTCCTGTGGCTCCGGGCGCCGCGACGGTCCGGATCTTCGCCCGGACGAGCGGCGGGCGGACCGAGTTGTGCGCGCTGTTTCCGAGCGGCGCGGTGCAGGTACTGGCCGCGGAGCCCTGACCGGCGGCAACCGCGGACACGGTCACGGTCGACGGGCAGACAAACGTCGACGGGCACACAACCTCGACCGGCAGACAACGTCGACCGCGGACGAGCAGCGGTCATGGGCACGTTGACCACCCATGACCGCGACGTGCGGACCCTACCGACGTTAGTGACCGACGCTAGTGCTGGAACTTGGCGACATTGGCCTTCTCACGCGCCTGCATGATCTCGGCCGCCTTGAGCACCGCGCCCTTGACGCCGGTGAGCAACTGGTGGATGTCGCCGGCCGCGTTCTGCCACTCGGTCTTACGCTGCACGAACGCCTGCTGCGCCTCGCTCTGCCACGTGTGCACCAGCGGCTGAACCTGGGAGTTTATGTTGTCCAACTCGGACTGCATCGACGAGAGCGCGCTGTTGATGTCGTCGGCCGCCTGCTGTAGTGCGGCGAACTTGACGACGATTTCGTTGCCGGACAATGGTTCCTCCCCGTGTTCGGCTCAGTTGAGCTTGAGTGCCTGGGTGATCTCGCCCGCCGACGCACCCGCGCGCGTCATCTCCGACTTCATTTCCTCGTCGCTGACGGTGTAGTCGCGTCCCGCGCTGCCGACCGCCTCGGCGATGCTGCGAAGCGCCACGTTGAGGTTGGCGACGTCACCGTCGAACCGCTCCTTGACCTGCTGGAACGACGAACCGCCGGCGCCCACCCAGGAACTCTGCAGCGGGGTCAGCTCGTTCATCAACTTGTTGAACATGCTCGTGAGCCGGTCAACCGCGCCATCGATCTCCTGAGCGGTCTTGGCCATAGTCGCGGCATCAGTGGTTACGCCGTCGCCTGCCATTTCCGGACCCACCTCCATTCGGTCTGTCCGCGCCTCCCCGAGGGGCGGCATTGCCGAACCGTGCCCGCGGGCACGTTCTGTCAGGTACGACGGTATCGAAGGAATGCCACTTCCGGACAGGGGGTTCTACGAACCTGACACGGGAAGCTGCGCGTCCGCCGGATCCAGGCTCGGCCCGCTCGGTATCCGCGAGACCACGTACGACGGCAGATTCAGCGGCTTCACCGACCCGTACCCCAGCCAGGACAGTTGCTCCGCGTTCGGCACCGGGTACCGCCTGCCCTCGTCGGTGACCAGGAAGAGCGGGCCGACGGTGGAGTCCGGTGAGGACAGCGACCGCACCACTGCGCCGTAGCCCGGGGGTACCACGACCCGGTCGACGATCGCGGCCGTCGTGCTGCCGGTGGTCGCTACGCCCTCGCCGTACGACGCGCGGTCGACGTCATACACAAGCTGCGCCCCCGAGGTGCCGTCGCGGTACATCGCGCACACCGCCGCGCCGGGATCCGGCCGGGCCATCGTCGGTACCTGCGCCGGCGGGCTCTCGTCGGTGCGCGCCGGGCGGCCGGCCTTGGGTACACCGGCGATCTCGGCCGGGTTGACCTGCCGGACGGTCGGGGTCGCACCCGGGTACGCGGCTGCGGTCGCCGGGTCGGCCAGTTCCGTTGCCTCCTCGACGGCGGTCATCGGCAGCAGATCGTTCGCCCGGACCAGGTAGTACTGCGTCTCGCCGCTGCCCGTCGCCGCGTAGATCTGGCCGATCAGGGCGCCCTGGACCGCCGCGGACGGCTGCCCCCGGCCGTCCAGATCGATCGGCGCGATCGGTTGCCCCTCCGGTACGGCGTCGAGCCAGGCCGTGCCGACGGCCAGCACAGGCACCTGGTCGCCGCCGAGCGCGCTGAGCGTCAGGCGGCTCGCCAGCGGGTACCGGTGGCCGCTGGCGACGAGGTAGATGGCGCCGGACGGCTGGAGCGTGACCACCAGCGCGGCGTTGCCCAGGCTGGTGCCGTCCTGCGGCGCGCGGCCGGCCAGCACCCAGCTGGTGGCCGTGGTGGCACCGGTCGAGTCGGTGCCGGACTGTGCGCACACCGTCCACGGCGCGCCGAGGATGCGCCCGGCCGGCGGCAGCGCGTCCGGCGCGCCCACGATGCCGATCAGCGGACCGCGGGTGGCGCCGACGAGCGACTCGCGGGACACCGAGACCGTGGTGCCGGACCCGCCCAGGGCCAGCAGCGCGGACACGTAGTTGGTGACCGGGTACAGCACGTTGCCGCGGTAGATGTAGCGGGTACCGGTCTCCTTCTCGATGATGACCGCCTGCTGGTTGCGCCACGAGGCGTTGCCGCCGTGCTTGATGAGGCCGAAGACGCCGACGGCGGCGATGACCAGCGCCGTGATCATGACGCTGGCGAACCCGGCGCCGGCCAGCCGCCGCATGGGCGAGAGCGCGGGGTCGGTCTCCCCGGCGACGAATGCGTTCACCACGCGCTGCATCAGGTACTGGTAGGACTGAACCTGCTCCCGGCGGGACGGCATGCGCGGCTCCCATCCTCCCCACGCACCATCAGGGCGCTCGGCTGCCTACGATAGGCCAGGCTGCCCGTGAGGGCGAGGCCCAGTCGTCGTGGCATGCCGCGGTGCGAACAGGCACAGCGGTCACTCGGGGGAGGTGTCTGGTGGTAACCCCAGAGCAGGCAACGGAGTTGGCCAGACCATGGGCGCTGGCCAGCCTTCCGGCCAGCGGCGGCGAGGTGGGCCTGTACGAGTTCGACCTCGGCTACGTGGCGTGGCCGCTACCGCCGCCGGCCCCGCCGCGCGACGGTCCGCCGGCCACGATCGGTGCTCCGCGGGCCGTCATCGACAAGGAGACCGGCGAGCTGTCCATCTGGCCGTCGCTGTCCGCGCAGGCCGTCGCCGAGCGGTACCGGGTGGACCGCCGGGCCGAGCAGCGGTTCACCGCCGAGGTCCGGGAGGTGCTCACCGGCGCCGGCTGGCAGCCCGGCCGCGACGTGTCGAGCTGGGTGTCGCAGTGGCTGGCGAAGGTGTACGAGGAGGATCCCGACGCGGAGCGGCGGCTGCCGCTGTTCCCGGCCGCCCGGGCCGCGCTGGCCGAGTTCGGCGGGCTGCGCTTCACCCAGCTCTCGCGGGTGGGCTACGCGGGCGGTGGCTTCCGGGTCGAGTTGTGGCCGGACGTCGGGCGGGTACTCGTGGACCTGTTCGCGGAGTTCGGCGACGGCATCGGCGTGCCGGTGTTCCCGTTCGCGTGGTACGAGGACGGCCCCAGCGACGCCGTGGTCGACGAGAACGGCAGGGTGTTCCTGCTGCACCCGGTCGGCGAGTTCCTGCTGGCGGACAGCGTCGACGAGGCGGTCACCGCCCTGGTGCGCGGTCCCGAACTGCGGGAGATCGACGACCATGGCGAGGTGATCGGCGGGGCGTGACCGGCCGCCGGGGCGGGCGGGACACGGGCGGCCTGAGCCGCCTGCCTCAGCCGCCTGCCCCCGGCCCGCCTGCCTCAGCCTCCGAGCCCCCGAACCATCCCGTAGAGCCCGAGCACCCCGCAGGCGATCGGGATCGTCGCGAGGACCAGCAGGATGTCCGCGATGTCGGCGACCCGGCTGAGGTACACCGACGGCCCGCGCCGGCTGTACCGCAGCCCGGCCGTGATGGTGGCACCCGCCGCGAGGATCATCAGGAGGCCGGCGCCCAACCGCACGCCGAGCTCGGCCCGGCTCAGTGCCGGCAGCAGGGTCGCCAGCCCCAACAGGCCGGTCACCAGCCACGGCAACCGGTGCCGGACGGTGCCGAAGATGCGGGCCCGCAGCAGGCAGACCAGCGACACCACGGCGATCAGCAGCGGTACGGCGACGCCGGAGCCGCGGCTGATCAGCCAGAGGCAGACGACGTTGACCATGGTGAAGGCGAGCATGCAGCCGGTGAGGATCTCGTCCGCGCGGGCCACCGAGGCGTAGGTCGACACGGCCGGCGGGGTCGGGTCCTGCTTGAGCAGGTCGTCCGCGGTGCGCGGCAGGGCCGGCAGCGGCACCTTGCCCAGCCGGATCGACAGCAACGGCAGCGCCGGCGCGAGCAGGGCCAGGGCCGAGACCGTCGCGGCGGCGGTGGCCGGTGTACCCAGCGCGGTGAGCCCGACCAGTCCGGCCAGGATGCCCAGCAGGCCCGCGACGATGCCGGCGACGAACAGCCGGACCATCGCGGCCACACCGAGGTAGCCCAGCAGCCCGAAGACGAGCAGCACGGCCGAGCCGAGCAGCAGGTGCGGCGCGCCGAGGCGGCCCAGCGGATCGCGCCCGCCCAGCACGGTGAGGCCGCCGGCGAACGCGTACACCAGGCTGACCGCGCCCACGGTGGCGCCGGCCATCGCGTCCGGCAGCGTGCGGGACACCACGACCGCGGCGGCGAGCAGGCAGGCCGCCACGACCAGCGCCACGGTCGCCGGCACCGCCCAGCCGGGCCCGGAGGCCAGCAGCATGGCGAGCGTGCCCAGCAGCACACACACGCCGGCGACCAGACCGGTCACCCGGGTCGCGGCGCTGCTCCAGGCGACGCCGTAGCGGCGCGCTCCCGAGGCGATGGCCTCGGCGACGTCGTCGTACTCCAGCTCCGGCCACTCCTGGTACCGGGGCGCCAGGTGCAGGATCTCGCCGTCGCGCACGTTCTGCGCGGCGAGGGTACGGCCGAGGTCCAGCGTGGATCCGTCGGTGCGCCGCAGCGTCCAGCCGCCGTGCTCCAGCCCGCTGTCGGCCAGTGCCTCGTCGGCGCGGGGCAGCACGCTGGGCAGCAGCATCGCCAGCGGGATCTGCTCGGGCAGCGCCAGGTCGAGCCGGCGCTTCGGGGCGGCGATCACGACCTTGGCCAGTCCGGCTCCTGGGCTGTCAGCCATCGCTGTGCCTCACCATTCGACTCGGTTGATCGGTGCGGTCACGCAGCCGCGACGGCGCAACCGTCGCGCGTGCCCAAAGGTAGCAGCCGCACGGCTAGCATGTGTCCTGGTACGCGGGTCCGATGACGGTACAGCAGCGCGCCATCGGGGCACCGCGTCATCACGGAGGTGACGCAGGGGTGAGCACCATCGTGCACCGCCGGCCCTCGCGCCGGCCGGAGCCGGAGTACCCGTCGGGAGAGATCCTGCTCGATCCGCCCCCGGAGGTGCCGGCGCCGACCGGGCGCGGCTGGGCGCAGCTGATGATGATGGTGCCGATGCTCGCCGGGTCCGGCTCGATGGCGCTGATGTTCGCCGGTCAGCGCGGCGGTTCGTTGGCGTACCTGACCGGCGGCATGTTCGGGCTCTCGGCCATCGGCATGCTCGCCTCCCAGCTCGGTCAGCACAGCGGCCCCGGCAAGCAGGAGATGCTGCTGGCCCGGCGCAACTACATGCGCCACCTCAGCCAGCGCCGCCGGCAGGTGCGTCGCAACGGCGAGCGGCAGCGGGCCACCCAGCTCTACCGCTACCCGGATCCCGAGTCCCTGTGGTCGATCCCGGGCAGCCAGCGGCTGTGGGAGCGGCGGCCCGGCGACCCCGACTTCGGCATGGTCCGGATCGCGGTCGGCACCCAGGAACTGGCCACCCCGCTGGTCCCCCCGCAGAGCAAGCCGCTGGAAGACCTCGATCCGATGTGCGCCGTCGCGCTGCGCAAGTTCATGACGACCTACGCGAACATCGACGGCCTGCCGATGGTCATGGCGCTGGACGGCTTCGCGCGGGTGTACGTGCGCGGCGACGAGGCGCGTACCCGTTCGCTGGTGCGCGCCGTCATCGCGCAGGCCGCGGCGTTCCACGCGCCCGACGACATGCTGGTCGCGGTCTGCGCCTCACCGGCCAACGCGTCCTACTGGGAGTGGCTCAAGTGGATGCCACACGGCCTGCACCCGAGCCGTACCGACGCGCTGGGCCAGTTGCGGCTCATCGCGCCGAACGTGCCGGGCCTGGAGGCGATGCTCGACGACGTGCTGGCCAACCGGCCCCGGTTCAACCCGTCCGGCAACGAGAGCAGGGTGGGCGGGCCGCATCTCATCGTCGTGCTCGACGGCGGGGACGTGCTCGGCTCCGACCACCTGCGGACCGAGGGCGGCGTGGAGGGCGTGACGGTACTGGACCTCACCGGTACCCCGCCCCGGATCCTCGACCATGCCGCGCTGGTGCTCGACATCGCCGACGACGGCGAGCTGTCCAGTACCACGTTCGAGGGTCGCGCCGAGGTCGGCACGGCCGACGGGCTGGGGCAGGTCGAGACCGAGGGACTGGCGCTCCAGTTGTCGCCGCTGAGGCTGTCCGTCGCCTCCCGTACCGAACGCTCGATCGGTGGCGAGATCAACCTGCCCGACCTGCTGGAGGTCGGGGAGCTTTCCGAGTACCGGGCCGTCGACCACTGGGTGCCCCGGCCCCAGCGCGACCGGCTGCGGGTACCGATCGGCTGGTCGCCGGACGGCAGCGCGGTCGAGCTGGACCTCAAGGAGTCGGCCCTGGACGGGATGGGCCCGCACGGTCTGCTCATCGGCGCCACCGGTTCCGGCAAGTCGGAACTGCTGCGCACGCTGGTGCTCGCCCTCGCGCTGACGCACAGCCCCGAGAGCCTCAACTTCGTGCTCGTCGACTTCAAGGGCGGCGCCACCTTCACCAAGCTGGACGCCCTGCCGCACACCAGTGCCGTCATCACCAACCTGTCCGACGAGCTGCCGCTGGTCGACCGCATGACCGACGCCATCAACGGCGAGCTGCTGCGCCGGCAGGAACTGCTGCGCAAGGCCGGCCAGTACGACAGCCAGCGCGAGTACGAGAAGGCCCGCGCGGCCGGGGCGCAGCTGGCCCCGTTGCCCAGCCTGCTCATCATCTGTGACGAGTTCAGTGAGCTGCTGACCGCGAAGCCGGACTTCATCGACATGTTCGTGCAGATCGGCCGTGTCGGCCGGTCGCTCGGGGTGCACCTGCTGCTCGCCAGCCAGCGGCTGGAGGAGGGCCGGCTGCGCGGCCTGGACACCCACCTGTCGTACCGGATCGGCCTGCGTACCTTCTCCGCTGTCGAGAGCCGGATCGTGCTCGGCGACACCGCCGCGTTCGAGCTGCCCCGCTCGCCCGGCCACGGGTACCTGCGCTTCGGCACCGAGCCGCTGCGCCGCTTCCGTGCCGCGTACGTCTCCGGCGTGTACCGCCGGGACGCACCCGCGCTGCTCGCCGCGACCGGTGGGCCGGCCGTCCGCGACTATGTCAGCGGCTATGTCGCGCCGCCGGTCGCCGAGGAGCCGGTGGCGGCCGAGGAGGAGCAGCAGCAGGAGGCGGTGGGGGAGAGCGTGCTGGACCTGCTCGTCGAGCGCATGCGCGGCCAGGGGACGCCCGCCCACCAGGTCTGGCTGCCGCCGCTCGCCGAGCCGCCCACCCTGGACGCGCTGCTGCCGCCGTTCACGTCCGATCCGGACCGCGGGCTGAATGTGCAGGTCCCGCAGTTGCAGGGCGGACTGATGGCGGTGGTCGGGATCGTGGACCGGCCGCTGGAGCAGCGCCGTGACCCGCTGTGGTGGGAGCTGGCCGGCTCGGCGGGGCACGTCCTCGTGGTCGGCGGCCCACAGAGCGGCAAGAGCACCCTGATGCGCAGCCTGATCCTGAGCCTCGCGCTGACCCACACCCCCCGCGAGGCCCAGTTCTACTGCCTGGACTTCGGCGGCGGCGCGCTGGCCTCGCTGCGGGACCTGCCGCACGTCGGCGGGGTCGCCGCCCGGCTGGACACCGGGGAGGTCCGCCGCACCGTGGCCGAGATGACGGTGCTGCTGGCGGAGCGGGAGCGGCACTTCGCCGAGCATGGCATCGCCTCGATGGCCGACTACCGCAGGGCACGGCGCGCCGGGCAGCATGCCGACGATCCGTTCGGCGACGCGTTCCTCGTCATCGACGGCTGGGCGACCATCCGCAACGACTTCGACGACCTTGAGGCCAGCATCAACGACCTGGCCAACCGCGGCCTGACCTACGGCGTCCACGTGATCGCCACGGCGAGCCGCTGGGGCGACCTGCGCCCGGCCGTGCGCGACGTGTTCGGCAACCGGCTGGAGCTGCGCCTCGGCGACCCGGGTGACTCGATGATCGACCGGCGTTCGGCGATGAACGTGCCGGACCGTACCCCGGGCCGCGGCATCGTCCCGGGCGGCCTGCAGTTCCTGTCGGCGCTGCCCAGGATCGACGCGCGACAGGAGGTCGACGACCTCTCCGAGGGCGTGGACAAGCTGGTACAGGAGGTGCGCAACGCCTGGCAGGAGGCCGGCGCGCCGCCGGTACGGCTGCTCCCGGCGGTCCTGCCGTACGAGTCTCTGCCGGTCACCGACCTCGACCATCCCGGACTGCCGATCGGCATCGCCGAGGCCGATCTGCGCCCGGTGTGGATCGACTTCACCACCGAGTCGCACTTCATCCTGTTCGGGGACTCGTCGTCGGGCAAGAGCGCCTTCCTGCGGGCACTCGGTCAGTCCATTGTCGACAGGAACGAGTTGACCGAGGCGCGGGTCATCGTCGTCGACTACCGCCGCAGCCTGCTCGGCGCCATCGACAGCGCGCACCTGATCGGCACCGGTAGCACCGCGGAGGGCACCGTAAAGATCATCACTGAGGTGATCGACGTGCTACGCTCCCGCCTGCCCGGGCCCGACGTCACCGCGGACCAGCTGCGCAAACGCACCTGGTGGAAGGGGCCGGAGCTGTTCATCCTGGTCGACGACTACGACCTCGTGGCCGGCGGCAACGTCAACCCGATCACGCCGCTGCTGGAGTTCCTCAGCCAGGCCAGGGACGTCGGCCTGCACCTGATCGTCACCCGCCGCAGCGGCGGTGCCAGCCGGGCGCTGTACGAGTCGGTCCTCATGCGGCTGAGGGAACTCGGCTCGCCGGGCATCCTGCTCTCCGGCGACCGGGAGGAGGGCAACCTGCTCGGCAACGTACGCCCGTCGGCGCAGCCGCCCGGCCGGGGATGGCTGGTGACCAGGCGTGGCGGCAGCCAACTGGTACAGCTCGCCTGGCTGCCGCCACCGGAGTGACGAGCCAACGGTTCGTGCCCAATCGGATGGCAGGCCTTCAATAGCGTTGCGGGCAGCCGGTAGGATTGAGACGAGTCGATCACGCACAGCTACGCCCGGGGGAGGCGACATGGGGGCCAACGACAAGAAGCCCACCGATACGTGGCATCCGGTCGATCAGGCGCCGATCAAGGTCGACATCAGCGGCCTGCAGGACTTCGCCAAGCTGCTCGGCGACGAGATGAAGAACGACTTCGACGTCAACCTCAAGCAGGGCATCGAGCCGATGATGCACGTCGGCGCGCCGTTCGGTGGCGGCGGGTTGAAGGAAGGCCAGTTCTTCAACCACGCTCATCGGGACAACGAGATGGCGGCCGGCCGCATGCTCGGCGACGTGGCGATGGGGATGCAGTCGCTGGGTGCGGCGGCCACGTCGATCTATTACGAGTACCTCGGTGGCGACAACCTCGGCTCCGCGCAGGTCGACGACGTGATGAACGCGTTCTATCCGCCGCCGGGCACGATGACGCTGCGGCAGAAGGCCGACCAGGGCGACAAGAGCGACGGCAAGGGCACGCCCAGCACGACGCAGGGAGCGGACCCGAACATTCCGAAGGTCGATCCGAACGCGCCGGTGCCGAAGTTCAACGCGGATGCCCCGCAGGTCATCGACCCGGGCCAGCCGGGTCAGTACACGATCCCAGGCGACAGCGATCACATGGCGGACTCTCCGGCCGATCCGATCCACCCCTGAGCGGTCGGGCCGGCGCGGGTCGGGCGCGCGGCAACGGCGCCCGTGCGACGGGACGATAACGGGAGACAGCGATGTCCGACGACAGCAGGTACTACGGCTTCACGCCCGTGGCGATGCCCTCGGAAGTAAGCATGTACGACGACTACGTCACGCCCCAGGAGCAGTTGCAGGAGCCGCAGTACGAGCCGACCCCGTGGGACGACATCCACCGCACCAACATCCACTCGATGTGGCAGTGGATGCAGAACGAGTCCGACGAGCGGGTGACCGCGACGGCCGACATGTGGCGACGGATCGGCACGCTCCTCGACAACACCTCGACCCACCTGCGCCGGTTCGCCGACGCGCTGGACAAGAAGTGGAACTCGGACGCGTCCAAGGTCTTCATGATGGAGATCGGAAAGTCGCTGTACTCGATCGACGAGTGGAAGGGGATCGCGCAGACCAACGCTGCCGGCCTCGATGTGCTCGCCGGGAGCATCCGCAAGAACCAGGAAAAGGTCAAGCCGATCTGGGCCAGCTACGCCAGTGCCATCAACAATCCCGGCTCGGTGCCGGGCAGCGCGCCCAAGACGCAGGGCAGCGGAAAGTACGCCACCTCGGAGACCGAGACCAGCCGCAAGACCAGGTTGGAGAAGGACTACACCGAAAAGGTCAAGCCGTTCGTGAAAGACCTCGCGAACACCTACATGGACGTGTACTTCTACCACCTGAGCAGGGGCGGCAAGTTCAAGGGCCCCACCGATGCGGTGTTCCCGACCCCGCCGACCCCGCCGTCGGGCAAACTGCCCCCCGGCGTGCTGCCGACGCCGATCATGCCGAAACCCAACCTGCCGAAGCCCAAGCTGCCCAACCCGAACCTGCCCGACCCGAACCTGGTGAACATCAGCGGCAGCGTGCCCACGGCGAACCTGCCGGGCGTCGATGGCCACTCGCTGACCCTGGCCGGGCAGATGGGCGCCATGCCGCAGGTGGACCTGCCGAGCGTGCCGAACCTGCCGACCGTGTCCGCGCCGCCGCCACCGAATCTGCCCCCGATGCCGGTGCTTCCGTCACTGCCGAAGGTCGGCGGGCCTCCGCCGGTCGGCGGCGAGCCGGAGGCGCTGGCCAGTTCGGAACCCCCGATGACCCGGCCACCCATGCCCGGTCGGCCCAACCTGTCCGGGCTGCGCAAGCCCGGCCAGGTGCGGCCGCCGTCGCCGGGTCGGGGCAGGCCCAACCTGCGCGGCGCCAAGGATCGCGCCGGGGCACAGGGTGAGGCGTCGGACCTCAGCGAAGAGGTCGAACACCCCAACGCCCACGGTCCGACGTCGCCGCGACTGGGCGGCAGGCGGGACGGCGGGTCGTCGCGGCGGACGGGTGCCGCCTCGGACGAGGAGTCGACGGGCCGCGGTAACGGCCTGCGGTCCCGGGCCGGCGAGGAGGCCGACCGGCTGGCCGGCCGGCGCCGCCCGGGCGCACCGGACGAGGAGCAGGACGCGTTCCGCGAGCAGTCCGGCGGCCGGCCGGACCTGGAGGGGCGTTCCGCGGCCCGGCGCGACCCGGGCCTGGGGGAGCCGGACGAGGCGGGCCACAGCCCGGCTCTGGGAGGTAGGGGCGCGCAGCCGCCCAAGCCGAGGCGGCCCGTCGGTGCCGGGCGGCAGGACGTGGACGACGTCGTTCCCGAGCCCGACGGGGAGGAGCGGCTGTGGGAGGTCGATCAGGTCGCTCCCACGGTCATCGACACGCCACACGCGCCGCGGCGCTCGGATCCCGGTCCCGCGCTGGGTCGCCCCGACTGACGGTGGGGACCTAGGGCGGGTCACCCGGCCGTCTGACTCACCGACTACGCGCGGCGGCCCCGCCGGGGACGCAGGCTCAGTCCGGGTTGCGATCCGGAAGCGCGAAGAACACCGCCTCGGGCTCGTCGACGGTTCGCGGCGTGGCCGGCGGTGGCGCGTTGCCCGGCCGCCAGTCGCGCAGCCGTCCCCGTCGCAGCGCGACGGCGAACACGGCACCCCCGGCCGCGATCAGTACGGCGAGCCCGCCGACGACCATCGCCACCAGGCCGTCGTGGTGCCAGTCGGCGGTGCGGGCCGCCGCGGCGGGATCCCTGGCGGCGGCCGGTATCGGTGCCGGCGCCGCCGTACCCGACGGGGGAAGCTTCTCCGTCAGGGCCCGGTACGGGTCGACCAGGCCGTACCCGTACTCCGAGCCGTGTCCGGGCCCGGGCATCGGGTCGGCGGTTGCCATCAACTGCCACATCACGGCCGTGTTGCTCATCGCCGGGTACGCCGACCACAGCAGCGCCGCCGTCGCGCTGACCAGTGGCGCGGCCATGCTGGTGCCGTTCCAGTACGCGTACCCGCTCACCCGTGTCGCGGCGAGCACGTTGCCGCCCGGTGCCACCAGGTCCACGTACGGCCCCACCTGCGACTCGTCCAATCGCGCACCGTCCTGGTCGATGGCGCCCACGCCGAGCACTTCGGGGTACGCCGCGGGGTAGGACGGCGGGTCGCTCATCGACGACGGGGCGGCACCCGGCACCGACGGGGTCGCGCCGGTGGATGCCGTGTGGTGGTTGCCCACCGACGCCACGACGAGGCACCCCTTCACGGTCTGCGCGTACTGCACCGCCTGCGCGACGGCCGGGAAGTCCGCGTCCAGGGTGAGTGAGATGTTGATGATCCTCGCGCCGCTGTCCGCCGCGTACCGGATGGCGTTCGCGAAGACCTGTGGGCTGACCGCGTCCCCGGCGTTGTTGTCGTTGTCTTCATGGTCGCTGACCCGCAACGGCAGGATCGTGACGCCGGGTGCGAGCCCCTCGAAGCCGATGCCGTCGACGTGCTGGGCCGCGATCAGGCTGGCCACCGCGGTGCCGTGGGACACGCAGTCGAAGTTCCCGCCGGGGGTGTTGCGCAGGTAGTCGTAGCCGGCCAGCACGTGCCCGGCCAACTGCGGGTGCGCCGCGTCCACGCCGGAGTCGATGACCGCGATGGTGATGCCGGAGCCGGTGCTCAGCGGCCGCAGCCGCGGTACGGCCAGAAGCTGCTGCGCCCAGGGCGTCTGCCGGATCATCGTGCCCGGGTCGGTCGCGTTCGTACAGGCACCGGCGGGCGCGGCCTGCGCCGCGGTCGGTACCGCGAGACCCGCCGCCAACCCCATCAGGAGGGCCGCGACCGGTGCCGCCCGTCTGAGCTGCCAGGGTCGACGCTGCCAGGGTCGACGCTGCCGGAATCGACGACGATGCACTCCGCCCGCCTTTCTCACGGTGCGAATGGGCTAGTGATGGGTTGCCATCCTTCAGTATCCTCCGAAGCGGAGGACTGCTGCGGGGAGGCGGCGTGGATTACCGCGGAGACAACCGGGTGTTGAAGGCGCGAGCGGAAGAGCTCATGGGCGAGTTCAACCGCATGCGCACCGGCATGGGCGAGCTGCAGCAGAAACTCCGTCAGATCACCGCGACCGCCAAGTCGGACGACGGTTATGTCACGGCCGTCGTCGGGCCGCGTGGCCAGCTCGTCCGGCTGGAGCTCGATCCGCGCATCTACCGGCGGCCCGATTCCAAGCAGCTCGCCACGACCATCAGCGACACGATCAAGCGCGCGGCGGCCGACGCCATGGCGCAGGTGTCAGAGGCCTGCAAGCCCTTCATTCCCGAGGAGGAGTTGCAGGCGCATCTCCAGTTCGACGTCGACGGCATGCGCCGCCGGCTCGACTCCGAGCTCGAATTCCTCAACCTGGAGCGGCCATGACAGGCGAGAAGGCGACGGCGGTCGATCCGACGTCGGCGTTGACCGGTGCCGGCCAGTTGACCAGCGTCGGCGACCAGATGCTCAGCAAGTGGCACGGCCTGCGTGATCGCATCGACAGTCTGAACGGCAGGAAGCCGTGGGGCAACGACGATGTCGGCAAGCAGTTCAACAAGAACTACCTGCAGGACGGCGACAAGTCGCCGGCGCACAATGTGCTCGACGTGGGGGAGACCCTGGTCGTCGCGCTGTCGAAACTGGGTCCGCAGATCACCGAGGGTGTGAAGGGCACGGAGGATCTCGACCAGCTGATCTCGGCGTGGTTCGGCAAGCACTGAGCCCGCCCCGAGCGGGCGATTGATCCGGGGAGCGGGTCGACGTGGCACTTGATCGACCGAATCTCCATCCGTTCGACTGGCTCTTCGAAGCGGTCTGCATCATCGGCGGAGGCTCCGCGTGGCCCGACGGTGACGAGGACGTCCTGCGAGAGTTGAGCCAGGCCTGGCGTGACCTGGCCGACGCGCTCGGCAAGGGACTGGCCGACTCCGACAACGCCGCGATGCAGGTGCTGACCGCCTGGGGCGGCGACGCGGGCGAAGCGTTCAACAGCTACTGGGGCGCGATCGCGGTCGGGCCGAGCAACGGCTTGCCGCAGATCATCGACGCCGCCCAGAACTTCGGCGACGCCATCGACGACGCCGCGATGCAGATCGAGTACGCCAAGCTGGTACTCACCATCACGCTGCTCGTCACGGTCATCACCCTCATCGTCTGCCAGGTGCTCGCGATCTTCACCGGTGGTGGTTCCGAGGGAGTCGCGGCCGGCGAGGTCGCCGCCGCCCGTACCGTGGCCGGCCAGATCTTCCAGCAGCTGATGAAGTGGATCGGCAAGAGTCTGCTGCGCAAGATACTCGCCAAGCTCATCGTCCACGAGGTCCAGCAGGTCGTCTTCCAGGTCGGCGCGGACTACCTCGCGCAGGAGATCCAGATCAGCGAGGGTACCCGCAAGACCCTCGACACCGACTCGCTGAAGAACAGCCTCATCTCGGCGGCTGTCACCGGCGCGCTCACGTTCCCGGCGGGCCTGATCCCTGTCAAGATCCCCGCCGGTTGGCGGAAGCTGGCGACCAACACCCTGATCCACACGGTCAACAACACCATTGCCATGCCGGCCTCGATGATGCTGACCCAGGGCCTCACCAGCGGCGACTGGAGCTGGGGAAACCTGACCAAGGGCATCTCCCTCACCACGTTCCTCGACGCGGCCGCGATGGGCGGCGGGATGGGCCTCATCAGCCATGCGCGCCTTCCCGAGTCCGTGCGCAACAAGCTCAACCCCCGCGACACCCCCGTCGACGCGCCGACCAGGACCACCACCGACAGCCCGACGTCGACGCCGGACGTCGCGCCCGACGCGATGCCGGACGTGACCTCCGACGGGACGTCGGCCGGGGCCACGGACGTGACGACCGCGCCGACCGACGGCACGACCGATACGCAGACCGGCCAGCAGGGCACCGACACCACGTCGACCACCACGACCCCGACGCGGGACGGCTCGGGTAGCTACACCGCGGACACCTCCTCCGGCGGCACTGACACAACAAGCACCGAGACGACAAGCACCGAGACCACAGGCACCGAGACGACGGCGCCGACCGGCGCGACCGACAGCACGGCCCCGGCCGGCCAGGAGTCCGCTCCCGGAGACGGCAGGTCGCTGGCCCCGGCGACGGACGAGCCGGCCGGTGGTTCGGTGACCGCACCGGCGGACGCGCCCACGGACCAGCACGTCGCGCCGGCCGATTCCAGTTCGGCCAATGGCGGGGCGGCCACCGAGCGGTCCACCGTCACCGAGCCCGCGACGCCGACCGGGGACCGCGTCGAGGCGACGGCCGGGGATCGCGTGGAGGCACCGACCGAGAACGCGGCGGCGCCGGTGGGGGACCGGGCCGTGGTGCCGGCCGAGGACCGCGTCGTGACGCCGGGCGAAACCGAGGCGGTACCGGCCGAGAACGCCGCGGTACCGGTCGACGGGAGCCGGGAGCCGGCGCCCAGTGAACCGGTCGCGAGCCGGGAACCGGCGACGGGCAGGGAGCCGGCGACGGGCAGGGAGCCGGCCGTCGCGCCGACCGATCGGGCGAGCGATCCGGCGAGGCCCCGCGTCGAGGCGAGCGACCGGCCGACCGATCAGGTCAGGACCGACACGCCTCGTACCGACCCGACGAAGTCGACTCCCGCGCCGGCCGACCGTTCCGCGCCCGGCGCCCGCCCCGACGCGACCAGGCCCGACCAGCGCGGTCCCGACTCCGCCAGGCCGGACGGGACCCGGACCGACGACACCAGATCCGACTCGAAGAAGTCCGACACCGCCGCCGCCGGCCAGGTGGTCGCCGCCGCTCTGCCGTTGATCGAGCAGCGCTCCGGTGAGCTCGCTCTCTCGGGTGCCGGATCCGGCGAGCACAGCGGTCCACCGATGCGGCTGGGCGGCACGCACGACGACACGACGGTGACGAACGACCGTACGACGGAGGGCACCACGCCGCCCGTGAACGACGACCGCTCCGGCGGCGGTTCCGGCGACGGTGGCGGCGGCAACGACGGGCCGCCACCCGCGGGTGAGCATCCGGAGAACGAACTCCCCGCGCAGCCGTCCACCACCAAGACCGCGCAGGGGACCCGCAGCTACGAGGGGCCGGTCAAGCAGTTCGAGGGCGACCCGCAGAGCGCCGAGGCGAAGCGGGCGGTCAGCGACGCCTCGCGGAAGTTCGCGGACTCGATCCGCGACAGGATGAAAGACGAGGGGCTCGGGACCAGGAACAAGGTACGGATGTCCGGCGCGCTGCTGTCGGACGAGAACGGCACCAACAACCTCCGTACCCATTCCAGCATGCGTACCATCGCCACCGGCGACGGCACCCCCAGCGTTCAGCCCCGGATCCACCCCGAGGCGCAGCGCGTCCTGGACAGGATCAAGGCCAACGCGGAGGCCGATCCCAACCTGCGGGTCGGCGCCAACCACGGCAAGTGCGCCGAGGTCGCGCTCATCTCCGACCGGCTCTGGGACCTGCAGACGCAGTGGGAGGCGGCCGGCAGTCCCGGTGAGTTCGCCGACTACGCCCGGGATCACCTCGACGGCAGCCTGATGGCGACGAACTGGGTCGGCGACGGGACCAAGCAGGAGCACGGCGACTATGAGCCGCCCTGCAACACGTGCGACCCGCTGATGAAGGACTTCGGCGTCCAGGCGGTTGATCCCCACGACGGCTTCGAACCGCCGCCGAACCAGGATCCCCACGCGCCCGGCGGACCGGGCGACACGACGCCGCCCCCGCCACCCCACGAGCCACCCGGCCCGCACGGGCACGAGCCGGAGACCCCCGCGCCACCCAGCGACGTCGGCGCGGTCGGACAGGGCGTACCGCTGGAGGACACCCGACCGTACGGCACCGAACTGTCCCCGCCGCAGGAGTACCACCAGCAGGTGCTGGAGGCGCTCGTACCGCGAGGGTCCGACGGCCGGCCGGCGATCCACCCGGATCCACGCCGGGGCGACTGGGCCGGACGGGTCAACGACGGCGGTTCACGGGCGTTCGGGCGGGCGAACAACTGCGTCGACGTGTCCATGTCGTTCCTGGCCACCTGGTACGGCGACCCGACGGTGGCGGCCTCGATGCTCGATCCGAGCCTCGCCGGTGAGAGCGGTGGACCCTCCCGGATCACGGACTGGATGCAGACCAACTGGGACCACCTGGGGACCGATCCGACCGCGTTGAGCGAGGTGGCGGCGCGTCTTCGGGAGGCGGGCCCCGGCTCCTCGGCCGTGGTCGTTGTCGAGTGGACCTCCAAGGACACCGGCCACGCGTTCAACGCGGTCAACGTCGATGGCACGGTCGTGTGGGTCGACTCGCAGATCAACGCCGTGTCCGATGTCGGGCCAGTGCACGACTCGAACATCTCGGGCGTCTGGTCCATCGTGCTGGACTCCGACGGCGAGCCGTTCACGCCGGGCGTCGAGCCGGAGGCGTCGGTACCGGCGGCACCGATGCCGGATCCGGTCGTGCCGTACGAGCACCCGGACTCGAACGAGTCGCTGGAGTTCACGCTCAACCACGACGATTCTCCGTTCGGACCCTACGACGATGGCGGCTACGACGGTGGCGGGGGCTACGACGGCGAGCCGTACGGCGGTGGCGAACACTACGTCGACCAGCATTATGCCGACCAGCACTATGCCGGCGGCGAGGAGCACTACGGCGGCGAGGAGCACTACGGCGCCGAAGAGCGCTACGGCGCCGAAGAGCGCTACGACGGCGGGCGGTACGACGGCGAAGAGCGCTACGACAGTGGGCCCTACGACGACAGCGGGCGCTACGAGGATGGTGGGCGGTACGAGGAGGGTGGCGGACGCGGCGGCGGGTCGGATCCGCTGCCGGGGCACGAACGGGCCGACGGCGTCGAAGGCGGCCGGGTCGAGGATCGGCCGGGAACCTTCCGGGGCGGCACGGACGACGGGCGGGCACCCGGCCTGGATCCGCGCACCGAGGGTCGGGGGCCCGAGGAACCGCTGATACCTACCCAGCGTGAGGCGCCTTCGCTGGAGCACCTCGTGGCGGACGAGCATCTGCCGGCACCCGATGAGCACGTGGCGCCGGACGAGCGCGTGCCGGTTCTGGAGGATCGGTCGCTGGTCGCGGATGAGCGGTTGCCGGTTCTGGACGACCGGCCTCCGGTGGCGGATGAGCGCGTACCGGTTCTGGAGGACCGGCCGCTGGTGGACGAGGCGACGCCGGTGGATGAGCACGCCGGACCGGAGCAGCCGTTCGGGCCGCCGGGCGGGCACGACGCTGTCCCGCCCGTGCACGACGATTACCCGTCCGGCCGGCACGCCGCCGCCACTCTGCCGGGTGAGCACCGTGGCATCACGCCCGGCGAACACCCTCCGGTGGTGCGGGTCGGGGCGCACTCGATCGAGGACGAGGGCAGGTGGTCCGAGGACGACCTGTCCACGACCCCGATCAAGCTGGCCCGGTTCAGTGATCCGCTGTCCGTCGACGCCGAGGGCAGGTACCACTTCCCGGACGACCCGAAGAACACGTACCGGACCGCGAAGGGACGGCTGCGGCTCTACGGCCGTCACGTGTGGACGGACGACTGGCGTGCCGGCGAGATGTCCGACGTCACGGTCAAGGCCGACCAGGCGCCGGCCGTTCCGCACGTGCTGTCCGACGATCCGGGCACACCGGCCGGCGACACGACCAGCGCGGTGCGGCAGGCATCGCAGGCGTGGCACGTCGCGAACGAACGGATCCTCGCTGGCGAGCCGGTGCGGCGCCAACTCGTCGACGAGGCGAACCGGCAGATCACGGCGCTCAACGAGGCGTTCGGTACCGACCGGTACCAGGCCGTCAAGCCCAGCGACTTCAACAGCAGGAACCTGACGGGTACGGTCGAGACGCTGATCGACGCCGGTGTGGACCATGGGCTCATCGACCGGTTGTCGGACACCTCGGACGATCTGATCAAGGCCTACCGCGCGCGTACCCTGGCGGTCAACGAACTCGGCATGCACGCCGGCCGGGACTACGCCCTCTCGACGTTGACCGGGGATGCCGATGACATCCCGGTGCAGGTCTTCGGCGATCCCACGGCCGAACCGCGCAGCGGTGAGCTGGACATCGTCGGGGTGAAGTGGGACCCCAACGATCCGAGCCACAGCCGGCTGGTCATCGTCGAGGCCAAGGGCGGTTCGGGCGACATCGGGACCCGGGTCGTGGAGGGGTACGGCCGGGTGCAGCAGGGCACCGCGCCCTACCTGGAGCACTTCCTCCAGCACGACGCCACCCTGCAACAGGTCTTCCGGGACAACCCCGGCCTGGCCGACGCGGTGCGCGACGGCACGGTACGGCCGGAGTACTACAAGGTCTCGCAGGACGTGCTGCCGCGCCACGCCGACCTGGGCCCGGACGGGCGTCCGCGAATCGACACACCCACCACGCCCACCACCGAGGTGCGCGAGTTCCGCTTCCCCGGGCCGCCCAACGATCTGGACCCGTCCCGACTGGACCTGTCCGGCCCGTCGGGTGACGCGCCGCCCCCGGCGATCGGCGGCGCGAGACCGGTCGAGGACGACGGTCCCGTCGCGCACCCCGGCCCGTTGTCCCACGACGATCCGGACGGGTCACCGGAGTCTGGCAGGGACGGCTCGGGCACGGACGGCTCGGACACGGACGGCTCGGACACGGACGGCGCCGGCACGGACAACCCCACGGACGGACCCGGCAGCGGCGATCACGACGCCGACGGCTCCGGCGCGGGCGGGCCGGGCGGCACCGGCGGCCCGCCGCACGGGGACCCACCGCACGGGGACCCACCGCACGGAGACCCACCGCACGGAGACCCACCGCACGGGGACCCGGGTGGCGTGCCACCGGGCGGCGGCGGGCCTGACCTGCAGCATGCCGCGCTCGGGCACGAACTGGGTGGGGCCCACCTGACCGACGCCGACCCGGTACGCACGCACGAGGCGTTGGCCGACACGCTGGCGACCCCGGAGTTGCTGCCGACCGACGCCGTCGTCGACCCGGCGACCGGACACGTACGGCTCCCGTTCGACGGCGGGAACGCGACATACGAGGTGCGGTTCGAGACGGCACCGGTGGGCGAGCACGACGTGGTCACCGCGGACGGGCACCGGTATGCTCCCACCGCCTCCGTGCGCTACCAGTCCGATCACGCGGTCGTGTACCTGTCGGAGAACGCGTCCCCGGACCACGTACGGCGCGCCGTCGCGGCGTCGCTGGCCGAGGTCGACGCGGTGGTGGGCGACCGGCTGGCCGGGGTCCGGTCCGACGTCACGTCGATCCTGGCGGAGGGCGGCATCCCGTCCGGCGCGGGGCGGCACGGTCTCGGCCCGATCGACCGGGGGCGGGCCGCGGCGATGCGCGCGCTCGTGTACGACGTGCGGGCCGCCGACCTGGCCGGCGACCCGGTACGGGTGGAGCAGTTGCGCGCCGACGCGGTCGGGATGGCCGTGGCGTACGGGCTGGACGACCACGGGCCGCCCGACGGCGTACACCGGCTGGGGTCGAACCGGCCGAAGGTGGGCGACGCGGCGAGGACGGCCCGCGAGAAGGCGCTCCAGCGGTACTTCGGGCGCGGGAACGGCGAGGTCACCACGATCACCGCCAGCCTGCTGGGGGAGTCCGGGCGCTCGCTGGCCGACGATCTCGGCGGGCTGCGCCACGCCGACCGGGAGCTGTTGGCCGCCGGCGTGCGGGACCTGATCGACGGCCGCGACGCGGCCGACGCGGTGCTGTGCGACCGGGTGGACGGCGCGCTCGCCGGCGGTACCCTGCGGGTCTTCGACCGCCTCATCGTCGGCGACGGCTGGGCCGCCACCTCCGACTACCTGAACCTGGGTGCGACCGGTGACGCGGTCGACGGAGTACCGGCGGTGATGTGCATCGGCGACCACGGCGAGCCCTGGCTGGGCCGCGGTGCCCTGGAGACCGGCCAGATGCCCCTCGAACTCGAACTGCGGGGCCTGCCGTTGCAGCCGAGCCAGTTCGCGCTCGACGGCACCCAGTTCACCCGCTCGGACCACTTCGGGCTGGCCGTCGGCGCCGCGCGGGCGATGAGCGACATGCCGACCTATCACGGGTCGGTGACCTCGATCGAGGTACGGCCCAGGGACGCGGCGGGCTGGCCGGACGGCGCACGGTACCGGGTGGTGGTCGACGGGCGTCCGCCGATGTACACCGCGGCGGTCGACGTCGCGAGTGGCCCCGGACCCGCCCGCGTCCCCGGCGCCGGTCACCGGCTGCCACCGGGCCGGCTGGTCGATCCGGTGACCCGGGCCAGCGTCGACTTCCGGACCGACCCGCCGACCTACCGCACCGGCGCCGGCGACGTGGTGGCGGCGCGGGAACTTCCGCACCAGGCCCAGATCCGGTTCGGCCTGGACGGGAACGGCGAGCCGGTCATGTTCGGCAAGCGCCCGATCGGGCCGCTGCTGGCGGACGGCTCCGGCCGGCTCAGCGACCCCCGGGTGGTGGACGCGGCCACCGGCGTGACCGTCGACGCGGACACCGGCGAGCTGTACGACCCGGACGGCCGCCCGGTTCACCAGTCCTCGGTGGACCCGGCGGCGCTGCGCCGGCTGGGCTTCGGGCCGGACGGTTTCCGGGATCCGCGGTTCGTCGACCATCCGTCCGGGTACTCGGTGCATCCGGCGACCGGGGAGATCGTGCGTACCGCCGACCCGCACCACGCGCCGGTCGATCCAGCCGACCTGCCCCCCGGTGTCCACGACGAGCTCCGGCAGGCGATGCGTACCCGCCAGGTGCAGTTCGGCGGGCGGAACCTGGCCGGCGACTACCGGCCCGACGACCGGGTGCTGGTCTACGGCGCGGGTGCCTCCGGCGCCTGGGACGTGGAACAGGCCGCCGCGGCGCCGGGCCGGCACGTCGAGTGGACCGCCCTGGACACCCTCGGCGGCGGGCACCACACCCAGGCCGAGGTCGACGCCGCGTTCCGGAAGGCGGGCGGATACAACCGGCGCAACACTGCCGACCAGGGCGCCTATTCGAAGGACGTGTGGAAGCGCGTGCCGCGGTCGTTGCGCAGCCCGGTCGAGGTGCTGCCGACGACCGACGGGCGGCTGCGGGTCCGGTTCGACACCGGGGACGTCGAGGTGTACGACCGGATCGTGTTCTCGATCGGCCAGGAGAGCGGGTACCCGGGCGGCGTCGCCGACCTGGTGTCCGAGCACGACCTGCAGCCGCTGTACGGGACGAGCGGCGAGATCCACGGTCTGCGGGACGCCAGCGGCGGCCTGCGGCTGCTCGGGTCGGCCGGGGTGGTCGGCCGGCCGGACGCGGCGCTGTCCACCAGGTTGCCGAGCCACCTGCGGGCGGCGGCCTCGGCACTGGTGGCGGAGCAGGCGTCGGTGCTCCCGCACGACTCCCGCAACATCCCGCCGAGCATCCGCAACCAGGCCGGCCGGATCGCCGACGCGAACCTGCCGCTCGAACACTTCTCGCCCGGGGTCGTCGATCCGCACGGTCACCTCGTCGACGCGCGGCGAGCCGTCGCCGACGACCTGGCCGCCGCGGGCGTGGTGGTACGCGGGCTGCCAGAGATCAGCGGTCGGGCGGACCTGGCCCTGCTGCGCTACGGCGCGGACAGCCCGGGCACCGTGGCGCTGCTCGATGGCGTGGACTCGGTGTCCCCGCCCCACCTGGCCGCTCAGATCGAGGACGCCCTGCCGGACGCCCGGAAGGCCGGGATCAACGAGATCGTCCTGGACGGCCGCGGGATGGGCCTGTCCAGCGCGGAGGCCGCCGCTGCCCTGCGGCGACTGTCGGATCGGCTGCTGCCCGGCATAACGGCGAGGTTTATCGTGGACGACGGTTCGCTCTACCCGCCGCCGACGGAAGGTCAGTGATGAGCCCGCCCCGCATTGCGCTGCGCGCCGACGTCCCGGCCTACACGGTGGCGGGCCAGTTGGTGGCACGGCTCGGGTTCCGTGCCCGGCGTACGGTCGAGCGGATCAACCTCGTCGAGCGGCCGGTTGGAGGTGACCCGTCCGCGACGCTCACGGTGGACGTCGACGACCTGCGCACCAGCCTCCCGGACGAGAACATCGTGCAGGGATACGACATCGACGTGTACATCTCTCCGGGCTCCCGGGACGCGGCGGCACGGCAGGCCGAGGTGTGGCAGTTCTTCGACGAGGTGTGCCGCGAGTTGGGGTACCCGGCGCTGCTGCGCGAGGGCATCGTGCTCATCGCGGCATGGTCACCCACGTTGGGGCTGCGCAGGTTCCCGCCCGGCACGTTCATCGACACCGAGGACGGGAACCGGGACCGGTGGGCCGACTACGCGCTGCCGCCGGTCGGCGAGGAGATCCCGGTGGCACCCGACGACGTACTCGGGCGGCTGTACGCGCGGATCGTGGCGGAGCCGGACGACGACGGGCTGCGGCTGGCGTACGCGGACGCGGTCGAGCCGGACCACCCCGACTACGCCCGGCTGATCCGGCTCCAGGTGCAGCGCACGCTCGACCGGCAGGCCGGCATCGCCTGGAACCCGATCCGGGTGGCGGAGATGAACCAGTTGGAGCGCGAATACCACGACCGGGTGCCGCCGCCGCCCGTACGCGGCTTTCTCGGCGAGGACTGGCACGTACGGCGGGGCTTCGTCGAGGCCGCCGCGATGAAGGCGGGTCAGTTCATCCGGTACGCGGGGTTCATCACGACCCAGGTGCCGCTGCGGATGCTGTACCTGACCGGTGAGGCTCAGGATCGGATCGAGGAGCTCGCCGCGCTGCCCGAGCTGGGCCGGCTGCGGGGGCTCTCGTTCTGGGGCAACCCGATCGGCGACGACGGGCTGCACAGGTTCCTCGCCTCGCCGTACCTGACCGGGCTGCGCTGGCTGGACCTGGAGAACAGCGGGGTGACCGCGGCCGGGATCGAGGAGCTGGCGGCCAGCGAGGCGCTGCCGGAGCTGCGGTACGTGGCGGCCGACGCCGCGCTGCGCCTCAACCCGGTGCCGGGGTACGACTACGACGGCACCCTGGTCAGCGTCAACGAGCCGTACCGGGCGATGAGCCTGGCCGAGCGGTACGACCGGCCGTGGCTGCACTGGCGGCCCGGCGGCGTGGACGAAGAGGTCTGGGATCCGGAGTACGCGGAGGTCTGATGCGCGCCACGAGTGCGGCCGGACCGGGTCGGGAAGCACCGGCTCGGGAAGCACCGGGTCGGGGCCCTGCTTCGGTAGGGTGGGCGAATGACTGAGGGGCAGGTGGCCGCGCGCGAGTGGCGGATGCTTCCCGCCGAGCAGGTGCGCACGCTTGCCCGGCAGTTGATCGACGTGGAGCCCATGCTGCACCAGGCCGAGGCGGCGCAGATCCTGGCCCGGCTCGGCTGGCGACCGGGCGCGGACGGCGGCCGGATCCGCAGCGTCATGCTGGTGGACTCCGGGTTGGGCCTGACCGGCTACCCGGGCAAGCTGTGGCTGGACCGCGAGGACCGCAGTCGGGTCGCGTCCATCTCGGCGGCCGTGTGCGACAACGTGACGCCGCCGACGCCCGCCGCGGCGCCCTTTCTGCGGGACGCGTTCGCGCTGGCCACCCGGGCGTTGGCGGAGTCGTTCGGTCCGCCCACCCACGCGGAGTCCGGCGAGGATCCCGAGGTCTCGTGGCGCATGGAGGTGCTCACCCTGACGCTCAGGACGAGCCCGACGACCGTGACGCTGGTCCTGGAGCGCAACAGCGACCTCGACCTGGCCGCCGAGATGTCGGCGTACGAGCAGCCGTGATCGGCGCCGACCGGCCGCTGGACGGCGACGTGACGCAGTGGGAGGGCTTCGCGCGGGCCCTGAGTGACGAACTGGTGCGGCTGCCCATGGAGGCCGTGCTGATCCTCGCCGAGCGCGACGACCCGAAGCACTTCGTGCAGTTCCTCCAGGACACGGACGAGCTGCAGGCCGAGGCCGCCGGCGGGGACTTCGGCGACCCGATCGGGTCGCTGTCGGTACGGGACCGGCGGCTGCTCGACGCCGTCGGCTGGCGCGAACCGACCCTCGCGGACGAGGCCCCGACGTGGCAGTACCCGTTGCCGTGGCCGGCGACGACCGAGGAGTACCGGCGGCTGGCGACCGCCGTGGTGACCGCGTTGCGCGACGTGCAGGAGGTCGCCACGCCGGCGAACCTGGTGTACCGGTCGTGGGAGTCCGGCGGCCGGCGGCGTGCGGTGCGGCTGCCCGGGGTCGGGCCGGACGAGGGCTACGTCCCCGAGGGCTACGTCCCCGAGGGCTACGTCTCCGAGGAGGGCGTCCCCGAGGAGGACGGCGCGGCCTGACGAGGCTGGTGCTCCGGCCCCGCTGCCGGCGTCAGCTTTGCGCGGCCCGGGACGGCACCGGTGGCAGCAGGTCGGGACGGTAGCGCCGGATCCAGTCGCCGATCGGACCGTTGAGCCAGTCGCGGTCGATGACGACCAGGCGCAGTCCGAACTGGTCCAGCGTCTGCCGGTAGGTCAGCCACGCGGATCCCTGCTGGCGTTGCTGCTGCGCCTCCGCCGGGGTGAGGCTCTCGCCGCGCCCGAGGAGGCCCGGGCCGGTGTTGGCGGCCATGTACGCGCTCATCGACGCCCCCGCCGCCGCGCGTGCGATGCCGTACGGCGCCACGATGCTCCGGCCCCGCTGGGCCACCACGGCGATCTGCTCGATGTCCGGCCACCGCATCCGGACGATGCCGCCGTCGCGACGCAGGAGTTCCACCCCGTACGCCGACATCCGCAGGCCCTGCGACCGGCTCGCGTACCGGCTCAGCCCCACCACCGCGACGATGATGACCACCGGGATGACCACCGAGGCCACCGGTCCGCCGACGATGTACCCGAGGACCCACGTGAGCAGCAGGATCACGACGTTCACCGCGAGCCAGGGGCGCAGGTTCACCTGCCAGGTCTGCGACCAGGTCGGCCAGAACACCTCCGGCTGCCCGTCCTGCATGGTCATGCCGTCCACCTCCCCGAGGCCGGCGGCGGTCAGCCGGTCCCGGTCACCGTATCGATGTCAGACTTTTCGATGAGCCGCAGTTCGTCGAGGCTGGGCCGACGCCCCAGCACCCGCAGCCGCTGCGCCTGTGCCTTGCGGACGCCCTCGAACAGTTTGCGCGCCTCCCGGGCATTGCCGAAGTTCGCGTCCCGTTCAATGGTGCTGAAGTGTATCAGCAGACCCGCTTCCACCTGCGGACCCAACACGTAGTCGTCCTCGGCGCACATCCGCCGCACGATGCGGACCAACTCCTCGGGGCTGTAGTTCTCGAACACGATCGTCTTCGAGAACCGCGACGCGAGGCCGGGGTTGGCGGCGATGAACTCGTCCATCTCGACGGTGTAGCCGGCCGCGATGACCGCGATCTCGTGGCGGTGGTCCTCCATCAGCTTCACCAGCGTGTCGATCGACTCCTGCCCGAAGTCGCCGCCGGAGCCCATCGACCGGGACAGCGTGTACGCCTCGTCGATGAACAGCACACCGCCGCGGGCCTCCTCGAACGCGGCCGACGTCTTCTCCGCGGTGTGGCCCAGATACTGACCGACCAGGTCCCTGCGGGAAACCTCCCTGAAGGCACCCTTGGGCAGCACACCGAGCGCGGCGAGCAACTTGCCGTACAGCCGCGCGACCGTGGTCTTACCGGTGCCGGGCGCGCCGGCGAAGATCAGGTGGTGGCTGATCCCGCCGACCGACAGTCCCGCGCTGCGCCGCCACTCGTTGACCTGGATCTCGTCGATCAGCGCGCGCACCTCGCCCTTGACGGCGGTCAGGCCGACCATCGAGTCCAACTCGCCCAGCAGCGCCTGTACCGCCTCCTCGTCGCCGCCCGTGGTCGGGCCGGGGTCGCCCATCTTCAGCGGGGGCGCGTCGGGCCGGGCCGCGATGACGGTCGGCGTGGCGCCCTCGGCGATGTCCAGTGCCGGGACGCCGGTGTTCTCCACCCGGCACTCCTCGACCGACCCGGCACAGCCGCGCGCGAACGACACGCCGACGCCCTGC
This sequence comes from Rugosimonospora sp., assembly GCA_036494675.1. Taxonomy (GTDB): domain Bacteria; phylum Actinomycetota; class Actinomycetes; order Mycobacteriales; family Micromonosporaceae; genus Rugosimonospora. The sequence continues at coordinate 28,754 of DASXOA010000344.1, forward strand.
GTGTCGTGGATCCAGCAGCGCCGGATCGTCGGCGAGCTCTGGTGTGCGACCGCGATGCCGGCGTCGCCGGCCTGCGACACTTCGCAGCCCTCGATGGTCGGGCGGCCGAACTGGTAGATGTAGACGCCGCGTCGACCGCAGCCCCGGACCGTACTGGCCGTGATGACCGGGTCCGCGCCGATCCGGACGATGATGCCGTCCTCCGCCACGTCGCTGATGTGGCAGTCGTCGATGGTGCCGGGCGCGTCCTCGATCACGATGCCGTACTGCGCGCCGGTGATCGTGCACTTGCGCAGGTCGACACGGCCGCCGGTGACGTCGACACCGGGGCCGAACCGGGCCGCCAGGTCGCATCCGCTCAAGGCGAGGTGGGTGCCGCGCGCGGTGACGACAGGGGCATCGCCGGAGCGCAGGGTGAACCCCTCGATGGTCAGCACCGCGTTGCGGCAGCTGACCGTCGGATGTGGGATCCTCGTCGCGTCCAGCGTGACCGTGCCGCCGGACTCCGCCGCGACCAGGCGCACCCGCTTGTTGGTGAGGAAGATGGCTTCGAGGTAGGTGCCGGGCGCCACCGCGATCACGGAGTCGTCGGTGGCCGCCGCGAGGGCGTCGCCGATGGTGGCGTAGGCGCCGCGTTGCGCGGGCGAGACGAGAAGGGTGCGGCTCATGGCTCCAGGCAGGGTCGAGGGCCGGGGTCGGGCGGGCGTCGCGTCGACCCTCAGCATTATCGCAGCCGACCGCGATACAGACGATGGCCGTCGTGCCGCTCCTTGGTACCCGTGTCCCCGGTCGCCGGGCCGGTCCGGATCGCGTACGCCGGATAAAGTGTCAACCACGAGGCGGATTCGGTGGTGAGCGCATGGCGACGAGTGGGACACGGAGCACCCGGCGACTGCCGCTGACCGCCGGCGCGCTGCTGGTCAACGGCATCGTCCACCAGCACACCTCGGTGCGCGGCGAGACCCCGCCCGACCTTCACCCACTGGTTCGCCGGTTCCTCCACGAGCTGCCCGCCGAGCTGCGCGAGCGCTACACCGGGTGGTGCGCCGAGGCGGTACTGGTCTCCGATCGGCTCTACGAGGCGCAGGCGGAGAACGGCGGCACGCTGACCGCGAACGTGGCACGGGCGCACCTGTGGGGGGCGCAGCTGTCGCTGTGCTGGATCCGTGAGGCCGGCGATCCGGCGCACGGTCGGGTCGCGGCGCCGTGCCGCAGCTGTGCGGCGATGCTGGAGTGGTTCGGCGTCGAGGTGGTGGAGGAGTGACCCGGCCGTGAACGATCGGTTCCCGTCCGACGTGGCGGAGGTCCTGACCGCGGCCGGATGGGCGCCCGGCCGCGGCGATCCGACCCGGGCCCGTGCCTGGGCCCTGGCGCTCGCCTCTCACGCCGCCCCCGACGGCCGCCAGCACACGGTGGTCGACGCCGCGCTGCGCGCCTTCACCGACTTCGGGGGCCTCGCGGTGCGGCAGGAGGGCGCGGGCGAGCAGGTCGCCCGGGCGACCTTCGTCCTCGATCCGATGCGCGGCCTGCACAGCGTGACGGCGCTCGCCGAGCTGAGCGAGCTGGTCGGCGCGCGGCTGACCCCGCTGGGGGAGGAGGGCGACGGCACCGGCGTGCTGGCCATCGACGAGCGGGGCCGGGTGTTCCTCGTCGACCACACGGCGGACTGGCACCTCGGCGACAGCCTCGACGAGGCGCTGGCCACGCTGGTACGGGGCCGGATGCCGGAGCGGATCCGGGACGACGGCACATGGACGTGAACCCGGCCTCGGTGCTGCGTACCGACTGGCAGCCGGCCACCGAGGAGGAGGCGGCCATGGCGGCCGCGGTACGGGCCGGGGACCAGACGGCGTACCTGCGCGCACTGGCCGACGTGGCGCTGGTCCTGCCGGTGACGGGTGCGGCGGCGGCCGGCCGGGAGGCGGTCACCTGGGCGACCAGCGTCGCGCGCGGCACCAGGTACGTGCTCGCGTACACGTCGATCTCGGCGCTTCCGCCCGGTGCCGCGATCGTCGTGCGGCGCAGCCCGGCGTTCGACGTGGCGCACGCGATCGTCGAGCTGGGCTGCGGACTGGCCGTCGATCCCGGGCTGCCGATCCAGGCGTTCCTCACCCCGGACGCGGTGGCGGACCTGCGCGAGTGGGAACCGGAGTGGGTGCCGGTGGACGCGGCGCTGCGCGTGGCCGTGGCCACGGAGGACCGGGACGGCTACCTGGGTGCGCTGCTGAACGCCAGGCTGGTGCTGCCGTTGCCGGCCGACGCCGACGGGGAGCCCGATGCCGAGCCGGATGAGCTGGGATCGGCGCAGATCGGATCGACGGAGATCGGGCCGGCCGGCGACTACTGGACGGCGGTGCGCAGCGACCGGTCGCGTGACCCGGCCGCGCCGGTCTCCCGCGACGTGACCGATCCGGAGTTTCCGTGGTGGCGCACCGAGCGGGTCGACGGTGAACCGGTGATCCTCGCGTTCACCTCGCCTGCCCGGATGCGCTCCGAACTCGGCGATCGCGAGTGGGTCGAGCCGAGCTTCATCGAGGTCGTCGCGGCCTGGCCCGACTGGAGCTGCGCCCTGCGTCTCAACCCGGGTGGGGACGCCGGCATGGAGTTGGCCGGAGCGGCCCTGAACCACATGTACGACGCGTTCGTCGAAGCCATGCGTGAGCGCAACCCGGGTGACCGGGACGAGAACGGCGTCCGGCGCGGCTGAGCGGCGTCGCGGCTGAGCGGCGTCACCGCCGAGGGGCGCCGTTGTACTGGCGCTCGACCCCGGTCGGCGTGAGCCACACGTACCGGTCGGTGCCGTCGTCCAGCAGCGCGAGCATGTCCTCGCCCATCATCTGCAGGAGTTGCGTGCTCTGGTCCCGCAGGCCCAGGGCCGTCACCGCCATGGACGCCTCCGGCGCGGCGAGCCGCTGCATGATGACCAGATGGCAGTCCTGCAGCGCCCGGACGTTGTCGGCACCCAGTTGCCGCACAACGACCATCTGGGTCTGCCACGGGCGGGGCTCCGGCAGCGGTGCGGCGCCGTACGTACCGGTGTCGTGGATGATGAGCGCGGGCTGCTGCGCGGTCGCCGGGACGACCGGCGGGCGCGGGTTGTTCCACAGCGCGACCCGGTCGGAGCGGCCGGTCGCCAGCTCGCCGAAGCCGTGCCACGCGCGGGGATCGGTGGTGATCAGCACGACCCGGGCACCGAGCGCGAGCGCGCGGAACGCGAGCAGCCGCTGCGCCCAGACCCCGCCGACCAGTGTCACCTTCGTCGGCTCCGGCCGGAAGAACCGCACCAGTATCGGCTGGCGCTGCTGGTCGACGCCGAGGATCAGGCCCGTCCCGGGCGACGGATTCGTCAGGCGGCGCAACGTCTCGGCGGTGATCTGGTGCCAGCCGGCGTGCAGCGCGGTGAGCCGATGGGACAGGGTCCGCCGCCGGGTCTCGCGCAGGGCGTGCTGGCTCTGCAGGACGGTACCGGGGGGTGGCCCGTCGTCGGGGGCCGCGATGGCCGGCGGGAACGACGGGACCTGCGCCGCCGTGGCGGTGCTGGCGGCCGTGGCGGTGTTGGCGGCCGTGGCCGTCCAGGGCACCGCGGCCGCGGAGGGCACAGCGGCCGCGGCGGAGCGGTCCTGCTGCCACGGCTGGACGATCGCGGGCACCGTGTAGGTCGCGGGCGGGGCCGCTGCGACCACGGGTGTCGCGGGCACCCGCTGGACCGGTATCTGTGGCTGCGCGGCCGGTCGGGCGGGTTGGACGGCCGGCTGACCGGGTTGGGCCGGCTGCGGCCGGGCGGGTGTCCCCGGCTGGGCTATGGCCCTTGGTGGGGGCGCGGTCCTTGGCGGGGCGGCGGCTGCCGGGTTCCCGATCAGCGGTGGAGGAGGCTGCTGCGGCGGGCCGCCGGAACCCGGCTGAGGCTGCCACGGGCTCGACCGCGCCGGCTGCTGCTGCGGTGGCGGCGGCTGCCGCTCGTCCGGGGTACGCGGCGGGGGTTGCTCGCTGCTCATGCGGCGCCTCCTCCCGTCGGGGCGGACGCGTAGACCGCCGGCCCCTGCTCACCGTCGAGCCGGAACAGTTCCGCGCTCACCGCGCGTGCGCTCTGTCCGAGCGTCTCGCACAGGCGTGCGAGCCCGTCCGGAGGCGCGGCCACCCGGATCAGGCAGCGCATCGCGAGCTCCTCGTGGTCGCGGGCCAGGACGAGGGACACGGTCGTCGACGCGGACGGCATGGCGGACAGCGCGCCGAACATCGTCGCGGCGTCGTCGATGCTCGGCCAGTCCCTGAGCCAGAACGACACGTGGGCGGCCCGGGCCGAGTGCCAGGCGGTCCACTCCTCCCGGGGCGGCGGCTGTCCCACACCACCCTGGCCCGAATCGAGGTCACACGCGCGGACGAGCGCGTCGAGCAGTTCGTCGGCGGACAGGACCCGGTGCGGCAGCTTCGACTCCCGCAGCGACCGGCTCACCTTGCGGATGAGGTTGGCGACCAGCGTGGGCGCGTGCTCCGCGTCGTACCCGCCGGCGACGCCGGCCTCGGCGCGGGAGCGTGCCTCGAGGCGTACCGCGATCCAGGTGGTGCGGTCGGCCGGTACCGGGCCGGCGAGCTGTTGCAGCTCCTGGTACGAGTACGCGGCAAGGTGCCGGCTGTCCATGTCGGGGCTCGGCGCCGGTACGGAGTGCGTGACGACCTGGAGCACGGCGCCCGGCTGCTCGGCGTCGTCCAGGGCGCGGGCCAGGACGTCGAGGGGTACGCCCGGCCCGCCGTCCCCGCGCATGCTGGCGGCGGCCCCGACAACGATCACCCCGTACCAGCCGGCCGCGTCACAGGCGATCCCCGCCTGCGCGCCGGTGTCCGACCCGACATCCTGTGCCGTCAGCCCCGGCGCGAGCCAGTGCATCGCGGCGAGCCGGGGATCCTTCTCCCCGATGTCCGGATGGCCGCGACGGCGCCGGTACAGCCGCCTCACGGTCTGCTGCTCGAACCACCAGCGTCCGCCCCGGCGCAGCGTCGCCGCCAGGATGAGCAGGGCGCCCACTCCCGCCGTGATCCCGGCCACGACGACGTTACGGGTCAGCGCCCCGAGGACGCCGAACAGGACCGCCTCGACCAGAACCAGTTGCACCACGTGCACGGTGCCCAGATAGCCGGGCCGGCGCTTGAGCCTGGGTTCGGCGTCGTCACGGGCCGGCTCGACGGCGACCACCTGGGCCACGGCCCGCACCCGCGGGGGCGCTTCGGTCATCCGATCGGCACCCCCATCGGTTCGTCTGCTCCCGGCCGTCTCGCGATTCTCTCAGAAGGGCAGCCTACCGACCTGGGAGGTCGCCGGGCGGTCCCGACCTTTCGGCACTAGCCAGAGTAGATCCCATCGCGGACAGCGAACAGGCCGCCGATGCGGCGATGCCCGTCGGACCCGGATACGGTCGTCGTCGGCCATCCGGCCGGGCCGGACCGTCCCGGTGGCGACGACATGCCGAAGGAGCACCTCGTGAACGTCATCGACAAGATTGCCTGGATCCGCCTGGAAGGCGGCGCGATCCTCAGCTCCCGCTCGCGGGGCAGGGACGTCTACTACCTCCCCGGCGGCAAGCGGGAACCCGGCGAGGACGACATCGCCACCCTGGTCCGTGAGATCAGGGAGGAGTTGAGCGTGGCCATCGCCGCCGGCACCGCCGAGCACGTCGGGACATTCCAGGCCCAGGCGCACGGGCATCCGGACGGGACAGTGGTCCGGATGACCTGCTACACCGCCGAATACCAAGGTGTGCTGCGGCCGAGCAGCGAGATCGAGGAGATGGCCTGGCTCACCTATGCCGACCGCCCCCGCGTCTCAGCGGTGGACCAGGTCATCTTCGATCACTTCCACGCGGCGGCCGACCTGCGCTGACCAGTACCGCCCTCTGTCCGTCATCCGCGGGAATGCGGTTCACGATGCCGCAGGTCGTATCGCGGCATAATGCCGGCATGGACTTGAACGCGAAGCTACAGATCAGGCCGGGGCAGCGGATCGCGGTGCTGGACCGGCCGGCGGACGCGCCGCAGATCGAGGCCACCGGGGGCGCGGCCGAGCCGCAGGACGCGGATGTGGTCGTCGTCTTCGCGCGTACCCGGGCGGATCTCGACAACGGCGGGGCCACGGCGGCGCTCGACGCGGCGCGTGCCGACAAGCTGGTCTGGTTCGCCTATCCGAAGGCCGGCAAGCTCGGCACGGATCTGAACCGCGATGTCCTCGCCGGGCTGCTCACGGACCAGGGTGTCCAGCCGGTGCGCCAGGTCGCGGTGGACGAGGTCTGGTCGGCGCTGCGCTTCCGCCCGGTCTGATCACCCACCGAGGCGAGCCTGCTGGGCTAAAGGCGTACCGCCTTGCGCAGAGCCCGCGGATAGTAGCCGCGTCCTTCGAGCCGGGCGACCCCCCCGACGTCACCGATGGTCGGTCCGTTGACCGTCGATCGGGAGGAGATGAACCGTAGATGCTCCTGGTTGTCCTCGCCGAGGAACATCCCGGCGTGGGACAGGTACCGCGGATTGCTGTGCAGGGCGAAGAACACCAGGTCCCCGGGCTGCAACTGGGTGAGTTGCTTGGCCGACGGCGCCACGGCCCCGCTGTCGAACAGGGGCACCACCAGGTCGGACACCGCGATCTCGTGGGCCTCGCGCGGCAGTCCGGCCACGTCCTTCTGGGGTGGGCCGCTCACCAGCGGCATGCCCATCCGGTAGCCCCACACCAGGCGCAGGAATCCCGAGCAGTCCACGTCGCGGTACCGGTTGGCCCGGGGCGCCGACGTGGTGCCGTCGGGCCACGTCCACGACACCCCGAGGTAGTCGTAGAAGTCCGAGTGCTGGTCCCGCTGCCCGTCGAGCAGTGGCCCGAACCCGGCGTCGCCGGCGTACGCGACACCGTTGTCGGCGACGAGCCTGGGCCTGCCCGTCACGTACTGCATGGCCACGCCCATGGCGTCGAGGTCGGTCGAGCCGTGCGTGGCGGTGAACCACTCGGTGAACCAGGACTGCGCCTGCGCGCCGAAGCGCCACGGCCGGGGAGCGAGGCGCACCCAGGCGTCCGTGTCGATGTGCGCCGTGGTGGTGGCCGGTTCGGCGAACCTGCGACGGGAGCCGGTGAACACCACCGACCGGGCATCCTGGGTCAGGGTCGCGACCGGCATGCTGTGCTCGTCGTACACCATGGTGCGGTCGGGACCGTCGAGCCGCACGTACCGGTACCGGCCGAACAGGGGTTTGGCCCTGGCCTTCACCTGGGACCGGTCGAGCCGCTCCTTCACCTGCGGGGCCAGCACCGGTGCGGCGCCGAGGCTGCCGGCCGCGGCCGCGCCCGCCACGCACCAGCCCAGCATCTGCCGGCGGGTCAGCGATTTCACAGTGCCATCACCGCGATGGCGACCAGGGCCGAGGCCAGGGTGACGACGCTGGTCGCGACGAGGGTCGGCAGTTTCGGCTGCCGCACCAGCTGGTACGCGATCAGGCCCGGTACCACGAAGCCGAGGGTGTCGTGCGGGAACAGTTGCGGCTGGCGGGAGTGCAGCGCCAGGAACGCGGTCGCCTCCAGGAACACGCCGACGAGCACCACGGTGGCGAACAGCCGCTTGCCGTACAGGATCGACCAGCGCTGCAGCAGCTTGGCCGCGATGAACGTCGCCACCATGGCCAGGCCGGTCACGAGGATCGTGTCCAGCCCCTCGACCAGGGTCAGCGCCAACCAGCCCGGCACGATCATCCCGCCGGGGGACAGGTTCGTGAACGCGTAACAGACCAGGGAGAACATCAGACCCAGAGCCAGTACCAGGCTGGCGGTCGAGCTGTCGAAGTCCACATGGGTGGGCATGTCAGTTCGCTCCGGGCAGGAGGGGCGGTTCCCCGGCGGGGTCCAGGTGCGCCAGCGCGAGCAGCGCGGGTTCCTCGACCACCGGGCGGGTCGCCTCGCCGGCCAGGGCGTCGAGGAGGTGCTCACCGCGGCCGTGGATGTTGCCGACCATCACCAGCCCGTGCTCGTCGCCCGGCATCAGCGCGGTGATCGCGGACAGGATCTGTACGCCGCTGCGGTGCTCACCTCCCAGGTCGACCACCAGGTGGCGCAGCTCGCTCGGTATCGTGCGCAGCGCGGAGCGGGTGGGCGTGCCGATCAGGTACACCCGCTCGGGGCCGATCTGGGCGACGATGTGTCCCATCTGGCCGTTGCGTTCGAGGCGGTCAGGCCGGCAGTTGATGACCATCGACAGGGAGTCGGGCAGCTGCCCGGAGCTCTGCAGCAGCTCGAGGTTCATCAGCGTCGACTCGGGGTCGTTCGCGGCGAACAGGTTCGCGGCGAGGAACGAGCGCCCGCCGTGTTCGCAGCGGTCCACCCGCAGGACGCCCGGGTCGGGGTCGGCCAGGTACATGCCGGCCAGCGCCTCGGACCGGGGTACGCCCCGCAGGTCGGACACGGCGAGCGCCACCGCCACGTTCTCCTTGAAGGTGACCCAGCCGAACCCGCCCATCTCCTCGTCGGAGACGGACTCCGGATCTGCGACCAGCAGGGTGCACCTCCGCTTGTTCGCCTCGGCGCGCAGGATGTCCAGCCGGTCCCGCTCCGCGGTGACGCAGACCCCGCCGACCGGCATCGACCGGCACAGGGACCGGGCGACGTCGTCGAGGGCCGGGCCCATGACGTCGAGGTGGTCCTCACGCACGTTGGAGATCACCACGATCGTGGCCTGGATGAGCTTCTCCTGGTTGAGTTGCTGTAGGTCGGGGTTGACCGCCATGCATTCGATCACCAGCGCCTGCGCGTCGGCCTTCGCCGCTTCGGCCACGACGTCGAGCTGTTCGATGATGTTGGCCAGGCCGAAGCGCCGCTCGAACGGGACCTCACGCCCGTCGGGGAAGATGAAGCGTGCCGCGGTTCCGGTGGTCTTCGCGATGGTGGGGGTCGTGCCGCGCATGGCCGCGGCGACGAGACGGGTGATGGACGATTTGCCGCGGATACCGTTGATGACGATCCGGACGGGGATGCGGGCGAGCCGGCGGCGGTGTCGGGCACCCTCGACCAGCAGCGAGATCAGGACGGCCACGAGCCCGATCGTGAACACGACGTAGAACGTCGAGTAGTGGCGCCCCACGCCTACCCCCAGGGTCGTTATGCACGTTTCATCAGGATATAGGGGATAAAGGGCGCAGTGGTCTAGACGGCTATGTCCCGTTAAATCATGATTAGGGTGGATGGTTTTGGCGGGCCGCATCGATCACGCGGAGGCGCCCGCCGGGGATCCGGCGGGCGGGACGGGTGCGATGACGCGGCGCGGTCGGCCTCTCGGCCCCGTCAGCGCTCCTCGCGGAACTCGACGTGCCGGCGGGCGATCGGGTCGTACTTGCGCAGGAGCAGCCGATCGGGATCGTTGCGGCGGTTCTTGCGGGTGACGTACGTGTAGCCGGTACCGGCGGTGCTGCGCATCTTGACCACCGGTCGGACCTCGGTTTGGCGAGCCATTGGACGGTACCCCCCTCGGCGCGCGGAAGCCGCGCCACCAACCGGAGTGTGTGGCGGCACGTCGCGTCGTCTTCCGCGGCCCTACCCGCGTCCCCGCGTACGAAACGCGGCCTCGACGCGTGTCGACGCATGCCGGTCCGTCGCTCGTGGCGCCGCCGGGCTTCGCGCGGGGACGGACTCGTCCGATGTGTATCGGCGACTCGGCCGCCCCGATCCGGTCATCCTGCGCGGCAACTCGGTACGGTGACGATCGGCCTGCCGCCGGCCGCGTCGGGCCGGGCGGCGTCGGGGCACCCGACCGCCACCGAACCGAACCGGATCAGGTCAGGCATCTGTGGCTCCTCAGGGCGATGGGACGGGTATCTGATCGGGCCTGAGCAGGCCGAGGCGGATCAGGTCGCGGTCCGGGTCGCGCTCCCAGCACACCCGCGGCAGGACAAGAGGGCTTGCGCTCTGATCGAAGCTGACGTGCGGGCCGCCGTCGTGCCACTCGAGAAACAGGCCCGGGCGCCGGCTCGGGTTGAAGCCGCCGAGGTTGTCCAGTCGCCGCGCGCGTTGTTTGGGGACGACCTCGTCGCGCCACCGCCACGGCGCGGCGTTCGCCATCAGGTTCGTGGCGTTGACGACCCACTTGTCGGTCCACTCGCGCATCTCGAAGGAGTCGGGCAGGCCAGCGAGCAGTCGACGGGTACCCCGATCCACCGTGACCGCGCACGCGGCCAGGGCGTCGAGCGCCCGACCGGCGAGCAGCGCGTCGGTGACCTCCTCGACGAACCGGGCCGGCATGTCCGGTCCTATGCCCCACAGCTGTTCGAGCGTGCGCGGGCCGACCTCGTACGGGCCGGTGCGCCAGTATTCCGGGGTCGGGTCCCAGCGATGGAACGCGCCTTTGCCTGCCGCGCTGGCCAGGCGGACCACCAGCCGTGGCTCGGTGCGGGGAGCGGGCCCGTCGACCACGAGCCAGACACCCTTGCCCGACGGGTGCGCCGGCGGTGCGCACTCGTGCAGCAGCACCCGGCCCCGATTGCTGAGCCTGGCTCCGGTGCGGTCGCGCGGGAACCGCCACCGGATGCCCGGCAGGAACAGTTCATCCAGCAGGGTGTGCAGGGCGTCAGCCTGTGCGGCGTCGAGCAGGGACAACATCAGCGGATCGATGTCGAGGTCGACCGGGATGGCGCCACCCTCGAGCTTCGACACCGCCAGCCGGCGCAGCCGGGCGTCCCTCTTGCGCGCTGGCTCGACGACCGGCGTGACCGACCACGTCGACTCCCAGTCGGCCCAGTCGCGCAGGGTCGAGACGATGTCGTCGATAAAGACCGAATGCGCGCTGGCGGCGACCCCCGACCAGCTGTGGCCGTGGGGTCGGGACACGCGCTCGAAGAAGTTCACCCCGTAGCCACTGACGATGCCCGGAGCCTGGTTGTAAGCCTCGCGCCAGGTGCCCAGCCGGTCGCCGGGAATGACGCGGGTGACGACCACGACGGCGTGCGCGTCCTCGCTCGGCATCCGCACCCACACTCCGCGCGGCTCCACCGCCCGCCAGCGGTCTGGGATGTCTCGGATGACCGGATCGAAACCCGCCTAGCGCAGCGCCCGCTGCGCTGCGCTCACGGACACCTCGCCGAGTTCCAGCATGACCAGCATGATGGCAGAGCGGTGTGACGTCGGGATGAAACCGCGCGCGCCGGCTCACTCCGGGGGCGGCACCGTCTCGTCCGAGGTGCGCCGTTCCAGCGACTCGTCCGTCGAGGCGATCTGGCCGCCGGTACGCCCGTCGGAATCCGCCAGGATGGCCTCGGCCTGCGCCAGCCGGTCATCGCTGCCCGCCCGGCGCTCCTCCGGCAGCAGGTGCTCGGCCCGGCGCTCGATTCGTTCCCGTTCGACGCTGTCTCCGCTCATCCCGGCCCCGTACCCCGGCAGGCCGGCCGCCACACCGGCGGGCTGCCACACCGGCGGGCTGCCACAGCCGCGGGCCCGCGCGCCGCCGCGGCTCAGGCTGGGCGGGTCGCCCGGTACAGGTCGCGCAGCACGCCGACCTCGGCCCCGTGGTGGATCAGCTCGTCGAGTTCGTGCAGGACGAACGAGGCCCGGGTGCTCTGCGCGTACGGGCCGGCGACCGCCCCCATGGCGTCGGTCAGGGTGGCGGCGTCCACGGCCGCGACGTGCGCGCGGAACAGGGCGTACGCCTGCCCGAGCAGTTCGACGGCCGCCTCGGCGGTACCGGGTGCGCCGGTGCGGGGCAGCCGGCCGGACGGCGTGACGCCGATCCACGTCGCGTTGCGCCGGGCGCCGAGCACGTCGATGATGATGTGCGACAACCGCCAGGCGAGCGTCGTGAGTGGCGGTTCGCCGGAACCGGCCGGGGATCCGTCGTCGGGCCCGTCCGCGCGGTAGGTGCCGTCGCCGACCGGCCGGACGGACCAGCAGTTGGCCGCGGGCTCCCACAGGTACTCGTCGTCGGTGAGCCCGTCGAGCCGATCGCGCAGCCGCCCGTACGCGTAGTCGGAGAGGTCGAGCAGGTCCTGCCCGACCCGCTCCAGCGCGGAGTCCTCGGTCATCGGATTCCTTCCGTGGTTACTCCGGCCTTCAGCCCGGAGAGGAAACGGAACGCCTGCGGAGCAGGGCAGGGATAGCTGATCCGCCGGCAAGGCGGATCGGCGTCTACCCGGGTGTCTCCGTATGGTTCACCAACAGCACTGCTAACGTGTGAGCCGTGGCCAGGACCGTGAAGCGGGCCTTCAAGTACCGCTTCTACCCGACCGACGCGCAGGCCGGTGAGCTTGCGCGGACGTTCGGCTGTGTCCGGAAGGTCTACAACCTGGCCCTCGCG
>DASXOA010000345.1:0-4331 GCA_036494675.1 Rugosimonospora sp.
GGAACCCCGACGACCTGCTCGCCGCGATCGCCGAGACCTACGAGCTGGCCCGGCTGCGCGCGGTGGAGCCGGAGCACCTCGACGACACCGCCTACGCCCAACTGCTGCCGGCCACGGTCATGTCCGCGACCCGGCATCCGATCACGATCAGCACCGACCTCGCGGTCGCCAATCTGCGATGGAAAGCCCGTGACTGAGCCCGCCCGCATCGAGAACCTGCGCGCCGCCCTGCTGGCCCGGCAGTTCCCCACCGTCGGGGTGTGGAACCGGCTGGAGGGCCGCCCGCGCACCACCGACTTCGACCGCGCGCTGCGGGCCGAGGTCCGCGACCCGCTGTGGCTGCTGACCCGGCAGTGGCAGCTCGGCGAGTTCCGCGGCGCGGACGCCGGCTCGCCGGTCACCGCGATGTACTCGGTCGCGACGTCAACGCCGACCAGGTTCCGGCCGCGGGACGGCGCCACCGGGGACCTGCCCGGCGACCGTCCACTGGAGATGGTCGCGGAACGGCGGCCGATCTCGTTCGCGTTCGGCCCCGACCTCGTCTCGTACGACATGAGGTTGATCATCGGGCGGCGCTGGCTGAAGCTGCTCGGTTCAGCGCCGCTACTGCGGCTGCTGCGGCAGGCCTACGTTGACCACTACCCGATCGCGCTGCCGGACCCGACCGCCGACGCCGACACCGAGCGGGTCGCGCACCCCGAGGTGTGGTCGGCCCTGCAGGCCGTTGCGGGGCGGCTGATGGACGGCTACCTGCTCTACCGGCACGTCAAGGACGGTGGGCACGCCTACGACGGGATCCCGAACACCACGCTGGTACGGACCCAGCTGGACGCGCTGGGCCTGCGGCTGGTCAGCTGGTTCGACGGGTTGATCGACCAGCCGGCGGACGCCGCCTGGGACCCGCGGCGGCTGGAGCACCGGTTCTCGATCGCCGCCGCGCCGGCCGGGACGGCCGGAGCCGAGACCGTGCTGACCGCGCCGGAGTATCCCGGTGGCGAGCTGGACTGGCACGCGTTCTCGGTCGATCCGGGCGGGCCGCTCGGTGGCACCGCCCCGGCACCGCCGCCGCTGAACCGGACCGTGTTCCCGGCACCGGTCCGGTTCTCCGGGATGCCGCTACCGCGCTGGTGGGCGGTCGAGGACGGCCGGACCAACTTCGCCGCAGTCCGTCCGGACAGTACCGACCTGGCCCGGCTGATCTTCCTCGAGTTCGCACTGGTCTTCAGCAACGACTGGTACCAGCTGCCGTGCGACCTACCGGCTGGCTCGGTCGCCGCGATCCAGGGGCTCGCGGTGACCGACGTGTTCGGCCAGCGGCAGTGGATCACCCCGGCCGGCACCGGCGCTGACCAGGACTGGCAGCGCTGGTCCATGTACACATTGGACACTCTCGGCGTGGATGAGGTCGCCGCCGACACCCGGTTGTTCCTGCCGGCGACCGTGCCGGTGACGGCCACCGCCCCCGCGCTGGAGGAGGTCTCGCTGATCCGGGACGAGAACGCGAACCTGGTCTGGGGCGTCGAGCGCACCGTCACGGTGGCCACCGGTGACCCCCGCCGCGGCACCGAGGTGTCCGCCGAGGTCGTCGCCCAACGCCGGCGGCTGTTCCCCGCACCCCACTCGGGCGACCCGACGGCCGCGGTCGCTTACCAGGCGATGAGCACGATCCCGGAGAACTGGATCCCGTTCATCCCGGTGCACGTGCCCGGCGACACCCGCAGTATTCAACTGCAGCGCGCCGTGCTGCCCGGCGCTGTCGACGGCCGCCTGGTCCGCCCGCGCACCGCCCTGCTCCGCGAAGGCCTCGACCAGCCGGCGCCCGCGCCGTACTTCGTCAACGAGGAGGAGGTCACCCAGACCGGCACCACGCTGGGCATCGCGTACAACCGGACCCGCTGGCGAAACGGGGAGGTCGTAGTCTGGCTCAGCGCCCGCCGCGGCACCGGCCGCGGCTCAGGCTCCAGCGGTCTCCGCTTCGACTTCCTCACCGACACCACCTTCACCTAACGCAGCACGTGGGCTGGGAGACCCCAGGGTGCCGAGCCGTCGGCAAGCGCGGTCAGTCGGTCCTGAGCGGCTGGGTCAACATGGCGCCGCGCCGCTAAGTGGAACATGACCGCCGACTCCAGGGGCGGCATTCACGTGGAGATCGTCCCGTTGTGAGATGGCTGGGTGCTCGACTCGGTGCAGGCGGCGCTGGCAGGATCGGTTCGCCTTCGACCCGTGAAACGAGACGTGTTTTCGGACGGTGCACCGTGGACCAGTTGGACCGGACGGCGCGCGCCGCGCAGGGCACCCGGGCGGCTGAGCGGCTGACCGTCGCCGGTGTCGTCGGGGTGGCGCTGACCTGGGTGGACACCGGCGGGATCACCCGGGTCAAGGCCGTGCCGACAGCCGCGCTGGCCCGCGCAGCGGCTTGGGGCGTCGGGGCGACACCGGTGTTCGACTTCTTCCTGCCCGACGACTCGATCACCACCGGCCGCCACGCCACCGGCCCGACCGGCGACCTGCGGCTGCTGCCCGACCTGGACCGGCTGGTGCCGCTGGCCGCCCAGCCCGGCTGGGCCTGGGCGCCGGTCGAGCGGTGGACTCAGGAGGGCGGCCGGCATCCGCAGTGCAGCCGGGCGCTACTGGCGCGGCTCACCGAGCGGCTGGCCGCGGCCGGGCTGACCGCCCGGGTGGCGTTCGAGGTCGAGTGGGTCCTTGACGCCGGATCGGGCGACGAGGTGGTGCCCGCGATGGGCGGGCCCGGCTACGGCATGACCCGGCTGATCGAGCGGTCCGACTACGCGGCGGAGCTGCTGCGCGCGCTGGCCGCGCAGGGCGTGGAGGTCGCGCAGTTCCACCCGGAGTACGCCGCGGGTCAGCTGGAGGTCTCGGTCGCCGCCGAGCCGCCGGTGGCCGCCGCAGACACCACGGTGCTGGCGCGCTCGACGATCCGGGCGGTGGCCGCGCGGCACGGGCTGCGGGTGTCGTTCGCGCCCAGCGTGCTGGTGGGTGGGGTAGGGAACGGCGGGCACGTGCACCTCTCGGTGTCCCGTGACGGTCGCAACCTGCTGGGCGGCGGCGAAGGTCGCTACGGGCTGACCGGCGAGGGGGCGGCGTTCATCGCCGGGATGCTGTCCCGGCTGCCTGCGCTGCTGGCCATCGGCGCGCCCAGCGTGGCCAGCTACCAGCGGCTGGTGCCGTCGCACTGGGCCGGGGTGTTCGGCTGCTGGGGGCGGGAGAACCGGGAAGCGGCGGTGCGGCTGATCACCGGTTCGGCCGGTGAGCCGAGCGCGGCCAACGTCGAGGTGAAGTGCTTCGACGCGACCGCCAACCCGTACCTGCTGGTCGCCGCGTTGCTGGCGACCGGGTTGGCCGGCGTCGAGCAGGGCGCGTCGCTGCCCGAGCCGGTGGACGTCGACCCGGCGAGCTGGTCGGACGACGAGCGCGCCGCCCGCGGGGTCGCCCGGCTGCCGCAGCGGCTGGACGACGCGGTGGCGGCGTTCGTCGCCGATCCGGTGCTAGCCGAGGCGTTCGGGCCGGAGCTGGCCGACACCGTGGTCGCGGTGCGCCGCGCGGAGATCGAACGGTTCGCCGGGGCCGGCCCGGAGGAGATCGTCGCCGCCTCCCGGTGGCTGCCCTGACCACGCCACCGTCCTGGGTGCAGACGCTGCGCCTGGTCGACCACCACTGCCACAGCGTCCTCGCCGGGTCGCCGGACGCGGCGGCCTTCGGTGCGCTGCTCACCGAGGCGGAGGCGCCCGCGCCGGGAGCCGACCCGTTCGACTCCGCACTCGGGCTCTCGGTGCGCCGCTGGTGCGCTCCGGTGCTCGACCTGCCACGGCACGTCTCGCCGGGGGATTACCTGGCCCGGCGCGCCGAGTTGGGGGCCGGTGAGGTGACCCGCCGGCTGCTGGCCGCGTCCGGGACCGGCGCGCTGCTCGTCGACACGGGGTGGCGCTCGGCGCAGCTGCTCGGGCTGACCGCGCTCGGGGAATCGGCCGGTGCGCCGGTGTGGGAGGTGCTGCGACTGGAGACGGTCGCCGAGCAGGTCGCCGACTCCGGCGTCGGGGCTGCGCAGTACCCGCAGGCGGTGGCCGAGGAGATCAGCCGCCGGGCGGGCGGTGCCGTCGCCTGCAAATCGATCCTGGCCTACCGGTACGGCTTCGACGTCGATCCCACCCGGCCGCCCGACGCACAGGTGCGGGCCGCCGCCGCGGCCTGGCTACCCCAGCGTCCCGGCGCCCGGCTGGCCGATCCGGTGCTGCTGCGGCACGCGCTGTGGTGCGGGGTGGACACCGGGTTGCCGCTGCAGCTGCACACCGGGTTCTGGGACGCCGACGAGG
>DASXOA010000346.1:0-2588 GCA_036494675.1 Rugosimonospora sp.
GTCACGCGGCGGGCTTGAGGTTATAGACGCGGACCGCGTTGCCTGCGAGGACCGCCGCCGCGGTGTCCTCGTCGGGCATGAGCCTGGCGACCGCGCGGGCGTTGGCGGCGATGCCGGGGATGCCCGGCCAGTCGGTGCCGAAGATCATCCGCTTCGTCAGCCGGTTCCAGTTCTGCCGTGCGTAGTAGTCGCGCAGCCGGGACGGCGGCAGGCCGGACAGCTCGATCCACACCCGCTCGTGCGACAGGGCGAGGAACGCCGCCGCGTCGTACCACCAGCCGCGCCCGCCGTGCGCAAGTACCAGGGTGAGCGAGCGGAAGTCGCGCAGCACGTCGTCGAGGGCCACCGGGTCGCCGAACGCGTTGGACGAGCCGGGGAAGGTGGAGGTGCCGCAGTGCACGACCACGGGGACGCCGGCGGCCTGGCAGGCCTCGTAGGCGGGGTAGAGCATCCGGTCGTTGGCCGCCACGCCGGCGTGCACCGGGTGGACCTTCAGTGCGACCGCGCCGAGCGCCAGCTGGCGGCGAACCTCCTCGTCGACCGGGTAGTGGTAATGCGGGTTGACGTTCGCGATGACCTTGACGCGGTCGGGGTTGAACCCGGCGATCGCGAGCATGTCCTCGACGGGCTGCATCCCCGTCACCTTGGGCGAGTACTCGGACATGAGCAGCCCGGTGTCGACGCCCTCGCCGGCCAGCATGGCATCGAACGCCGCCGGGATCACGGCCCCGGAGGAATCGTAGAGCCGGTCCATGACGTCGCGGTCGGCGAAGCCCTGCACCCAGGTGTCCCATGGCAGCTTGAGCGTCGTCTTGCTGGCCGCGTGCAGGTGCACGTCAACGAGCTGGAAGCCGTCGAGCATCAGACCGTGCCTACTGAACCTGGGTCCTGCGGCCGCAGCACGCCGGCGGCCATGGTGCGGAGGTCCACCCGGCGGACCTTGCCAGTCGCGGTGGTGGGAAAGCCGTCGGTGAACACGACGGCGCGGGGCCGCTTGAACGACGGCAGCCCCTCACGGCAGTGCTCGATCAGCTCGGCCTCGGTGACCACCGCCCCGGGGGTGAGGACGACGTAGGCGACGGGTTTCTCCAGGCTGTCGGCGTCCGGCGCGGCCACGACGACGGCCTGGGCGACGGCGGGGTGGGCGAGTAGCCGCGCCTCGACCTCCATCGGTGAGACCCAGATGCCCGACGCCTTGATCATGTCGCCGGTCCGCCCCAGGCACTCGTAATACCCGTCGGCGTCGCGCACGTAGGTGTCGCCGGTGCGCAGCCACTCCCCCTGGAACACCAGCCGGGACGCGTCGTACCTGGCCCAGTACCCGGTCGCGGTGGAGGCGCCGCGCGCGAACAGCGTGCCGGGTACCCCGGATCCTGTCACCTCCGCGCCGGTCTCCTCGTCTACCAGCTTCAGGTCATAGCCGGGCACCGCGACGCCGGTCGTCCCCGGCCTTACCGAGCCTGGTCGGTTGGACAAGAAGATGTGCAGCATCTCAGTCATGCCGATGCCGTCGATGATGTCGACGCCGAAGTGCGAGGTCCACCGCTGGTACAGGGCGGCCGGCAGCGCCTCGCCCGCGGAGGCGGCCAGCCGCACGCCGCCGAGCGCGTCGGCGGGCATGCCCGCGCGGAGCATGTTCGCGAAGAACGTCGGACCGCCGAAGAAGAGCGTCGCACCGTACTTGACGGCCGTCTCCGCGATCAGGTCCGGCCGGGACGCCGGGGGCAGCAGCACGCTCGCCGCGCCGGCCGACAGCGGGAACAGCAGCGAGTTGCCGAGGCCGTAGGCGAAGAACGCCTTGGCCGCCGACAGGCACCGGTCGGCCGGCCGGATGCCGAGCACCTGCTGCCCGTAGGTCTCGCAGACCACCGGGATGGACCCGTGCCGGTGCATCGCGCCCTTCGGGTCGCCCGTGGTCCCCGAGGTGTAGAGCCAGAACGCGGGCGAGTCGGGGGAGGTGTCGTAGACGAAGTCATCAGGGGCCGTGCCCGCCAGCTCGTCAAGGCTGTACACCGGCACTGAGGTAAGCGGCGGATTGCCTGGGGCCGATTCCCCCGGAGAAAACAGGACACCGGCCAGTTCGGGTGCCGCCCCTGTACTTCCCAACACTGCGGCCGACTCCGCTGTGTTGGTCAGTAGAGGGGCGGCAAACTCGCTGGTGACCGCCAGGAACCGAGCCCGCGAGTCACGCAGCAGTTCTGCGATGCCGACGGGGCGAAGCATCGTCGAGACCGGCACCGGAATCGCGCCTACCCGCAGGGCGGCGAGGTAAACGACGGCGAAGTGCGGCGAGTCCGCCATCACCATCAGGATCCGCTGCTCGGGCTCGACCCCGATGGCCCGCAGCCCCGCCGCGGTCCGGCGGACGCGGTCCCAGAGGCTGGCGTAGCTGAGGTCGCCGGCCGGGCCGGTCAGTGCCAGCCGGTCGCCGTCTCCGGCGGCGAGCCGCCGGTCGAGCAGGTACTCACAAGCGTTGAACAACTGCGCCATCTGCGCCCCTGGGTCCGGGCCTGGCCTTAGGCCAGGTGCACGTAGTCGTAGTCGAAGGGCTGGCCGTTGATCCCGTTGCGCGGGGGTGCGACCCAGGC
>DASXOA010000347.1:0-29533 GCA_036494675.1 Rugosimonospora sp.
GCCTCTATTGTCCCTCGTCGATCGGAACATATCTTCTTGCTGGGACATCAATGGTCCATCGACAATGAGCGACAGCGAGGTGACCTCGTCGTGACGAACCGGTTGGGGGAACGATGGGCGCCGGCAGACGACGTTCGCGGAGGACCTGGATCCTCGCCGCCTCGTGGATCGCCGCGATCGTGCTCGCGGTGGTCGTCGGTGCGCAGGACAACTCCGGCAACGGCTCTCTGATCTCGAAGATCTTCGCGAGCATCACCGCCCTGGCCACGCTCGTCTCCCTGGCCGAGGATCTCCGGCTGCACAGACCCGACGGTACCGACAAGCCGGCGGCGCCGGGCGACCCGTCCGTCGCCGAGGACGCCGACCAGCTGGCGATCGCGGTGCTGGAATCGTGGACGGCCGAGGTGGATGTCCGCCGCCTGCACAGCCCGTGGCTGCTACCGGTGGCCTGGCGGGTGGCCGACAGCAACCTGACCAGCGTGCCCGAGGTGGTGTTCCGTTCGCCGGCGACCGGAGCGGTCGTCCCCGCGGGGGAACGCGCTGCGGAGACCGGCGAACTGGACGACCTGGCCGAGCTCTTCACCAAGCTGCCCCGCCACAGGCTCGTGGTGCTGGGCTCGCCGGGATCCGGCAAGTCCGTCTCCCTCATCGAGCTGACGCTGGCGCTGCTGAAGCGCCGCAAGCCCGGCGACGCCGTACCGGTCCCGCTGCAACTGGCGTCGTGGGATCCCGAGATCGACCTGAACGAGTGGCTCATCCGGCAGCTTCCCAGGAACTACCGGCTGACCTCGGGCAAGCGCCGCCGCCCGCAGGACATCGCGCGCGACCTGGTGGAGGGCGGGCGGGTTCTGGCCGTCGTGGACGGGTTGGATGAGGTACCGCAGGAGCTGTGGAGTGTGGCCGTCAAGCGGATGAACCGCTCGCTGAGGGCCGGGCAGCCGCTCATTCTGACCTGCCGGACCGACGACTACCGCACGACGGTTCGCGGCGGGAACGTGGTGTCCGAGTCGTTGGCGGTGGAGCTGCAGGCCGTCGGGGGTGAAACGGCGCTGCAGTACCTGACCGAGGCGGCACCCGGCGGGGACACGTCGGCGGCCTGGGCAGAGGTGTCCGCCCGGGTCAATTCCCACCCGGAGGGACCGCTCGCCGCCACATTCCGGTCACCTCTCATGATCTTCATGGCCCGGGAGATTTACTGCGACGGCCCGCGCGATCCCCGCGACCTGCTCGACGAGGGGTTTGACACGCAGGAGGCCATCGAGCGCCACCTGCTGGCCGAGCTGATCCCGGCCACGTACCAGCGCGGCCGGCAGCCCCGGCAGCGGACCACGTACCAGCGCGGCCAACAGCCCCGCAGGCGCCTCGTCGACTGGTCGCGCGGGCGGCCGGAGCACTGGTTGAGATACCTGGCGATCCGTGGCAGCAGCCCCACCAGCGCGAACATCGCCTGGTGGCGGTTTGACCGGGCGGTCGCGCCGTGGGTGGTCGGCGGACTGCCCGCCATCGTCGCCGCGGCGCTCGTCGGCTACCTCCTCGGTCCGCTGCCGGGGCTGGCGTTCGCGTTGCTCGCCCTGGCCGTCAGCGCGAGCGGGCGGTCCCGCGCATGGACGCTGGAGGCCGTGCTCATCTGGTGGTTCGACCGCACCGGAGCGTTCAGCTCAGACCCGCTGCGCCGGGAACCGACCGCGCGTTGGATCGCGCTGACGGTCGGCCGCCTGATCGCCGCGGCGGCCGGCGTGGTGTACGGGTACACGATCTACCAGGATCGTCCCCTCTACCGCGCGGCCGCCGACGCGGTCATGGTCGGCATGGCGGTCGGTCTGGCAGACGGATTCTTCACCATCTCCCTGAGGACCACGCCGACCGAGATGCGTATCGCCTCCTACCGCGGGTTGACCGCGTTTGCGCGTCGGTTCCTGATCTACCTCGCGATGGGCGCCGCCTCGTCCCTCACCGCGTGGGTGCTGTTCCACTCGCCGTACGTGCAACTCGTCGTCGCGGTGGTCTTCTTCACGTTCGGACTTGTCGACAGCATCAACGTGTGGTTGGACGTACCGGCGGACGTCACTCGCGCACTGAGCCCGCGATCGACCCGGCGGGACGAGCGGTTCGCCGCGATCGCGCGCGGCATCACGGTCGCCTCGACGGTATCCGGCGTGACCGTCGCCCTCTACTGGATCGCGTCGGCGCCGCGCGACGGAATCGTTCCCGCCGTGGTGGTCGGCGTCGGTTACGGGCTCGCCGACCGGCTGATGGGCCTGACGACCTCGGTGTGGGGCCGCTACCTGGTCACGAAGACCTGGGCCGCGGTCAGCGGCGACCTCCCGGTGCGGCTCATGCTTTTCCTGGACGACGCGCACCAGCGCGGGGTGCTGCGGCGTGCCGGCGCCGTCTACCAGTTCCGACACGCACGCTTGCAGCAACACCTCGCGCAACCAGAGAGCGGGTGAATGTCGTGATCCCCGAAGCGACCCGCGAACCACACCGACAGGCTCTCGCCGAGGTCATCGCCGAGTACTCGGCGATCGGGCGACTGCCCACCTCAGCGGGCGAGGAGGCGGTCGCCACCTCCCTCATGGAGCGCTACCGTGCGGTGGGCATACCCGCCCGCGTCGAAGCGACCACGGCGACCAGCTCGTACGCGCTGCCGATCGGCACGTTGAGCGCGATCGGCGCGGCAGCGGGCGCGTTCGCCTCGGTGAACCGGTGGGCGGCGGCGGTCGTCGCCGTGCTCGCCGCCGCCGCGATCGCCGATGACGTGGCCGGCGGGCCCCGTTGGTTCCGCCGGGCCGCGGTCCCGCGCCGGCACGCGTACAACCTGGTCGCGGAGGACGGCGACCCGGAGGCCGACCGTACCGTCGTGATCCTCGCCCACCATGACGCCGCACCGGGCGGCATCGTCTTCGATCAGCGGCCGCTGCGCTGGATCGCGCGCCACCTGCCGAAGCTCATCGAGATGGCCAAGACGAGCCCGCCGGCCTGGTGGCCGGTCATCGGGGCGCCCCTCGTTGTCGCCATCGGCGCGGTGGCCGGGCTGCGCTGGCTGTGGCTGGCCGGCACCGCGCTGTGCCTGGTCAACCTCCTGGCGATGGTCGACATCGGCCGGCGCGATTCCGTTCCCGGCGCCAACGACAACCTCAGCGGCGTGGCGGCCCAGCTCGCCGTCGCGCGGGCACTGCACCTGCGGCCCGTTCCCGGAGTCCGGCTGATCTTCCTGTCCGCGGGTGCGGAGGAGGCCCTGCAGGAGGGCATCCGCGGCTACGCCAGACGACACTTTCCCAGCCTCGGGTCGCGAACCTGGTTCATCAACCTGGAGAGCGTCGGCTCCGGTCGCCTGGCACTCCTGGAGGGCGAGGGGCCCGTCATCATGCGCGACTACCAGGCCGAGTTCAAGGACCTCGCGGCCGGCTGCGCGGCCGAGCTGGGCATCCCGCTCACGCGCGGGTTGCGCTCGCGCAACAGCACGGACGGCGACGTGCCGCGGCGGCACGGGTATCCGGTCGCGACCATCGTCTCGCTCGACCACGACAAGCTCATCACTCACTACCACCAGGACAGCGACGTTTCCGAGTACGTCGACCTGGCCAGCGTGGACGACAGCGCCCGTCTGGCCGAGGCGATCGTGCGCAGGCTCGCGCAGTGAATAGC
Source organism: Rugosimonospora sp. (assembly GCA_036494675.1). GTDB lineage: Bacteria > Actinomycetota > Actinomycetes > Mycobacteriales > Micromonosporaceae > Rugosimonospora. The sequence goes on from DASXOA010000347.1 coordinate 3,649, forward strand.
CGGGGCGAGGCCGGCTTCGTCGCGTGCTGTCAGTCTGCGGGCGCCGGCTCGGTGGACCGCGGCGTGAAGAAGCGGACGATGTCGTCGGCTGCGGTGGGAGACAGCATCATTGCCTGGACTCGTGCGGACATTTCGGCGATCGGGTGGGTTCTCATGAACATCGCCTCCTCGTACGTCCGGATCGCCGAGTCGGGGTCGGCGGGGTTGGTGGCGAGTTCGGCGGCGAGTTCGGCGGCGTCGAGCATGGCTTGGTTGGCGCCCTCGCCGACCGGCGGCATGAGGTGCGCGGCGTCACCGATGAGGGTGATGCCCGGCTGGTGGGCCCAGCGTGTACCGGTGGGCATCGCCTCGATCCTGCGTGGGGTCGGCGGGCCGTCGCCGGCTTCGATGAGTGCGGTGAGGCTGGGGTTCCAGCCATCGAACATGTCCAGCAGAGCGCGCTTGCTGCGGTAGGTGTCTATGTGGCGATCGTCCGCGCGTAGGGAGATCCCCACTCGGATGCTGCCGTCGCCGAGGCGTTGTGCTGCCAGGATCTGGTTCACGCCGATGCACCAGAGGTTTCCCGGGCCGACCAGATCGGCGAGATCCGGGTGGCGCCGGTCGGCGTCGCTGATGCTGAGCTCGGCCAAGGTGGCCACGGAGGACAGCGTCGCGTCGGTCAGCAGCGACCGGACGATCGAGCGTGCGCCGTCCGCGCCGATGAGGACGTCGCAGTCGGCGCTGTGACCACCATCGAACGTCAGCCCGAAGCCTCCGTCGGGTCGTGGCGTCGCCGCGACGAGCCGGTGCTGCCAGGCCACCGCGTCGCCGGGGAGCGAATCGAGCAGAAGATCACGCAGTGCGCTGCGGTCGATCTCGGGGCGTCCGGAGAATGAGCCGGGTTGTGGCTTGTGGTGCACGAGGGTGCGTCCGGCCGGGTCGAGGATGCGATGTTCCTCGCCCTCCGGCCGTGCCTCGGACCGGAATCGGCCGGCGAGACCCGCATCGGCCAGGGCTCGTTGCCCGGACTCCGGGTGCAGGTCGAGCATTCCGCCCTGTGATCGCGCGGATCGGCTTGCCTCGCGTTCGTACACCACCGCGCCGATGCCGTGCCGGTGCAGGATTCGGGCCAGCGTCAGGCCGCCGAGGCCACCGCCAGCGATCGCAATTCGCATCATCATCCCCGTTACCGTACGCTGTATCTTATGGATACGCCGTACGGTAGCGTACTGCTGCCCGTCTGGGAACGGCCCGAGCCTCAGCCGCGGGCGGCGCCAGTGCCGCTGAGCCGCGCGAAGATCGCCGCCACGGCGATCCGGCTCGCCGACGCACACGGCCTCGACGGGCTATCGGTGCGCAAGATCGCCAAGGATCTCGGTGTCGGTCCGATGCGGCTCTACGACTACGTGACCAACAGATCCGAACTGCTCGATCTGATGGTCGACGCCGTGTATGCCCAGATCGCCGAGGCCGGCCAGCACTCCGAGTGGCGCGCCACGGTACTGGCCATCGTTCACCGGACCCGCGACGCCGCTCTTGATCATGAGTGGTTCGCCGACCTGCTCGGCGGAAGGCCACACTTAGGACCTCACGCGCTCGCCGTGGGCGAATCGACCGCGGAGGCGCTCAGCCAGGCGCCTGGCGTGCGCAACATCGACGATCTCCAGCGGGCCTTAGGCGCCCTCAACGCGTTCATCGTCGGAGCGCTCCGCAGGGAGATCACCGAGCGACGCACCGCGCGTTCAACCGGCACCGATGAAGCCGCCTTTCAGGCCGCCCTCGGCCCCTACCTGAGACGCATGCTCAAAACAGGCCGCTACCCCACCGTCGCCCGGCTCGTCATCGACGGCGCCCACCTCAACGCCGAGGAAACCTTCCACCACAACCTGATCACCATCGTGGACGGCATCACCAGCCATCCCCGCACGTGACCTACTACTCACGTGGCCGATGAGACCGGCGTGGGTGGCCCGACGGGAGCCGGGTAGGTGACGCAGCGAGGGTCCGCGCAGAACGCGACGCCACTGAATCGCGGACAGTCGGGGTGGACCTTCTCGGTTAGACGTAGCTGAACAACGGGGGAAAGACGAGGACCACGATCCAGGCCCACGCGGCGTACACCGGCAGGTAGCCGGTCTGCCAACGTTCGAGCGTCGCGAACGGCGTGCGCCGACGGATGAAGGTCAGCAGGAGCCACGCCGACCACGCGAGGTTGACCAGCAGGATGACGTTCTCGCCGAGCGCGGCCGCCCTGTTGGGCGTACCGCCGTATTCGTCGGTGATGCGCCCGGTGATCTCCAGCAGCACCAGCACGTCGATGGCCAACGCACTGACCACGAGCGCGAGCTGAAGTTTGTCGAACAGGCTGGGCGGGGCCAGCGGATCGCGGGCCGAGAGCGAGTAGAGCAGCAGCGCCAGCACCACGACCAGCAGGAGGTCGAACAGGATCAGCGCTTCGCGCTCGACATCGATGCCGTGGCTGGTCGAGACGACGGCGACGAGGAAGGCGAGGAGAGCCGCCGTGAAGAGCGGGGTGAACAGCCGCGTGAGGACCGGCGCGATGTTCTCGACGACACTCTGCTTGGCCTCGACGAGCCACCCGGCCACGACGACCGCGGCCGTGGCGCCGCAGGGAAGGAGCCAATGCGAGATGAACTCCTGCGGGACGATCCCGATGGCCTTGAAGGTGTTGAACAGGAACGCGGAGAGTACGCCGCCGCCGAGGGCCATGAGTACCAGGTAGATGAGCCACTCGCCGGTGAAGCGGATGAAGTCCATGCGTCGACGGAAGGAGCGCCAGTCGTCGGCGACATACGCCAGACCGACCACGAGCCACAGGGCGATGGGAAGGTGGATGCTGGTGACGACCACGGACTGCGACTTGTCCGCCAAGGGGTAGGCGTTGGCCGCCACGGCGCCGAGAGCGAACAGCGCCACCAGTATCGCGATCACTGACCGTCGGGCTTTCCGACGCCAGGCCAGGAATGCCGCCAGCCACGGCAGCGCGAACAGGGTGAAGTTCCGCGCGTAGAACGAGCTGTCGTCCTGAAAGCTCAACGCGAACAGTGCTGGCACCTTGACGGACGCCACCGCGCCCGCCGCGCAGGTGACCAGTGCCCACAGGTCCCGCCGGGAGCGCGTCTCGGCGACCGGGCTGCCGGTATCGGCGGTCAGCACCAGTTGCTTCCACAGCCGCTCCGAATGCTCCCGGGCGAACTCGCGGGAGAGTTCATCGAGGCTGCCCATCCGTTTGACCGCGACCAGGAACGCCTCATCCGGGCTCAGGCCTACTGCGACGAGCTCGTCAACGGCGCCGCGGAGGTGGTCTTCGAGCTCGTCGGCGTCGAAGGGTTGCAGCGCCCTGCGGCGGAGCACGTACTGGCGCCACTGCGCGAACTGCGCTTCCAACTCCTCCTGCCCGTCCTGTCCCGTCATGCGAGGCCCTCCAGCGGGTTCACCGTCAGCGGCACACGGTCATGCCAGATCTCCTTGAGCGCGTCCACGACGGTGTCCCACTGCCGGCGCTGCTCGGCCAGCTCAGCCAGGCCCCTGTCGGTGATGCGGTAGTACTTGCGCTTTCGCTCGCCGGTGACCAACTGCCAGCTCGACTCCGCATAACCGAGGCGCTCAAGGCGGTGCAACAACGGGTACAGCAGCCCCTCGGTCCAGTCCAGCTCGCCCCCGGACAGCTCGTTGATCCGCCTGAGGATGGCGTAGCCGTAGCTCTCGCCCTCGGCCAGGATGCCGAGCACCAACGGTGTCGCCGAGGCGGCCACCAAGTCCTTAGCGACCTTCACGAGACCTCACCCCGCCCCCTACCCCTAGAAGTATGATGCATAGTACTGGTAGGTATTTTCGAGCGCAACAGCCGGTCACGTGTCCCTGCCAGCGGTATCCGCGATCCACCGCCGCACCACGTACGTCATGCAAGACCCGGAGGGCAACGAGTTCTGCCTGCACTGACGCAATTTCCCGCCGTCGATGCGTCTCGGATCCAGGACGGTCTCAGTGGGTGCTGCTCGCCAATTGCTCGTGCGGCACACCGGCGGGGGCGCCCGCACTGCGACCGTCGACGGCGAAGCTGACGGCGGCCAGCCCGGCCCCCACCACGCCCAGCACGACGCCGAGCCAACTCGGCGCGGTGTAGCCGAGGCCGTGCGCGATGACCAGGCCGCCGAGCGCCGCGCCGAAGCTGTTGGCGATGTTCATCGCCGACTGGTTGACCGCCGCGCCCATCAGTTGCGCGCCCGGCGCCACCGTGATCAGCCTGGACTGCATCGCCGGGCAGAGGAACAGGCTGGTCGCGCCGATCAGGAACGCCGCCGCGAACAGGCCGACGTGGGTATGGGCCACCAGCCCGAAGACGGCCATCGAGACGACGAATGCCGCGAAGCCGACCATCATCGCCAGCCGCAGGTCCCGGTCCGAGAACCAGCCGCCGGCCGCGTTGCCGACGGTCATGCCGAGACCCACCGCGACCAGCACCCATGGCACGGTACCGGCCGACAGCCCGGCGACCCGGGTCGTGACCGGGGCGATGTAGCTGTCGATGGCGAAGAAGCCCGCGAATCCGATCGCCGCGACGCTCGCCACCAGCCACACCTGGCGGGACCGGAAGGCCCGTAGCTCGGCCCGCGGCGACCCGTTGAGGTCGGCGGGCACCGCCGGCACCGTCGCCAGCACGGCGAGCAGCGTCAGCAGGAACACGCCGGCGATCGCCAGGTACGCGACCCGCCAGCCGGCCACCTGGCCGAGGCGGGTGACCAGCGGGACGCCGACCACGTTGGCCGCGGTCAGGCCGCTGAGCACTGCGGCGAACCCCCTGGCCTGGCTGCCTGGTCCCATGATCCTCGCCGCGAGCAGGCCGGCGGCGCCGAAGTACGCGCCGTGCGGGAGCGCCGCCACGAACCGCGCCGCGAGCAGCAGACCGAAGGTCGGCGCGGCGGCGGACGCGACGGTCCCGACCACGAACAGGATGAGCAGGCCGATGACGAGCGTCTTTCGGGGAACGCGGGCGGTCAGCGCCGCGATCGTGGGGGCGCCCACGACGACACCTGCCGCATACGCGCTGATCATCCAGCCGGCGTGGGCGAGGGCGTGCGAGGTGGACTGCGCGTACTGGCCGGGCAGCAGGCTCCTGGTGATGTTGGGTAGCAGGCCCATCGCGACGAACTCGGTGAGGCCTACCGCGAACCCGCCGAGGGCGAGGGCCACCACGGCAGTGAGGCGACGCGGCGGGGTCAGTTGGTCCACGATCAACGACTATAGCAACGCCGTTGCGTAATACCCTTGGCCGTATGACCGGCCCCACCCATGCGGACCAGACGTACGTGCGCAGCTACAACGAGGCGCTGGTGCTCGCCCTCGCGCGAACCACGCCGACCCTCGACCGGACATCGGTCGCGGACGCCACCGGCCTGACCCCGCAGGCTGTCTCGAAGGTGCTGGGGCGGCTCATCGAGCACGGGCTCGTCGAGGTGGCGGGGGTACGGCGCCAGGGCGTCGGCAAGCCGTCGAGCGTGTACCGGCTCGTGGTCACCAGCCGGTACGCGATCGGCGCCCATGTGGCCCGCCGGTCGCTGCGGCTGGTGCTCACCGACCTCGCCGGCGAGGTCCGGCACTCGGCGGTCACCCCGCTGCCGGACGACTTCACACCCGAGGACCTGCTGAGCAGGCTGAGCACCGGGATCGCGGCGATCACCGCGAGCCATCCCGAGACCGAGGGGCGCCTGACCGGCGTGGGCATCGGCATGGTCGGGCCGCTGGATCACGCGGACGGTACCGTCCGCGACGCGCACCGGCTGCGGCACTGGCACGACATCCCGCTGCGCGCCCTTGCCACAGAGACGCTGGGCCTGCCGGTGCACCTGGACAAGGACGTCACCGCGGGCGTCACCGCCGAAGCCTGGCGCCGCCGCGGCGCATTCCACGAGGCCGCGCTCATCATGGTTGAGTCCGGGATCGGCGCGGGGCTGTGGCTCGGCGGCAGACCGCACCGGGGCGCGCACACCAACGCCGGAGAATTCGGACACACCGTCGTGCAGTTCGGCGGGCCGCCGTGCGTGTGCGGGCGCCGCGGCTGCCTGGAGATCGTGCACGACCGGGCGGTGGAGGCCGGAGACCTCGACCTCGCCGCCCGCGTCCTGGCCACCGGCGTGGTCAACCTGCTACAGACGATCGACGTCGACCATGTCGTGCTCGCCGGTGCCGACCTGATCCGCCACGCCGAGGTCTACCGCAACGCCGTGCGGGACGCGATCCGCACCGATGTGCGCCGCGCCGACTGGCTGACGGTCGACGTCACGCTGTCGAGCATGGGTGCCGACGTCATCGCCGCGGGCGCCGCTATGCAGATGCTCAACACCCGGTACGGGATGCCGGTGAGAGCCGGCTGACGGCCGCCAACCGTCGCCGGCGGGCCGCGCCGCAGTGCGACGCCGGGCCCGCCGGATAACAGATGACAGCGCCGCGCCCATGGGCGCGAGCGTCGCGACCTACCCGCGCTTGCGGGCGGCGCGGTGGTTGAAGTGGAACCAGCGGATGTCGCCGGAGTCGTCCCGCATGAAGGTCCCGACGTTCTCGTCGGTGAGTGGCTCGGCCGCGACGGTGTCCGGGCCTACCGGAATCAACCGGCGGTTGGTCGATGGTGCCGGCTCCGGATCCATGTTGTCCAGCCAGTGAATGGTCGAGCGACTGTCCACTCGCAGTTCATCGCCCTCCCGGCGTACCTCGATCACCCCGCCGTACAGGTCGTAGGTGCCAACCGCCTCGTCGAGGTTGCCGAAGGGCGCCGGTTGCGGCGGTGCCACCTCGATGCCGAAGTACTGTTTGTGCGCCCAACGGATCACCCGCTTGCCCAGCGTATGGCCGGGGTTCTGCAGATTGGTGAAGACCGCGATGGCGAAGCCCTGCTCGGGCAGCATGCTCAGGTCGACCGGCTGGCCGTTGGCGGAGCCGCCATGCCCGAAGACCGGTACGCCGCCCCGGTCGCCGAGCATGAAGGACAGGCCCATTCCGCCGGCGAGGCCGCTCGGCGCCCCGTTGCGTACGCCCGGCATGCCCGGCCGGTGCATCAGCTCCCGGGTCTGCGGGGAGAGGATGTGCCGGGACGGCTCCAGCGTGCCGAGGTGGAACCGCGCGTAGCGCAGCAACTCCCGTACGCTCATCATCGTCGTACCCACCGGCGAGGAGGAGCGCTCCATCGCCCAGGGCCGGGCCAGTTGCAGGCCGTCGCGGCCGATCGCGTGGCCGACCGAGAACCGGCCGAGGATGATGTCGTGGGCGAAGTAGCCGAAGTTGGTGATTCCCAGCGGCTCGAAGAGCTCTCGGGCGATGACCGTCTCGTACGGCTCGCCGTAGAGCACCTCAAGGATCCGCCCGGCCGGGTAGAAGGCGGCGTTGCTGTACGACCACATGGCGCCGAACGGCGTGACCTGGCGCAGCTTGCGCAGCCGGCCGACCAGGGTGGCCAGCGCGTCGTCGCCCCAGCCCGCCGCTTCGAAGATGTCACCTTCCCAGCCGGAGGTGTGCGTCAGCAGGTGCCGCACGGTGACCTGGGCGGAGATTTCCGGGTCGGCGACCGCGAAGTCCGGCAGGTACGTGCGCACGGTGGCGTCCAGGTCGACGCGACCGCGCTCGACCTCCTGCATGACCGCGGTAGCGGTGATGGTCTTGGTGATGGAGCCGAGCTGGAAGGTCGTGTCGCCGGTGACCGACAGCGGGTTCGCGATGCTGGTCACGCCGAGGCCGCCGACCGCGACGTCGTCGCCGTGCGCGATGCCCACCGCCACGCCGGGCACCTGCAGTTCGGTCATCTGGGCGCGGACGTAGCGGAGCAGTTCGGGGTCCAGCGCGCCGGTCATCGCCGACCGGTCGATGGCGCTCACGACCACACCTGGCCGTAGACGCGCAGCCAGTTCTCGCCGAGGATGCCGCGGACGGCGTCCTCACCGAAGCCGCGTTCCAGCAGGCGCGCGGTGAGCGCCGGGAAGCCGGATGCGTCCTCGATGCCCTGCGGGTACGGCCACGGCGGCGGCGGGTAGTTGTCCGGGTGCCAGGTGCCGGAGGCGATGAACTCGTCGTACTGCGCCTGGGTACCGCTCCAGTAGTCCAGGCCCAGCGCCACGTGCTCGATGCCGACCAGGTCCCCGATGTACGCCATGTGGTCGATGTACTGGTCGAGCGTGGGGTGCCGGTCCGGCGAGACGAATGACGGCCAGCCGTTCATGCCCATCACCCCGCCGGAGTCGGCGATCGCGCGGATCAGTTCGTCGGGCAGGTTGCGCTGGTTGCGATGGACCGCGGTGGCGTTGGAGTGGGATGCGATCACCGGCGCGTTGGACGCCTCGATCGCCTCCATCGACGAGCGGATCCCGGTGTGCGACACGTCCACGACGATGCCCAGCCGGTTGAGTTCGGCGACCACCCGGCGGCCGAGCACGCTGAGTCCGGCGTCATTCGGCTCCTCGCAGCCGTCGCAGACCGGCCCCCGGCGGTTGTACGCGAGCTGCACGATCCGGATGCCCATCCGCCAGTACGCCTCGATCAGCGCCGGCTCGTACTCCAGCGGCTGGGTGCCCTGGAACTGGAGCACGACCGCCATCGCGCCGTGCGCCTTGGCCTGGCGGATGTCTGCCACCGAGGTGGCCAGCCGCAGCCGGCCGTCGCCGCGGATGAACTGGTAGTTCTCGGCGATGTCGTAGAGCGCGCCGGCCGGCGGGTACGGCGACCCGGTGGTCAGCACGGTGCAGGTGGTACCCCCGGCGAGCCAGGTCTCGATGTTCGCCCGCCAGTGCGCTCCGGGACAGGTGCCATCCAGGATGATGGCGCTTCGGTGCAGGCGGCTCGCCTCGGTGTCGTTGCTGGTGTCGTTACTGGTGTCGGTGCTGGTGGTGGTGCTGGTGGTCATGGTGCTCCTTCCCACCCGGGGGGCCGGGCGGCCGAGGCTAGGTACGGACTGATTCGAGCAGGTGGCAGCGGGCGGTGCCGGCCGGCGTCTGGGAACGTCCCGGCTCGACGGTGGCGCAGACATCGCCGAGGCTCTCCGGGCAACGCGGGTGGAAGCAGCACCCGGACGGCGGGTTCTCCGGGCTGGGCAGCTCACCGGAGAGCACGATGCGCGGCCGCTGGTCGTCCAGTCGCACCGACGGCGCCGCCGAGGCCAGGGCTCGGGTGTAGGGGTGGCTGGGTCCGGCCAGCAGCGGCGCGGCCGCCCCGTCCTCCAGTACCCGGCCCAGGTACAGCACACTGACCCGGTCGCAGAAGAACTTCACCACGCCCAGGTCGTGGCTGATGAACAGGAAGGCGGTGCCGTACTCCTGCGCCAGGCTCTTGAGCAGGTTGAGCACCTGGGCCTGGACCGAGATGTCCAGCGCGGAGACCGGTTCGTCGGCGACGATCAGCTTGGGCCGCACCGACACCGCCCGGGCGATCGCGGCACGCTGCCGCTGCCCGCCGGAGAGCTGGTGCGGGTACAGGTCGGCGAAGCGCTCGCCGAGCCCGACCCGTTGCAGCAGGTCGATGACCGTGCCACGGGACGCGTCGAGCCCGTGGGTACGCAGCGGCTCGGCGACGATCTGGTGGATGCGTAGCCGCGGGTTCATCGAGGCCCGGCTGTCCTGGAAGACCATCTGGATGTCGCGCTGGATGGTCCGGCGGCGCCGGGCCGGCAGCCCGCTGGTCTCCTGCCCGTCGAAGTGCACCCGCCCGGAGGTGGCCCGCTCCAGCCCGACCACGATCCGGCCGAGCGTCGACTTGCCGCTGCCGCTTTCGCCGATCAGGCCGACCGCCTCGCCCGGCTTGATCTCCAGGTCGACTTCGCGCAGGGCGTGCAGTGCGCCGCCGCCGCGGATCGGGAACGCCTTGGATACTCCCTCGACGCGCAGCAGTGTGTCACTCATCTGCGATCTCCTCACTGCGCAGGCAGGCGACGAGCCCGCCGTCCCCTGTGGCGGTGAGCCGCGGCCGGGTCACCGAGCACCGGTGGTCGGCGTAGTGGCAGCGGGCCGCGAACCGGCAGCCCTCGATCGCCGCGCCGACCGGCGGTACGGTGCCCTCGATCGTGGCCAGCCGGGCCACCCCGGTGTCGCGGCTGGCCAGGCACTCGATGAGCGCCCGGGCGTACGGATGCCGGGGCCGGTCCAGCACTGCGCGTACCGCGCCGTGCTCCACGATCTCGCCGGCGTACATGACGCAGACCCGGGAGCAGTGCTGCGCCACCAGCCCGAGGTCGTGGGTGATGAGCAGCATGGCCAGGCCCTCGTCCCGGACCAGCCCGCCGAGCAGTTCCATGATCTGCGCCTGCACCGTGGTGTCCAGCGCGGTGGTCGGCTCGTCCGCGATCAGCAGCCGCGGCCGGCAGGAGATCGCCATCGCGATCAGTACCCGCTGCCGCATGCCGCCGCTCAGCTCGAACGGATACGCCCGCGCCACCCGGCGCGGCGATGGGATGCCGACGCGCTCCAGCAGTTCGAGGACGCGTGCGCGACGCTGGGCCCGGCTCAGATCCAGATGGGTGCGCATGACGTCGCCGAGCTGGTGGTCGATGCGGCTGACCGGGTTGAGCGCGGTGAGCGGATCCTGGGAGACCATGGCCACGTCCCGGCCCCGCAGCGGGCGCAGCGTGTCGGGTGCGGCCAGATCGTAGGCGGTACCGGCGAAGCGCAGCTCACCGGCCGCGCGTACCCCCGCCGGCAGCAGCCCGAGCAGAGAGAACGCGGTCAGCGACTTGCCGCAGCCGCTCTCCCCCACCAGCCCGACCATCTCCCCGGCCGCCAGGCGCAGGTCCACCCCGTGTACGGCAGGGCCCACCCCGTCCACGGTGATCGCGACGCCGGTCGCGTCCACCAGGGCCGCGCCGTCCAGCACGGCGTTCGTCGGCGCGCTCATCGGACCGTCAGCGGGTCTGCGGCGTCGCGTAGCGCGTCGCCGATGAACAGCAGGGTCATGATGATGATCGCGGCGGCCAGGCCGGGTGCGACGGTGAGCCTGGGCGCCTGCAGGGCGTGTACCTGACCGGCTGCGATCATGTTTCCCAGCGACGGTGTCGGTGGCTGGACGCCCAGCCCCACGTAGCTCAGGCCGGCCTCGCCCAGCAGCGCATACGCGAAAACCATGGTGGTCTGCACGGCGAGCGTGCCGAGCAGGTTAGGCAGCACGTGGCGCAGCACGATGCGGCCCGGGTGCACACCGGTGACCCGGGCGCTTTCGATAAACCCCTCCTGGCGCAGCCGCAGCACCGCGCTGCGCAGCACGCGCGCGGAGAACGGGATGAAGCCGAGGGTCAGCGCTATCACGGTGCTGCGCGCTCCGGGCCCGAGGGCGCTGATCAGTGCGAGCGAGAGCACCAGTGTGGGGAAGGCGAGGCCCACGTCGACGATGCGCGAGAGCACCACGTCGACCGGGCCGCGAAGATACCCGGAGACCAGCCCGACGATCAGGCCACCCACGCTGGAAATCAACGCGACGATCGCGCCGACCAGCATCGATGAGCGCACGCCGAGCAGCAGCCGGCTCAGCTCGTCACGGCCGTACTCGTCGGTGCCGAGCAGGTGCGCGCCAGACGGGCCCTGCAACGTCGCGAGCAGGTGTTGGGCGTTGGGGTCCTCCGGGGTCAGCACCGGCGCGGCGAGCGCCACGACGACGTAGCAGGCGGCCACGACGAGGGCAACGGCCAGCACCCGATCGGTGCGGATCCGGGGCAGGAGACCGCGGCGGGTACCCGCGGTCAATGTGTCAGCCACGTGACCTCCGGCGTACTCGTGGATCGATGAGGGAGTAGGAGACGTCGACGAGCAGGTTGACGACGACGAAGATGACGACGGTGACCAGAACGCCGCCCTGCACGAGCGGGTAGTCGCGGGCGGTCACCGCGGTGATCAGCAGCCGGCCCATGCCGGGGATCGCGAAGACCGTCTCGACCAGCATCGCGCCGCCCAGCAGGTACCCGACCTGGACACCGATCACCGTGATGGTGGGCAGGAACGCGTTGCGCAGCGCGTACCGCAGCAGGATCCGCCACTCGGGGATGCCGTGCGCGCGGGCGGTGCGTACGTACTCCTCCTGGATCGCTTCGATCAGCCCGATCCGGTTGATCTCGAAGACCAGCGCGGCGTGCCCGGCACCGAGCGCGACAGCGGGCAGGATCAGGTGGCTGAAGTGCGCCCAGACGCCCGCCGAGAGCGGCGCGTACCCGTACACCGGCAGCACCGAGTGGAACGCCAGGATCAGCAGCAGCGCGAGCCAGAAGCTGGGGATGGCGATGCCGGCGAGCACGACGACCCGGGCGCTGCGGTCGGCGAAGGCGCCCCGCCAGCGCGCCGAGACCAGGCTCGCCGGGATCGCGACCACCAGCGACACCACCAGTGCCAGCGCGGCGATCTGGGCGGTGACGATCAGCCGCTGCCCGAGCAGCGTGCTGACCGGGTCGGTCAACATGATGGACCGGCCCAGGTTGCCGTGGACCGCCTGGTCGAGCCAGTTCCAGTACTGCACCACCAGCGGCCGGTCCAGGCCCAGTTGTTTGTGCAGTTCGGCGACGGCCTGCGGGGAGGCCTGCGCGCCCAGCGCCGCGCGCGCCGGGTCGCCAGGCACCACATGCACCATGAGGAAGACGGCGATCGTCGCACCCAGCAGCACGATCAGCGTCTGCGCGGTCTTCGTGGCGATCTGCCAGGCGAACGAGCGCCACGCTCTCGCGGATCCGGCCACTACGCGAACCAGCATTCATCGATCGGCCAGCCCCCGCCGATGCGGGACTTGTACCCCTGGACCTTCGTGGACAGCCCGGCGAGCACCTTCGGGTAGCAGATGAACGCGTAGTACGCCTGCTCGGCGGCGCGGCGACCGGCCTCCTGGTAGATCTCGGCGCGCTTGCCCGGGTCGGAGGTGGTGCGTCCGGCCGCGATGAGCTGCGTCATCTGCGGGTCGATCGCGCTGGTGGAGTTGCTCGTGGTGCCGTCCTCTGGCCCGTACAGGTTGGTCAGCACCTCGTCCGGGTCGACGCTGCCGTTCCACTGCGAGTTGCCGATCGTGTACTTGCGCTGGTCGTAGAAGAGCGTCGCGAAGGTGGTGAAGTCGGTCTTGCTCAGGCTGGTCTTGACCCCGATCGAGCTCAGCGCCTGCTGGATGACGTCCGCCTCCTTGTCGAAGGGCGCGTCGGTGAACGAGTCGAAGCGGATGGTGCTGCTCTTGTCGTAGCCGCCGGCCGCGAGCGAGGCCTTCGCGGCCGCCACGTCGTACTTCTGGGCGGCGACATCGGTCAGCGGCTGGTAGAAGCTGCCGAAACCGGTGGCCAGCGGACCGTGGCCGGCCTCGGCGAGGCCTGCGTAGATCGCGTTGACCAGCCCGGCCCGGTCGATCGCCTGGGAGAACGCCTGCCGTACCTCCAGCTTGTCGAACGGCGCCACCTTCTGGTTGAAGGAGAGGTAGTCGACGAAGGTGTCGTCGGCGGCGTCCAGGCGTACCTGCGGGTTGCCCTTGATGGAGGCGACCGATTCGGGGGCGATGCGAATGAAGTCCATCTCGCCGGACATCAGCGCCTCCAGCGCTGTCGGCTGGGACGGAATGATCTTGAGGGAGATCTTGTCGAAGTAGTTGGTCTGGCCCCAGTAGTCGTTGAAGCGGGCCAGTTCCACGCCGTCGCCCTTGGTGTAGGAGACGAAGGAGTAGCCGCCGGTACCGACAGAGGCCTTGAACGGATCGGTCTTCGCGTACTTCTCGACCGCGGTCGGCGACTGGATCGGAATCTTGTTGCGCCGCAACTGGCTCAGGAACGCGGAGTACGGCTGGTTGAGCAGGATCTCCAGTTGGTACGGCCCGAGCACGTTCACCGCCTGAACCAGGGCCAGCCGGCGCGGGGAGGCGGTCTTCGGGTCCTGGATGCGGTCGAAGTTCGCCTTGACCGCGTTGGCGTCCAGCTTGGTGCCGTCCTGGAACGTGACTCCCTTGCGCAGGTCGAAGACGTACCGGGTCGGTGACGGGTTCTCGATCGTCTCGGCCAGCTCACCAACGACCTTGCCGGTCTTGTCGACGTTGACCAGGCCGTTGTAGGCCAGGTACGCGACCCGTTCGGTACCGGTCGAGCTGCCCACGCGCGCCATGTCGTACGCGTACGGGAACGGCTCCTCCGGGATGGCCGCCCGTAGGGTGCCGCCGCGCTTGGGCTTGGTCGTCGCGGTCACCGAGCCGGTGTCCGCGCCGACGCCCCCGCCGCAGGCGGCCAGCGTCCAGAGCCCGCCGATGCCGAGCGATCCGGCGAGTAATCCGCGCCGGGACAGCGCGCGGGCTCCGCCGAAGCGGTCCAGCGCCTTGTCAGGATGTGCCGTATCCGCCATGCGTCTTCCCTCTCGCTGTATCGCGCCCTCGGGCAGAGGCTGTATCGCGCCCGGGGTCGGAATATGTAGCATGGTACACATGACATGGCTAGCCGCAACCGTATCGGGGTACCGAGATCAAACGACCACCCGGCGGGACCGACCGATCCCCGCGGGTAATACCGATACGCCGGGAACTGGTCTATGACGGCCACCGCACCCCGTCACATCACCGGTGAGCAGCTCCCGGAGTTGGTCGGCTATCCCGACGCGATCGTGGCCCTGGAGTCGGCGTTCGCCCGGCTGCGCGAGTACGGCGATGTGGCCCGCAAGCACCTGCACATGCCCGGCGGCGAGCTGCTGCTGATGCCGGCGTACGGCCCGGAGGGCGTCGGGGTCAAGCTCGTCACGCTCAACCCGGCCAACCCCGATCAGGGCCTGCCGCTGATTCACGGCATGTACGTCATGTTCGCCCCCGGCACGCTGGTCGCCGAGGCGACGGTGGACGGTGCCGCGCTCACCGCGGTGCGCACCGCCGCCGTCAGCGCACTCGCCACCGACCGTCTGGCCCGGCCAGACGCGTCCCGGCTGGTGGTCTTCGGCGCCGGGGCCCAGGCCGCCGCGCACATCGACGCGGTGTGCGCGGTACGCCCCATCGAGCAGGTGACGATCGTGGGTACTGGCAGTCCGCGCACCCATCGGCTGTGTCACACGCTGCGCGCCCGCGGCCTGCGTTGCGACCTCGGTGAACCGGCCGACGTGGCGCGCGCCGACATCATCTGCACCTGCACCACGAGCCGCACTCCGCTGTTCGACGGCGGGCAGGTCGGGCCCGGCGTGCACGTCAACGTGATCGGCGCCTACCGGCCGGACATGCGGGAGGTGGACGGCACCCTGCTGGCCGGCGCGCGGGTGGTGGTGGAGACCCGCGCCTCGGCACTGGCCGAGGCCGGCGACGTGATCCTGGCGATCGCCGAGGGCCGGCTGGCCGAGACCGACCTCATCGAACTGCCTGAGGTGGTCTCGGGTACGGCCGGGCGGGAGGGCGACGACGAGGTGACGGTCTTCAAGTCGGTGGGGTTGGCGCTGGAGGATCTGGTGGTGGTCCGTGCCGCGCTCGACCGGCTGGCGGCGCTACGGTGAGGCCGCCAGCGCGCGGCCGTCAGGCCGTTCCGGCATCCTCCACCCGCCCGGCCCAACTGCCGCGGGTGTGGTCGAGATGACGGCCGACCAGGGCCTCCGCGGCGGCGGCATCGCGGGCCCGAAGCGCGTCCAGGATCAGCCGGTGCTCGGCCGCGGAGGCGGCGAGGCGGCCGGATTCAGCCATCGGCTTGAGCCCGGTCAACCGGGTCTGGTCGCGCAACTGCCCGACAAGTCGCACCAGCCGAGCGTTCCCGGCCAGACCGAGCACGCCAAGGTGGAAGCTGCGGTCCGAGAGCAGGAAGGTGGCGAGGTCGTTGCGGGCCGCCGCGCGCTCGATCGCGACCACCTCGCTCTCCAGCGCGGCGAGTTCGGCGTCGCTCGCCTTCTCGATCACCAGCCGTACCGCCGGAACCTCAAGCATCTTGCGCAACTGGCTGATCTCGTCGAGGTCGCCGTCGGCCACGGTCAGGATGCGGAAGCCCCGGTTGCGGATCGGCTCGACGAGACCGTCGTTGGCCAGGTCGAGCATGGCCTCGCGGACGGGGGTGGCGGAGACCCCGAGCCGCGCGCTCAGTGTGGTCGCCGAGTAGACCTGCCCGGAGACGAGCTCGCCACCGATGATGCTGGCCCGGATCACTTCCTTAGCCTGTTCCCGCAGGTTCATCTGCTTCAGAACGTGCATGTGTATCCGCGTCCCGTCCAATTTCGTTTCCGCTAGGTTAAACGCTGCCATGTACCATAGAACATAGCACCTGAAAGGTGGAAAATGGCTCAGCCGCTCAAGGTGAGTGTGACCGAGTACCACACAGCCGGTGAACCCTTCCGGATCGTGACCGGGGGCATCGGCCCCATTGATGGACAGACGATCCTTCAGAAGCGCCGGTTCGCGCAAGACCGGCTCGACCACGTCCGCCGCCTAGTGATCAACGAGCCGCGCGGCCACGCCGACATGTACGGCTGCTTCCTCACCGATCCGGTCAGCGCGGGCGCGGCCTTCGGCACGCTGTTCTTCCACAACGAGGGCTACAGCACAGCCTGCGGGCACGGCACTATCGCGCTGGCCACCTGGGCCGTCGAGCACGGCATCGTCGAGGTCGGCGAGGACACCGGGGAGGTCGCGATCACCATCGACGTGCCGTCCGGGCCGGTGCAGGCGGTCGTGCGGGTACGCGACCACCGGGCGACCTCGGTACGGTTCCGCAACGTACCGGCCTTCGTGTACCAGCGAGACATCAAGATCGCCACGCCGGCCGGGACGGTCAGCGCCGATATCGGCTTCGGCGGCGCGTTCTACGGCATGGTCGACGCCGGCGAGCTCGGACTGACCGTGACACCGGACAACCTCGATCACCTGATCGGGCTGGGCCGCGTCATCAAGTCCGCGCTGATGGAGCGGGTCGACGTGGTCCACCCGGACGAGCCCGAGCTGCGCGGCATCTACGGGGTCATCTTCTACCAGCGCGAACCCGACGAGGACGGCAAGCCGTGCCAGCGCAACGTCACCATCTTCGCCGACGGAGAGGTGGACCGCTCGCCCTGCGGCAGCGGTACGTCGACCCGGCTGGCGCTGCTGCACGACAGCGGGGAGCTGAAGACCGGACAGGAGTTGGTGCACCGCAGCATCATCGACACCCGGTTCGAGGCGACGGTGCTCGGCGAGACCCGCAGCGCCGGCCGGGACGCGGTGCTCACCGAGGTCACCGGCAGCGCCCACCTCACCGCACTGCACCACTTCATCCTGGAGCCAGATGACCCGCTCGGCACCGGTTTCCTGCTGCGCTGAACCGTCGGACCTGTCGTGGTGTCCGGTCCGCGGATCCCCGTGCTCCTCGGGCACGGGGATCCACCCGGGCATCTGGAGCGCACCCCAGTAGAGATTCTCGGTTGAGCGGCCGGCGACGGCCGATGCGATGTCCAGCCAAGGTTGAGCGCCTGCCCGGGCGGCGGCGACAGTCAAGCCGCACGGACGGCGAGAAGCAGCTGAAGGTGGCACACCAAGCGCTGCGCCCGGTCGGCCAGCTCGATTCCGCTCACCACTCTGGCCCGACGTATCCGGTGCCGCAGCGTGTTCGGATGCACGTGCAGTGCGGCCGCCGCGGTCCGCACATCGCCCATCGCGTCGAGGTAGGCCAGCAGCGATGTCGCCAACTCGCTTCCGTGCACGGCGTCGTACTCGACCAGCGCCGCGACCGCCGGGTTGCGCAGCTGCGTATTCGTCTCGAGCAGGCTCAGCGTCTCGCTGAGTAGAACCTCGGCCCGGAGATTGGCGATGGTTCCCACGTCGCGGCCCGGAGTGTGTGCCATGGCGGCAAGCACCCGGTCAGCCTCCGAGCGCGACGCGACGACGTCAACGAGGGCGCGAACCGGCGAACCGATCCCGACCTGCACCCGGATGCCGGCACGCCGTCGCAGCACGGCCACGATCTGCTCGGCGACCGAGGCCAGCGCGGGCTCGATGGCGACCGGCGAGACGTCCGAGAGCACCGCGTAGACCCGCGGCCCGAGCGTACCGACGAGCGCGCCACGACGATAGGAGCTCAGGTGGACGGAGACGACCTTGCTCAGCTCGACCCGGTGCAGCTCGTACTCGGCCTGGTCAGGCTCGGCCGCCCGCGCCGCGAACGCGACGACGATCACCGACGTGGCCGGATTGAGCCCGAGCTGTTCCGCGACGAGCTCCGCGCTGGCGTGGCCGTCGAGGAGCGCTGCGACCAGGTCTTCCTGTGAGCGGACGGCGGGCGAGCCGCGGCGGCGCAACAGTTGCACGGCAGCCACCCGCGCGGCACCAAGCAGCACAGTCTCCGCCTGATCAGTGAACGGCTGGGCGCCTTCCTGCACCCAAATCGTGCCCAGGTGCTGCCGCCCGGCCCGGATTCCGGCGGCCAGCCGGCGGCGCATGCCGAGCTCGGGCCGCTCCTGAATGTGCATCACATCCTCGCTCGCGCGCAGCCGCTGGAACACGCCCCACTCCCGCAGCAGAGCCATGTACTCCTCGGGGCCCTGCCAGCGCAGGATCGACAACCTGCGCAGCTCGTCGACCTCGTCGTCCGAACGCGAGTACGCCAGTACCCGGTTGTCGGCGTCCTCGATGGTCACACCGCCCGCTGTCAGCACCGCGACGCTCTGCGCCAAGGCGAACAGGTCCCCGTTGTCCTCGCCTGCGCGCACCCCCGCGGTCAGTGCCGCCCCGTCGACGACCTCGCGTACCAGGGCTTCCAGTTGGTCCCACCGCACCTGCGGCCGTACCACGAACAGCGCGATCCCGGCTTCCACCGCGGCGGCGCGAAGCTCCTCGACAGTCGCGTCCGAGGCGGCCTTCACCGCGACCGCCGAGGCGCCCTTGCGCGCGGCCGCCCGCAGATACCGGATGGCCTCCCTGCCCCGCACGCCGATGACGAGGACGAGGTCCTCGGTGTAGCTGCCGAGTTCGTCGTCCGGGTCGAGGATGGCAAGCCCCCGGACCGAGGCGTCCAGACCGCCTGCCGCCAGCTGCATCACGGGATCGCCCGCGGCGGCCAGCAGTTGGCGAGCCGTTACCCTGAGTACTTCTTCGCTCATCGAGTGTGTTGTCCGATCGAACAGTGACCAGCACAGAACTGTAGCCGATCAAACCAATCGGACTCGGCTTCCGCTGTTTAACGTTTCCGGAGACCGAACCGAGAGGCTGTTGATGGACGCGATCACCTTCCCGCCCGCCCCGCGAAACGAGCCCGCGCGCGACTACGCTCCCGGATCGCCGGAGCGAACCAGTCTGAGCGCCAAGCTGAATGAGCTCTCCGGCGAGCAGTTCGAGCTGACCTCGACGATCGACGGCGAGCAGCGGATGGCCGGCGGCGACCGGATCGACGTGGTGCAGCCTCACCACCACGCTCACGTGCTCGGCGTCACGGCCAACGCGACCCACCAGGACGCCAAGGACGCCGTCGCCGCCGCGCTACGTGCCGCCGGGACCTGGCGGGACATGCCATTCGACGAGCGGGCCGCGATCCTACTGCGCGCCGCCGACCTGCTCTGCGGCCCGTGGCGGGACACCGTCAACGCCGCAACGATGCTCGGTCAGTCGAAGACCGCTGTGCAGGCCGAGATCGACGCAGCCTGCGAACTGGCCGACTTCTGGCGATTCAACGTGCACTATGCGCGCCAGATCTACGCCGAGCAGCCGCAAAGCGGCCCCGGCACATGGAACCGCATGGACTACCGCCCGCTCGAGGGCTTCGTCTACGCGATCACCCCGTTCAATTTCACCGCGATCGCGGGCAACCTGCCCACCGCGCCCAGCTTGATGGGCAACACGGTGATCTGGAAACCATCGCCGACTCAGGGCCTCGCCGCGCACCTGACGATGCGACTGCTCGAGGAGGCCGGCCTGCCACCGGGTGTCATCAACCTGCTCACCGGTGACGGCCTGGAAGCCTCTGAGGTGATACTGGCCGACCCGGCGTTGGCCGGAATCCATTTCACCGGCTCCACGAAGACCTTCCAGCACTTGTGGGCTACGGTCGGCACCAACATCGCCGGCTATCGCAGCTATCCGCGGGTCGTCGGGGAGACCGGAGGCAAGGACTTCGTCGTCGCGCACCCCTCCGCCGACCTCAACGTCCTACGCACTGCTCTGGTCCGTGGCGCGTTCGAGTACCAGGGGCAGAAATGCTCTGCCGCCTCGCGAGCGTATGTCGCGCGGTCGGTGTGGAAGCGCCTCAAGGACGACCTCGTGTCCGAAGTGGAGTCGCTGACCCACGGCGACGTCACTGACCTCCGCAACTTCATGGGAGCGGTGATCGACCGGCGCGCGTTCAACCGGCTCGCCGGTGTCCTTCGCATGGCTAACGAATCCGACACCCTGAGCGTCGTCGCCGGCGGCACGGCCGACGACACAGAAGGATTCTTCGTCCGGCCGACGGTCATTGTCGGCGATGACCCCGCACACGAGGTGTTCGCCACCGAGTACTTCGGTCCAATCCTCGCGGTGCACGTCTACGACGACGGCGACTACGACCGGGTGCTCCAGCAGGTGGACCGTGGCAGCCAGTACGGACTGACCGGTTCGATCATCGCGCGGGACCGGTCCGCCGTGCTGCGGGCGAGCCGCGTGCTCCGCTTCGCCGCGGGCAACTTCTACGTCAACGACAAGCCGACCGGCGCCGTCGTCGGCCAGCAACCCTTCGGCGGCGCGCGGGGCTCGGGCACCAACGACAAGGCGGGCTCAACCTACAACCTGCTGCGCTGGGTCAGCCCGCGAACCATCAAGGAGAGCTTCTCTCCGCCGGTGACGTCCGGCCACCCGCACCAGCTCTGACAGACAGGTAACCCATATGCTTCGCTCCGCGCTGCTGGCCGCGGCCCGATCGACCGGCTGCCGTGCGCTCGTAGAGCACACACCGATGATGCGCCCCGTTGTCGACCGCTTCATTGCCGGGACCGGCGTAGACGACGCCGTCCACATCGCACACGCAATCGCGACGAACCGGCTGGTCTCGCTTGACCATCTGGGCGAGGAGGACACCACCGACCCCACCCAGGCGCAGCGCAACGTCGACGCGTACCGCGAGGTACTGCGCCGTCTCGGCGACGAGGGCCTGGCCGCAAAGGCAGAAGTGTCGGTGAAGCTCTCCGCACTCGGCGCGGCCCTGTCCGCCGGCGGCGTCACGACCGCGCTGGAGAACACCAGGCAGATCTGCGCCGCCGCAGCCGCCGTCGGAACGACCGTCACCGTCGACATGGAAGACCACACGATGACCGACTCGACGTTGGCCATCGTGCGGGAACTCCGGGCGGACTTCCCGTCGACCGGCGTGGTGTTGCAGGCGTACCTCAAACGCACGGAGGCCGACTGCGTGGAACTGGCCTGCGCCGGATCGCGGATCCGCCTGTGCAAGGGTGCCTACGATGAGCCCGCCTCGGTGGCCTACCGGAACAAGTCCGAGGTGGACGCGTCATACGTACGGTGCCTGCGGATCCTGATGGAAGGCCAGGGCTACCCCATGGTGGCCACCCACGACGGACGGATGATCCGGATTGCCGAGCAGTTGGCCGCCCGCACTCAACGCTCGGCACAGGACTTCGAGTTTCAAATGCTCTTCGGCGTACGGCCGCGCACCCAGCAAGAACTCGCCACCCGGGGCCTACGGCTGCGCGCTTATGTGCCATACGGCACTGAGTGGTACCCGTACTTCATGCGACGACTGGCAGAGCGACCAGCGAACCTGGCCTTCTTCCTGAAGTCGCTCGCGCATCCGAGTTAGGTGTCATCGGTGGGGGCGGTGGCGATCGTAGTGCGGGGCGGCGCGGGCGCGATTGCTGCAGGACCACGACCAACCACACCGGCGGACGCCCGGACAGGAGGGCCGGCTCGCGGGCGCGAGCCGGCCGGCCGTCAGCCGCCGCTCGCCGCCACCCAGTCAGGGTGGAGGCTGACGAACGCGTCCATGGCGTCGTCCTTGACCGCCTGGAGCATCTGCAGGCTCGTCGGGCTGAGCCCCTGGTAGGAGGCGCTGTCGGGGCCTGTCACGTTGAAGAACTGGCCGGCGTTGGTCTTCATCGTGAGCAGGTCGGAGGCCCCGATACCCTTCATCGCGAACAGCCAGTCCTGGATCGAAAAATGCCCCTGGTCGATGGTCATCGCCTTGCCGACCGTGTTCAGCACCCCGGCGAGCTTGCCCGGGTTGGTCAGGACTCCCTTGCTGAGGATCTCCTTGAAGATCGCCTTGACGAACTGCTGCTGGTGGCGCTGACGGCCATAGTCGGTGTCCTTGAATTCCAGCAGGTCACGCTGGCGCACGAAGTCCAGCGCCTCCCACGGCTTCATGTTGTAGCAGCCCTTGGGATAGTCCTTCGGGGTGACGCCCGGCAGGGAACCGGCGACGGTCCCGTCGCTGTTGAGTCGCACCGACGGCGACACCGTCTTGCCACTCTTGGTATAGCCGACGTGGATCGACCTGGTGTCCTCGTCCACGCACATGTAGACCGTGCCGAGCACGTTCACCACTTCCTTGAAGCCGGTGAAGTCCACGATCGCGCCGGCGTCGGGGCTGATCCCGTACAGGTCCTCGATCGTCAAGCCAAGCAGTTCCATGCTGTGCAGGCGGGCGGAGTCACCCGTCAGTCCCGCGGCACCGATAGCGAATGCCGCATTGATCTTGGTCTGCTGAGGCCCGGTCTTGTGCTTGCCATTGTTGTAGGCCGGGATCGTCACCAGAGTGTCGCGCGGGATGGAGACGAGGAATCCCTCGGTGTGGTTCGCGGGGATGTGCAGGATCATGATCGTGTCGGATCGGACCGGGTCGGTCGCGCTCTGCCCCGGGCGGGCGTCGACACCGACCATCAGGATGTTCTTCGCACCGGTCATGGACGCGTGCTTCGCGCCGCCGCCGGCGGCGGCCGCACCGAGCAGATTCTGCTTGTCGAAACTCTTGGTCGCCGCGGACAGCGCCACGTGGAACGCCACGATCGTGCCGCCGCTGCCCAGCATGAGGATCGCGCCGAAAATCAGCAGGAGCCGGGCCCAGAGCGGACCCTTGACCTTCTTGGGGCGCCCCTTCTTCGCATTGCCGCGCCTACTCCCCGTAGCGCCTCGCCCATCCCTGGGTGGCCTGCCGCCGGGACGACGGCCCGCCGGACCATCCGCGCCGTCGCCGTAATCCCTGACTGCGCCGGTCGAACGGGATGAGTACTCCACAGGCCGTCTCCTGTCGCCGAGAGGTATTCAGCATTCAGTAAGGCAGACCCGTCACTGTACGCAGGCGTCCTCCCGCCACGCGACCCCGTAGATCAGTAGCCAGCCCTCATCTCCTCACGTCGTCAGCGCTCGCGAAATCTCGAGGTTGGTGCCGGTCAGCCGAGTGGGACGACCGTGCTCGACCCGCCGATCGTGACCTGGACCGCGGTGGCCCGGGCCGGCACCAGCGCGGCGTCCTGCCGTGCGCCCTGCCAGGTCCCGGTATTGATCCGGTAGCTCAATACCGCGCCCTTGCGGGCCAGCACGTACCCCTGTCCGTCCGGCAGGGCCACCTTCACCGGAAGCGGGGCGGACGCGTCGAACGGCCCCAGGTACCCGTACCGGATCGCGCCGGCGGGTGAGCGCAGCGCGTACCAGAGGAAGGCCGGGTCCCCGGGGAGTACCGCGTCACCAACCGTGACACCGCTGCCGTCCGGCGTCGTTCCACATGCCTCGAAAGGCCCGACACCGATCTGCGATGCGCCCAGGGGATCTGTGAACAGGACGTGCGTAGAGGTGTTGGTGTCCGGGCGTAGCCGTT
Organism: Rugosimonospora sp.; assembly: GCA_036494675.1. GTDB lineage: Bacteria > Actinomycetota > Actinomycetes > Mycobacteriales > Micromonosporaceae > Rugosimonospora. The sequence continues at coordinate 27,338 of DASXOA010000347.1, forward strand.
GGCACTTGCTCATGTCCAGAGCGGTCCCGTTCAGGCTGTAGGCGTCCCAGTTGAGTCGGCCATCCGGCCGGTTCTGGTCCCGGGTCGGCGTGGTCATGACCTGGTAGGTTCCGGCGTTGTCGACGGTGTTGACCAGCCAGAGTGGTTGGCTTTGCCCGTAGGGCTGCGGCGCCACCGCGATCGCGCCCTGGTCGGCGCGGGCCGGCACCCGAACGACGGCAACGCCCCCGGTGAAGTGCAGCGGCTTCCAGTCATCCCGGGTTATTTCACCGTCGGGATGGTAGGTGCGTTTCACCGAGTACCCGACGGGGGCGCCCGGGTCGAAGACCACCAGTACCGACCGGTCCGCCCCGGCGAGCATGCCGCCGGTCCCTCCCGGGAACGGTGACTGGTACGGCGGCTGATCCAGCGGCTCCCACAGCGCGTCGACCACGTGCGGCCTGCCCGCGATGTCGGTGAGGTAGCCGATCGCGACGCCGGGATGGTCCACGTGCCCCTCGGACACAGTCAGGTCTTGCTCGATTACCGCGACCCGGCCCGCCGGGGTGTTCAGCGCCCAGGTCAGATGTGTCTCCCCCAGCCCGGTCACCCGGTACGCGTTGCTCTTGGCGATCTGCCATTGGCGCGCCCAGGCCCCCCATACGGTGTTGACGTCGTCGGCGTAGCGAGTGTCGCCGGACAGGTCGCCGCGGGTCGGTTCGTCGAAGCCGGGGGCCGGAGCCAGCGGTGCGTTGTATCGGTTGTCGGTGTGCCAGGGACGCACCAGGAGTACGCCGCCCCCGACCACCAGCAGTACGAGGGTCGCCGCTGCCGCTACGACGCGGCGCTGCCGATTCCGTGTCCGGGCTCTGCGCCGGACCAGGTCCATCAGTTCCGGCGACGGCTCCAGGTCCCGGGTGACCTCGACGAGGACGTTGCGGATGTCGCGCTGGTCGGCGCTGTTCACGAGTTCCTCCCGGAGGGCGAGACGGGCACGTCGAAGACCGGGCCCAGGGCGGTACGCAGCCGGGCCAAGCCACGCGAGGCATGGCTCTTCACGGTCCCGACCGAGCAGTTCAGCAACGAGGCGACCTCGGCTTCGCTCAGGTCGTCGAAGTACCGCAGGACCACCGTCGCGCGCTGGCGCGCGGGAAGTTCCCGCAGCGCGTTTCGAACCACAGCGCGCAGCGCGACCGTACCTGCGTGATCGGGATCGGTCGGATCATCCGCGTCGGACAGCGGTGCCTCGGGTGGTCGCCGCCGCCGCCACCGCCACCGGTTCGTGGCGCCATTGACCAAGGCTCGCCGGGCGTACGCCTCGGGCGAGGTGGCGATCCGCGACCAATGCCGGTAAACCCGCTCCAGAGTGTCCTGCAGCAGATCCTCGGCCGCGTGCCGATCACCAGTCAGCAGGTACGCCGAACGCAGCAGCGCACCGGCCCGACCACGTACAAAGTCGTCGAACCCGGTGCCCGGTTCCTGTCCCACCCGACCTCCCACTGGTATCCATGACACCTTGCTAGACACCGGCGGAAGGGGCCACGTTGTCAATGATCGGCAGGATTGTTGCGGACGCGACTTTGGCCCGCCCACGAACGCCACCACGTTCCGGTGAACAGAGTGGTGCTGGAGTTGAAGACTCCGCCGGGTCACCACCTCTCCGACCTCGTACACACCACCGGAGTCGGGCTGCTGAGCTATCTACTCAGCTTTGTCTATGTGGGCATCTACTGGAACAACCATCACCACATGTTCCACCTGGTAGAGCGGGTACGTGGCGGGGTGCTGTGGGCAAACCTGGCGCTACTGTTCTGCCTGTCGTTGTTCCCCTTCACCACGGCCTGGATGGATGACTCGAGGTTTTCCCAGACCCCCACGCCGCGACGGTCACGGTGCCGGTTGGGTCGGGGTGGACCGGGGATTGTCCGCGTATGTAGTCGCCGCGACCACGACCGGCCGGGAGGTGGCCCGGGAGGATGATCCGCCGAGGCCGCTACGCACTGCGCGGGGTCGGCTGCGGCGACTGTCTCGACAGGTCAGTCGCAAGAAGAAGGGTTCGGCCAATCGGGTCAAGGCCGCGGCCCGGCTCGGCCGGGCCTACGCCCGGTCCGCGATGTACGGCAGGAATTCCTACACGAGGTCGCCAACAAGCTGGTCAAGACCCACGACCGGCTGGCGTGGGAGACCCTGAACATCACTGGCATGATGAAAAACCAT
>DASXOA010000348.1:0-10930 GCA_036494675.1 Rugosimonospora sp.
CGTGGGGTACGGGCGGCCTCGCCCCGAAACGCAACATCGAACACACGCGACAGGTCCCCTTCGGGAATCCCACCGCAGGCATCGGTGACCGCGAACCAGCCGCCGTCGCCGTCCCGTCCCCCGGTGACCGTGACGGTTCCGTCCGACGGCGTGTACCGGATCGCGTTGCGCAGCAGGTTCGTCACGATCCGGGACAGCTCCGGTTCGCTGGCCCGCACGACCGGCCAGCCGTTGTCCAGCGCCACCAGCCGGATGCGCCGCGCCGCCGCGACCGGTACCGCGGACGCGACCGCGTCGGAGACGACGTCGCCGAGCGGCACCGTTGCCAGCGACAGCCGCAGCGCTCCGGCGTTGATGCGGGACAACTCGAACAGGTCGTCCACCAGCCGGGCCATCTGGTCGGTCTCCACCCGGATCCGGCGGTGGTATTCGAGCACCGTTTCCGGGTCGACCACCACGCCGTCCTCCAGCGCCTCGGCCATCGCCCGCATGCCGGCCAGCGGCGTACGCAGGTCGTGCGACACCCACGCGATCAGGTCCCGCCGGTTCGCCTCGGACTGGCGTTCCCGCGCCCGCGCCTCGTCCGCCCACATCGCGTCGGCGGCCATCCGGCGGCCGAGCCACCAGCCGATGAGCAGGCTCACCGCGCCGGCCAGGGAGATGACGATCAGCAGCACCCGCAGGTCGTGTTGGGAGATGAACATCGCCTGGGCCACGCCGATGACGCCGGCCAGCACCGCCAGTACGGCGACGGTCAGCAGCACGCAGACGTGCACCACGATCGAACGGCGGCGCAGCAGCCGCAGTACCAGGGCGCCGGGCAGCGCGACAGCCAGCGCGCCGACCAGCGCCGTGGCGAACATCGTCAGCAGTTCACGCATGGGCACAGGCCCCGGTCATGCCGCGCTCACCGATCCGGCCCGTTCGTAGCGGTACCCGACGCCCCACACGGTGAGGATCCGCGTCGGTACCGCGGCGTCCTGCTCGATCTTCTCGCGGAGCCGTCGCACGTGGACGGTGACCGTCGACTGGTCGCCGAACGTCCATCCCCACACCGCGTCCAGCAGTTCGCTGCGCTTGAACGCCCGGCCGGGATGGCGCATCAGGAAGACCAGCAGATCGAATTCTCGTACCGTCAGCGACAGATCCGTCCCGTCCAGGCTGGCGATGCGGCGGTCCGCGTCGAGCCGCAGCCCACCGTCGATGAGCGTCTCCGGTGGCGATGCCGGCCGGACCAGCGACCGGCGCAGCACCGACTGCACCCGCAGCACCAGTTCGCGTGGCGAGAACGGCTTGGTGACGTAGTCGTCCGCGCCCAGTTGCAGCCCCAGTACCCGGTCCGCCTCCTCGCCGAGTGCGGTGAGCATCACGATCGGTACGCCGTCGGCGCGGGTACGCAGCCGCCGGCACACCTCCAGCCCATCGATGCCGGGCAGCATCAGGTCCAGTACCACCAGATCCGGCTGGCGCCGGGCGAACGCGGCCAGCGCCGCCGGGCCGTCCCCGGCCAGGGTGACCTCGTACCCGGCCCGCTCCAGGTACCGGCGCACGACATCGCTGACGGTGGGGTCGTCGTCGACGACGAGGATGGCCTGGCCCATGCCGGCAACTGTAGGCACGCGTTCCGGGAAATCGACCGGACGTCAGCGGTCCGTAATCAGGTCTCCCCGCCGATGTCCGTTTGGTAGGCCTCGTAGACCAGGTCCGCTCCGCTCTGGCGGTGCCGGGCCAGCTCCCGCAGCAGGTCGCTCGCCCAGACCCGCAGGTTGTCCGGGTCGCCGCCGGACACCCGTTGGACCACCGCGTCCATGGCCCGCGACAGCGCCGCGTGCTCGCGGGTCAGCACGTAGACCCCGCGGGCCAGCCGGGGCGCATGGTCGAGGAGCTCTGCGTACAGTCCGTCCGCGCCCTCGGTCACCGAGACGTGGTCGGCGAACGCCTCGACCATCCAGTTCAGGGATTCGGCCGCGCCCTGCCGCCAGCCGGGCTCGGCGATCGGCCGGGCCAGGGCCCGTTCGACGGCCTGGATGCTGAGCAGCAGCGCCGCGCGCTGCCGGCGGGCGAGATCGAAGGGGCTGGTCGTCGCTGCGGTGAACGGTGAACGTGAACCCACGGCTGGCACCTCCCGCCGGTCCTAGCTGCGGTTGGTCCCCGAGCCCCCGCCTGTACGCCGATGGTGCGGGCGGCGCGTCCCACTGTCCAGAGCTGCGGGAAGATTAGGCATCAGGTCGGCACGCTCACGCCCCACCGGCCTCATCCGTCACTCTGGCCACAGGAAACGTCGTTCAGCGAGAATTGCTGGGGTTCGTCGTTCTTTCCCTTGTATGTGCCGACGAAGCCGATGCCGACCGATTTCCCGGGCTTCATCGATCCGTTGATGAGAATGTCGCGAACCGTGACCCGGCTGCCGTCCTGCTTCCACACCCCGCCCCAGCCGACGCTGAGTTTCTGGTCATCGGGGAAGTCGAACGCCAGGGTCCAGCTGGAGATGTCGGCGGCGCCGCTGTTCGTCAGCGTCAGCTGAGCCTGGAAACCGATGCCGTAGTCGGTGACGTGGTAGTCGACCCGGCAGCCGAGGCTCGGGCTCGGCGACGGCCGTGGCGACGGTGAGGGGGTCGCCGACCGGCCCGGCATGGACGCCGCCGCCGAGGAGCCGGTGTGCCGCTTCACCAGCGACGCGCCGGCCAGGCAGGCCAGGAAGACCAGCACGGCCGCCGCCGCCACGAACGGCCAGCGCCGGGGTCGCCGCAGCCTCGGTGGTACCGGAGGGGGTGGCGGCATGATCCGGGTACCCGACCGGTGCGCCGGCCCCTGCGCCGGGGTCCCGTACCGCGGCGGTGTCCTCCGGGACTCCGGCGGTACCGGCACCCGCCCGGCGGGCCGCGCCACCCCGGTGATCGCGGCGAGCCGGGCCGCCACCGAGGAACTGGACGGCCGGCCCGCCGGATCGGGCGACAGGCACTCGGCGATCAGCGCGCTGAGCTCCGCCGGTACCGGAGCGCGGTGATCCAGCGCCCGGGACAGGAGCAGACCCAGCGCGTACACGTCGGCGGCCGGCGCGGCCGGCGCCCCGGCCTGCTGCTCCGGCGCGAGGTACCCGGGGGTACCCAGCACCGGCCCGCCGTGCTCGCCGGCCGGCGCCGAGATCCCGAAGTCGACCACCTTGACCCCGGACGGGCTGAGCATCACGTTTGCCGGCTTGATGTCCCGGTGCACGAGTCCGTGAGCGTGCGCGACGGCCAGCGCCGCGGCCACCCCGGCACCGATCGGGACGATCGAGGACGCGGACAGCGGCCCCGAGACGAGCCGTTCGGCCAGGGACGGCCCATCGACCAGCTCCATGACCACAAACGGCGTACCGTCCCGCGCCTCGCCGTAGTCGTACACATTGGTGATGTGCGGGTCCGAGAGCCGCGCCGCGGCCTGTGCCTCGCGACGAATACGGGACCGGAAATCCGCATCGGTGGCGAACTCGGCCGCCAGCACCTTCACCGCGACCCGCCGCCCGAGCACCTCGTCGTACCCGCGCCAGACCACCGACATCCCGCCCGAGCCCAGCGGCTCGAGCAGCCGGTACCTTCCAGCCAGCATTTCCACAATGCTTAGCAGTGTGCAACGTGAGCGCCAACGACGCACCAACCGCCGCGTGTAATCCCGGACGTGGCGGGCAATTCGACCAGGTGACGACCGTGGTGGGTGGACGGTACCGGCTGATCGAGCAGATCGGCACCGGTGGCGCGTCCGCCGTCTGGCGGGCCAACGACGAGCTCCTCGACCGCCCGGTCGCCGTGAAGCTGCTCGGCCCGAACCGGGTGGGTTCCGAGCTGTACCGGGAGGCCCGGGCCGCCGCCCGGCTGTGCAACCCGCACGTGAGTACCGTCTACGACGTCGGCGAGACGGCCGACGGCACCGCGTTCCTGGTCCTGGAGTTCATCGACGGCCCCGCGCTGTCCCAGCGGCTCAAGCTGGGCGTGCTGTCCTGGCGGGCGGCGGTCGAGATGAGCGCCGACGTGGCCGACGGCCTGGCGGCGGTGCACGCCGCCGGTCTGGTGCACCGGGACGTGAAGCCGGGCAACGTGATGCTGGCCCCGACGGGCGCGAAGCTGGTCGACTTCGGCATCTCCGAGGAGATCGGTGAGCCGGCGGACGACGCGCCCGATGGGTGTGTCGTGGGTACCCCCGCCTATGTGGCACCGGAGCGCCTCTCCGGCTGCCCGGCTCACCCGGCCGCCGACGTGTACGCGCTGGGCCTCCTCCTGTACCGGGCGCTGACCGGGTGGCTTCCCTGGGACGTGGACTCCCGTACGGCGGTGCTGCGCGCCCACCTGATGGCGGAACCGGCGCCGCTCCCCCCGATCGACGGGCTCCCGGTGGCGGCGATCGACCTGTGCGAACGCTGCCTGGCCAAGAAACCGGAGCTACGCCCCACGGCCAGGGAACTGGCCGATGGCTGGACGGCGTCGATGCCGCCCTCGATGGCAACCCTGGTACCGCCGATGTCCTCCGGCACCTGGTAGCCCGATCCGGCCAAGCCGGAGCACCGGCACCGGAGGCCGACTGTCGCTGAGTCCCCGGCATGTCTTCGTAGACTCAAGGTCATGCCGGAGATCGTCCAACTGCTGGCCTCGCCCGTGCACCGCTACCAGGGCCGGCCCGCAGACGGTCCGGCAGCGGCCCCGCCCGGCGAACTGGTGGAGCAGATCCAGATCCGGGAGGGTCTCGGCATCGTCGGCGACCGGTACTTCGGCAAGCAGGCACACCGCGACGCGAGCGTCACCGTGATCGCGCAGGAGTCGTTGCCACCCGGCGCCGACCTGGTACAAGTGAGGCGCAACATCCTCGTGTCCGGCATTCCCGTCGATGAGCTGGTCGGATCCATCCTGATCCTGGACTCCGGGGACGGGCCGGTGAGTTTGCGCGTCAACCGGCGGGCGAACCCGTGCGCCTGGATGGACGCGGCCATCGGCCCCGGCGCCTGGCGGGCGTTGCGGGGTAAGGGCGGCATTCGATGCGGGCCCCTGAGCGACGGCACTCTGCGCGTCGGCCCGGTCGAGGTCACGATCGACGGTTAGGCGACCCACTCGCCAGTTCTGCCTCGACCCGCGTCAGCACGCGGTACCGCCCGGCCCGGCACGAGAGGCGTGGCGTCACCCGATGAAGGCCGCGCGGTGGTCCTTCGCCCAGGAGACGAAGGCGCGCGGCGGACGGCCCAAGGAGCGCTCGACGTCGTCGGTCAGCCTGGCGTTGCCACCCTCGGCGACGAGCCGCGAGCCGTTGACGGCGACGTCGGCGAAACCCGTGTCCATCCCGGCCGCGAGCATCCTGTCGCGGTAGGCGTCCAACGGGATGTCGACGGTCTCCAGGGGCCGCCCGATGACGTCGCCGAGGATCGCCGCCAGGTCGGGGACGCTCCGCAGATCGGGTCCGGTGAGGGTCAGTACGGTCTGGGCGTGGTCGGCCGAGGTCAGGGCCCGCACGGCGACCTCCGCCACGTCGCGCGGGTCGACGACGCCCTGCTGGCCCGTGCCCGTCGTGTTCGGGATCGGCTGCCTGGACCTGATCGCGGCGGCCCACTGGAGGGCATTGGAGGCGTAGCTGGAGGGCCGTAGGACCGTCCACTCCATGCCGCCGGACCGTAGGGCCTGCTCGCCGGGGAGATGCCAGTTCCCGACGTCCGTACGCTCGCCCGTGCCGATCGCCGACACCTTCACTACCTTCCGTACCCCCGCAGCCTCGGCGGCCTCCAGCATCGCCTCGTCGTGCCGGGCCACCCACGGGCCCGGCGCGCTCAGGAGAAAGACCGTGTCGACGCCGGTGGCGGCCGCCGCCAAGGTCTCGGGGTCGTCGAAATCGCCCCGTACCGCCGGCACACCCGTCACCCGTGAGGGATCACGAGTCATCGCTCGCACCTGCTCGCCCCGGGCCGACAGAAGCCGTACCAGTTCACTGCCTATGGTGCCCGTGGCACCCGTGATCAGGATCATGATCTCAGGCTGTCACCACGGCCACCGCGGGCTATAGGAGATTTCGGCGGGATACCGTGGGCCTGTGGCCAGAGAGCTTCCGGTAACGGCACCGCGGTCACTGCGGCCATGGGTGGCCGATGTCGCCGTACTGCCGGGCGCGCAGTCGCTCGTGCACGTCCCCGACCCCGCCACCGCGCTGGTCTTCCGTACGACGGTGGCGCGCCACAGTGACCTCATGGTGGTCGGCCCGCGCACCCGCGCGTCCTACTACGGCGGCAAAGACTTCCCGCTGTGCCTCAGAATCCGGCTCCGCCCCGGTGCCGCCCGGCCGCTGCTGGGAGTCCCGCTGCGAGAACTCGTCGACCGGGTGGTACCGCTCGCCGACCTGTGGGAAGACTCGACGGGGCTGCCGTACCGGCTGGCCTCGCTGGGCCCCGACCCGCGACTCGTCCTGCGGCACCTGGAGGCGGCGTTGCTGGCACGAATCGCCGCCCAGACAGCAGAAGACCTCGCGCGGGGCGAGTTGGTCGCCACGGCGGCCGAGGCCCTCGCGGTCCGCCAACAGCCGCTGCCCGCGCTCGCCCGACGGCTCGCGGTCAGCGAACGGCACCTGCGCGACCTGTTCACCGACGGGGTCGGGCTGGCGCCCAAGCGTTTCGCGCGCATCAGCCGTCTCCGCGGCGTCCTGGACAGCGGCCGCACCCGTGCGGTGGGCTGGTCGCATCTGGCCGCGGCGACCGGCTACTACGACCAGTCGCACATGACCGCCGAGTTCCGCGCCATGATGGGCGTGCCGCCCACCGCCTTCTTCGCGGGACGCCTCCCCTCCCTCCAGTCCTGCTGACGAACGAAGGTTAATGGGTTCGACCGGATCCTGTTGGCCACCTACCATCGGCGGCCATGGGTGCGAGCTGGGCTGACGGGGTGACTCGGGTGGCGGTGCTCACGGGAGCAGGCATCTCGACAGACTCCGGTATCCCCGACTACCGGGGGCCGTCGGGCGTGTGGACCCGCGACCCGGCACTGGTCAATGCGTTCACGTACCAGTCATTTATGGCTGAGCCGAAGGTCCGGGCGACATTTTGGCAGACCTATCTTGGACACGCCGCGTGGCGGGCTGAGCCCAACGCGGCGCACCGCGCGCTGGCTGACATGGATCGCGCCGGCGTCGCGATTCGAATCCTCACCCAGAACGTCGACGGGTTGCACCAGAAGGCCGGCTCCAACCCGCGCAAGGTACTGGAGCTGCATGGCTCGATGCACGAGGTGGCCTGCACTGGTTGCCGGTCGCGTACGCCCAGCGAGCAAACCTTGGCCCGGGTGGCGGCCGGTGACGGCGACCCGCGGTGCAACGACTGTGGTCAGATCCTCAAGCTTGCGGTGGTGTTGTTCGGGGAGCACCTTGACCCGGCCACGGTCAGCCACGCCAAGCGGATCGCCGAGAACAGCCAGCTCCTGCTCGCGGCCGGCACCTCTTTGCAGGTCGAGCCGGTCGCCTCGCTGTGCGCTGTGGCGGTCAACGCGGGCAATCAGCTGGTGATCGTCAACCGGGACCCAACCCCCTACGACGACCTTGCCGCCGAGGTGATTCGCGAGCCGATCGGCACGGCACTACCCCGGATCTGCGCCGCTCTCGGCGCAGCCGCACGAGCCACCTCCGGCACGCCGATCACGAGCTAGCCGGCACCTTCCACGCCTCTCCGGCGCCTCCACGCCTCTCGGGAAGATACCGACCGCTCGCATCCGTCGAATGCCCGCTCCTCGCGAGCCCTACCCCTTCCGGCCAACCGCAGCGCAGACGGCGGCGCCAGCCCATCGGGCTGATGCCGGGTTGGACATCAACGCGACCCGGCGTCCTTCGCTGCCTGCTCCACCCGGTCGCGATAGGTTGTCCACCACTCCGCGTCGCCGTCGGGCAGGCTGGAGTGTTCGGCCCGAATCCCGGCCGATCCGTCGATGAGTTCGCGGACGATGTCGGCGTGGCCGGCATGCCGTTCCGTTTCGGCAATCATGTGGATGAGGACTCGGTGCATTGTCGGTTCCCGCCGCTCCGGCGGCCACCACGGGACCTCACCGGTGGCGTCGAGCGCAACCGCATCGATCGTGGCGTCGGCGTGGACCCAGACACGGTGGTACAGGCCGACGATCTGCTCCCGCGACTCGTCGGCGGTGGCCCACATGTCGGCGTTCCGTTCGGCGTCATCGTCCAGCCACGGCATCGGCTCGGCGAACGGCCGGCCGAAGCACTCGCCGAAGTACCCGGCGGCGACGGTGGCGACGTGCTTGACGAGCCCGAGCAGGTTGGTGCCGGTCGGTACGAGCGGGCGGCGGATGTCGTACTCGGAAAGCCCGTCCATCTTCCACAGCAACGCGTCGCGGGCCCGGGTCAGGTAGAAACGAAGTTCCGCTTTCGGATCCGATCCAGTCATGCCGCCAAGCATGCTACTGATGCCGGGTTCACGTGTGGCTCGGACTCGGGGAATCTCCATAGAGAGTGCGGGTCCAGGCATGCATCAGGGTGTCGACGAGGACATCGCGATCGGTGAAGGGCGGCACGTTGGCCGCCGCCAGGTAGTAGAGCCGCTCGCCGAGCCAGGTCAGTGACGCCGCCACCGCCCGTACGTCCAAGCCGTCCAGGCGCCGAAGGACATCGGGGTCGGCCTGGATGCGTGCGACGGTCAGGTCGGTGAACGTCTCCATCTGCTGCAGCCACAGCTCGCGCAGTTGTTCGTCGGATCCCCAGTTCTCCACGATCGCGGTGAGCACGGCCGCGTTGTCCATCCACAGGGCGGCGCCGGCCTCGATGCCTGACCTCAGCGCGTACAGCGGGTCCTGCCGACCGGTGGTCCAGGGCTCTGCGGCCTGTTGACCCTGTCCGACGGCTCGGCGGACAAGCTCGGCCAGCACCGCCTGCTTGCCGGGGAAGTAGAAGTAGAAGCTGGCCCGGGACGCGCCCGCCGCCGCGATGATGTCGGCGACGCTGATCGAGTCGAACCGGCGCTGCGCCAGCAGGTCCCGGGTGGCGGTGAGTAGGCGCTCGCGCAACTCCGTGGCGGGGGCAGTGGAGTTGGTACGGCGAGCGTCTGGTCGGCGGCCCGATTGCGGCATGACGCACACCATACATCACGTATAGACACTCCGACCAGACAGTGTGTATGGTCGGCTCATGACTCAGTTGGCACACGCATGAGGTACCGGACGCTCGGCAACAGCGGATTACGGGTCTCCGAGCTGATCCTGGGTGCGATGACGTTCGGCGAACACGGTGGCGTCGGCGCCCCCATCGAGGAATGCCAACGGATCCTGGACGCGTACGCCGACGCCGGCGGCAACACCATCGACACCGCCATCAACTACCGTGACGGAGCCAGTGAGGAGATTCTCGGCCAGCTACTCGTCGGGCGGCGTGAATCCTTCGTCCTGGGCAGCAAGTACACCGTTTCCCGGGACCGCACCGACCCCAACGCGGCGGGCAATGCCCGGAAGAACCTGCGAGCCTCACTGGAAACCAGCCTGCGCCGGTTGAAGACGGACTACCTCGACGTGTACTGGGTGCACATGTGGGACCGGGCTACGCCAATCGAGGAGACCATGCGGGCTCTCGACGACGCCGTACGGGCCGGCAAAATCCTCTACGTCGGCATCTCCGATGCGCCTGCCTGGGTTGTCGCACAAGCCAACACGCTCGCCGCCTGGCATGGCTGGAGCCCGTTCATCGGACTCCAGGTGCCGTACAACCTGCTTCAGCGGGACATCGAACGGGAACTGCTTCCCATGGCCGAAACGCTCGGTCTCGGCGTCACCACCTGGAGCCCGCTGGCCGGCGGTGTCCTATCCGGCAAGTACAGCCGGTCCGGCGAGAAACCCGGCAGCACCCGGCTGGATCCGGCCTCCCTCGACGAACATGCCCACGCCGTCGCTCAGGCGGTGCAGAACGTCGCCGAGGACCGCGGCGCCACCCCGTCCCAGGTGGCGATCGCCTGGACCATGGCCCGCTCTTCCTCGGTTCATCCGATCCTCGGGGCCCGCCACCTCGACCAGCTTCGGGACAACCTCGGCGCGCTCGACGTACAGCTGTCGCCCGAGGAGTGCGCGCGACTGGAGGAGGCCACGGATTTCACGCTCGGATTCCCCCACGACTTCATTGCGCAGACGTCTCCCTGGGTCTTCGGCGCGGCACTCGTCGACCCGGCGGCTGCTGCTCGCCCCCGACTCGTGCCCAGCACGCGGCAAGGCTGATCTCCAAGCGTTCGGCCGCCAAGGCCGACGGGACACGACGGAAGCGCAGACGACGGCGTCGACCCATCCGGTTGGCGCCGCCGACATCCGTCAGCAGGGACCGGCTACATCAGCCAGCCGATTCACCATAGAAGTCCTAGTGTTTTCATATGTTCACGACCGTCAACCTGCCCAACGAGCTACATACCGCACTAAAACGGATCGCCGATGACGAGCACCGCTCGATGAACGCGACCATCCTGGTGGCCGTGGAGCAATACGTCGCGGCCCGTAGCCACCGCTCGAAAGTACGTGAACTCGCCGCCGGCGTCGCCACGCGGGACGCCGAGTTGCTCGACCGCTTGGCGAAGTGACGGCCTATCTCGATCTCGACGACCTTATCGAGATCGCCCACGTAGTCCTGGGAACCGCGCCCAGGGTTCGCGACTACGGCTTGCTGTCCTCGGCTGTGGCGCGGCCAACAACGATCGCGTTCGGCCACGAGGCATCTTCAGACCTTTGGGAGAAGAGGCCGCCGCGCTTCTGCATTCGCTCTGCATAAACCACGCCCTCATCGATGGCAACAAGCGGCTCAACTGGCCGCCACGCGCGTGTTTCTGGCTTTGAACGACGTACCACTGAGCGACGCTGAAGTCGATGCTGCCGAGGCACTCATGATGGCGGTGGCCGCTGGGCAACTCGCCGAGGTTCCGGATATCGCGCGCGAGTTGCGGAAGCTGTACGTC
>DASXOA010000349.1:0-52445 GCA_036494675.1 Rugosimonospora sp.
GATCTCACCGTCCTCGGCGAGGTCGCCGACGACCGATGAGCGGGGCATGGCCGGTACCGCCGGCTCGGCCGAGAGGACGTGCTCGACCCGCAGCGCCGTCCCGCGCCTGCCGGGTGCGGTCGGCGGCGCCTTGGTCGTGGATTGGCGGGCCGCCTCGCTCGCGGCCCCGGCGGCGGCGCTCGTGGGCGCGCCGGTCGTCCCGGTGCCGGTCGTCTCGGCGCCGGTTGTCTCGGCGCCGGTTGTCCCGCTGCCGGTCGTGGTGGCGCCGGTCGTGGTGGCGTCGGTCCTGGTGGCGTCGGTCCTGGTAGCGCCGGTTGTCCCGCTGCCGGTCGTGGTGGCGCCGGTCGTCCCGGTGCCGGTCGTCCCGGCGCCGGTCGTCTTGGCAGCGGTCGTGGTAGCGCCGGTCCTAGTGGCGCCGGTCGTCTCGGCGCCGGTCCTGGTGGCGCCGGTCGTCCCGCTGCCGGTTGTGGTGGCGCCGGTCCTGGTAGCGCCGGTCGTCCCGCTGCCGGTCGTGGTGGCGCCGGTCGTCCCGCTGCCGGTCGTGGTGGTGCCGATAGTGGTGGTGCCGGTCGCTGCCGGGGCGGCGCCGGAGGTGGGGGAGGTCGCCGGCTCGACGCCGGTGGCCAGGTCGAGGTCGGGCAGCGCGGTCGAATGGGGTAGCGCGGTCGGGTTCGGCAGCGCGGTCGGGTCGGACAGCGCGGTCGGGTCGGGTACCCGGTCGGCGACGGGCGGCGGCTCGGCGGTCATCACCGCACCCGGGCCGGTCGCTTCGAGCATCTCGTCGCGGACCGGCCGGCGGGGGCGCGGCGACGGTCGGCGCCGGGGTGCGCGGCGTACCGGTTCGTCGGGCCGCCCACCGGGAGCCACCGGCGGTGCGCCGCCGGACTCGGCCCCCCTCCCGGACTCCCGGATCCCGGGGGATTCCCGGATCCCGGGGGACTCCCGGATCCCGGGAGACTCGCGGATGCCCGGGGACTCGCCGTCGCCGGAGGAGTCCCCGTCGCGGGCCGGCCCGGTCGGGCCGGTGGGCCAGAGCACGTCGACCAGCGGAGCGTCGACCGGCGACCCCTCGACCGGTCGCTCGCGGGACACCGGCTCGTCGATCGGCAGGTCGTCGGGTAGGTCGTCGATCGGTAGGTCGTCGATCGACACGTCCTCGATTTGCAGCTCGTCGCCCAGCGGATCGGGCTCGTCGGGATCGGGAAGCAGCAGGTCGGGTAGCTCGTCGAGATCGTCCTCGGCCGGCGAGACCCGGAACACCGTGGGGTCCATCAGGTCGAGCTCGATCACCCGGGTCGACGGGTCGATGCCGGCCCCCGGGTCCCCGTCCGGGTAGTCGTCGTCGAGCAGGTCGCCGATGTAGGCGTCCTCGACCGGGGTCGGGTCGTCCTCCGGCTCCCCGTCGAGCATGCCGTCGGCGACGTCGCCGTGGGAGCGCACGTTGTCCCACAGGACCCGTACCCGTCGCCGGTCGCCGATCGCGACCAGGACCGGCAGCGTGCTGCCCTCGTGCGGCCACTTCGACACCGGTACCCCGGTCTCGCGGATCTTCACGGCCACGTCGTCGGTACCGGGTGCGTGCACGATCAGCTGCATGCCGCACCGCCCGTACGAGGCCGACGCCGGCGGCGGCGAGCAGCTTTGTACGTTGGCGGTTCCGGGCACGTACGCGAACTCGCGGCTGTTCAGCGCCGAGACGACGTACAGCCCGACGCCGGCGGCCAGCACGGCCAGGCCGAGCGCGGCGATCACCCAGCTGCTGGCTCCGGTGCTGGCGCAGATCATGAAGACCGACAGCACCCCCAGCACGACCGAGATGACGGTGCGACGGGTGGACACCGTCCAACGGCGGGTGCTTGGCACGCGGAACCTCCCCGGTATTTGCCAGGCTAATTCGCCAGGCTAAGCGGCTTTGGCCGACCGCGAAAGGCCCAATCGGGACAGCCTGGGTATCAACCCGTCGCCGGGGCCTGTGGTTGATCATCGCAATGCCGGCCCCGGAGCGGCCGGGCAACCCGCCGGACCGGCGACCTTGGGGTCATCGCGGCCGGTTAGGCTCACCGTGAGGCGAAGGAGGCCAACGTGTCCGAGCGGACGCTCGTATTGATCAAGCCAGACGCGGTACGCCGGGGCCTGGTCGGGGAGATCACCGGCCGGTTGGAGCGCAAGGGGCTGGCCATCGACGCGCTGGTACTGCGCTCCATGGACGCCGAGCTGGCCGACCAGCACTACGCCGAGCACGTGGACAAGGCGTTCTACCCGCCGCTGAAGGAGTTCATGACGAGCGGTCCGCTGGTCGCCGCGGTGTTCTCCGGGGACCAGGCGATCGACGTGGTACGGGCGCTGGTCGGCGCGACCGACGGCCGGGCCGCAGCGGCCGGCACGATCCGCGGCGACCTCTCGCTGTCCAACCGGGAGAACCTGGTGCACGCCTCCGATTCGCCCGACAGCGCCAAGCGCGAGATAGGGCTGTGGTTCCCCGAGCTGGCTGACTGACCGGAGCGCCGCCCGGACCGGAGCGCTGCCCGGGGCTGGTCGACCGACCGCAGCTGTCCGCGTTCAGGATTCAGACCGACCGCAGCTTGTCCGGGTTCAGGATCAGATAGACGCCGGCGATCCGGCCGTCCTCGACCGACAGGGCCAGGACCCGCCGTACGCCGTCGTGCCTGATCACCAGCGCCGGCAGCCCGCCCAGCTCCACCGCCGTGTCGTCCCGCGGCCGGAAACTGGTGTAGATCCGGCTGAACAGCCGGGCCACCCGATCACGTCCGCGGATCGGGTGGCGCGCCGCGCCGATCTTGCCGCCGCCGTCCGACCAGGCCACCACGTCCGCTCGCAGGAGTTCGGACAGGGCGGCCAGGTCACCGTCCCGGGCCGCGGCCATGAAGCGGCGCAGCAGCTCGGCGTGGGTGGCCCGGTCGGTGGAGAACCTGGCGGTGCCGCCGACCCGTTCGCTGGCCCGGTGGTGCAGCTGGCGGCAGTGCTCCGGACTCCGCTCGATGATCTGGGCGATCTCGTCGTACGGCAGGTCGAACGCGGTACGCAGCACGTAGACCGCCCGCTCCGCGGGGTTGAGCCGTTCCAGCAGGTGCAGCGTCGCGATCGAGACCGAGTCACGCTGCTCGACCGTGTCCAGGGGCCCGAGGACCGCCGGATCGGCCGGTACCGGTTCGGGCAGCCAGGGGCCGGCGTACGGCTCGGCGGTGCGTTCACGCAGCCGGTCCAGGGCGAGCCGGGCGACAGTACGGGACAGGTAGCGCCTGGGCTCCCGTACCGCCGTCCGGTTGGCGCCGGCCCACCGCAGGTACCCCTCCTGGAGCACGTCCTCGGCATCCCAGGCCGAGCCGAGCAGCCGGTACGCGAGCCCGAACAGCATCGGCCGGTGCGCCAGGAAGACGTCGGCAGGGCCGACAGGGCCGGAGGAGCCGACAGGGCCGGCAGGGCCGACAGAGCCGGAGGAGCCGGAGGAAGCGGCAGCGTCAGGGGACACGGCCGCCTCCTCCGGCGGGGCGGCGGTCAGACTGCCGCCGGCGGGGGCGTCCGGCTGGTGATCGCGATCCGGTTCCACACGTTGATGGTGGCAGCCGCCAGTACCAGGTTGGCCACCTCCTCGGCCGACCAGACCGCGCACGCCTGCTCCCAGACCTCGTCGCTGACCCCGTGCTGCCCCAGCCTGGTCACCTCGTCGGTCAGTGCCAGCGCGGCACGCTCCCGCTCGGTGAACAGCGGCGACTCGTGCCACGCGGCGACCCCGAACAGCCGCCGGCTGTCCTCACCGGCGGCCAGCGCGTCCCGGCTGTGCATGTCCACGCAGAACGAGCAGCCGTTGAGGATCGAGGCGCGCAGTTTGATCAGCTCAAGCACCGTGGGCTCGACGGCGGCGCTCACGTACTTCTCCAGTCCGGAGACCGCCGCGTATCCCGCCGGTACCAGTTCCCGGATGTTCATTCGCTTCGTCATGCCCGAACGACGGGGAAACGGGTGCCGGCGTGACGATGCCGGGGTGTGACCCAGCCGACAATCCGCCGGGGCGCCGGGGATAACGGCGATGAGAGCCGTCGGGCGGATCGGGTACTCTGGATCGCACAGGCGACGATCCGGCCATCACCGGTGAGCCTCCGGAAGAAAAGGTGCCGCCGCCAGCGGCTGACCCCAGTAGAACCGGACGGGTTCGGCCCGTTACAGCCGACCGACGAGCGGGTGGCTCTGCCGAGTCACCAAGCGAGGTGGTACCGCGGGTCAACCGCCGCTATCGGCGGGCGACTCGTCCTCGCGTGGACCGTGCCGTATCGAGCACTCCGCGAGGAGATACCAGACCATGACCTACCCGAAGAATGCCGAGCGGGCCGGGGTGCCGGCCAGCCCGAACCTGCCCGAGTTGGAGCGTGGCGTCCTGGATTTCTGGGCCGCCGACAAGACCTTTGAAGCCTCGGTGGAGTCGCGGCCGGCCGGCAACGAGTACGTCTTCTATGACGGGCCGCCGTTCGCCAACGGGCTGCCCCACTACGGCCACCTGCTCACCGGCTACGTCAAGGACGTGGTGCCGCGCTACCAGACGATGCGCGGCCACCGGGTGGAACGGCGGTTCGGCTGGGACTGCCACGGCCTGCCGGCCGAAGTGGAGGCGGAGAAGCAACTCGGCATCACCACCAAGGCCGAGATCATCGACCTGGGCGTGGACCGGTTCAACGACGCGTGCCGCACGTCGGTGCTGCGTTATACCCAGGAATGGGAGCGCTACGTCACCCGGCAGGCCCGGTGGGTCGACTTCGCCAACGACTACAAGACGCTCGACCGCGACTACATGGAGAGCGTGGCGTGGGCCTTCAAGACCCTGTACGACAAGGGTCTGGTCTACGAGGGTTTCCGGGTTCTGGCGTACTGCTGGCGGTGCGAGACCCCGCTGTCGAACACCGAGACCCGGATGGACGACGTGTACCGCGACCGGACCGACCCGGCGTCGACGGTCTGGCTCCAGTTGGAGGCCGGTCCGCCGCTGCCCGCCGGGGCGTCAGCGCAGGCGAAGCTCGCCAGCGAACCGTTGCGGATCCTGGCCTGGACGACCATGCCGTGGACCCTGGTGCCCAACGCGGCGCTCGTGGTCGGGCCGGACATCGACTACGCCGTGCTGGAGCACGAAGGCCACCGCTACGTCCTGGCCGAGTCCCGGCTGTCGGCCTACCAGAAGGAGTTCGCCGGCGCGGAGAGGGTCGGCACGCTCAAGGGCAGCGAGCTGGTCGGGCGCCGGTACGCTCCGCTGTTCGACTTCCTGGTCGACCGGCTGGCCGACGTACCGGCGGCATTCACCGTACTGGCCGGGGACTTTGTGTCCACTGAGGACGGTACGGGCGTCGTGCAGGTCGCCCCGTCGCACGGTGAGGACGACTTCAACGTCTGCACCGCGGCCGGCATCCCGACGATCCTGACCGTCGACGACCACACCCGGTTCACCTCGCTGGCACCCCGGTTCGAGGGGCTTCAGGTGTTCGAGGCGAACAAGCCGCTGCTGCGCGAGTTGCGTGAGCGGGGCGTGCTGCTACGCCAGGACTCCTACGTGCACTCGTACCCGCACTGCTGGCGGTGCGACACCCCGTTGGTGTACAAGGCGGTCTCCTCCTGGTTCGTCGCGGTCACCAGTTTCAAGGCCCGGATGGTGGAACTGAACCAGCAGATCGAGTGGACTCCCGCGCACATCAAGGAGAGCTCGTTCGGCAAGTGGCTGTCCAACGCGCGGGACTGGTCGATCAGCCGGAACCGGTTCTGGGGCTCGCCGATCCCGGTCTGGAAGTCCGACGACCCGAACTACCCGAGGGTCGACGTGTACGGCTCGATCGCGGACCTGGAACGGGATTTCGGTGCCAAGGTGACGGACATGCACCGTCCCGCGATCGACGAACTGACCCGGCCCAACCCCGACGACCCCACCGGGCAGTCGATGATGCGCCGGGTGCCCGAGGTGCTGGACTGCTGGTTCGAGTCCGGCTCGATGCCGTTCGCTCAGGTGCACTACCCGTTCGAGAACCGGGAATGGTTCGAGGGCCACTACCCGGGCGACTTCATCGTGGAGTACATCCCGCAGGTACGCGGCTGGTTCTACACCATGCACGTGCTGGCGACCGCGCTGTTCGACCGCCCGGCGTTCCGCCATGCCCTGGTGCACGGCACGCTGCTGGGTGCCGACGGCCGCAAGATGTCCAAGAGCCTGCGCAACTACCCGGACGTGTACGAGGTCTTCGACACGTACGGCGCCGACGCGATGCGCTGGATGCTGATGTCCTCACCGGTGCTGCGCGGCGGCGACATGCCGGTCACCGAGGCCGTGATCCGGGACTCGGTACGGCAGGTGCTCCTTCCACTGTGGAACGTCTGGTACTTCTTCTCCTTGTACGCCAACGCGGACGGGTACGAGGCGAAGCGGCGCACGGACTCCAAGCACCTGCTCGACCGGTACGTGCTGTCCAAGACCCGGGAACTGGTCGAGGCGGTCGGCGCGCAGATGGACACGCAGGACCTCAGCGGGGCGTGCGCGTCGGTACGGTCCTATCTGGACGCTCTGACCAACTGGTACGTGCGCCGGTCGCGCGACCGGTTCTGGTCCGGCGACCGGGACGCGTTCGACACGCTGTTCACCGTGCTGGAGACGCTGTGCCGGGTGGTCGCGCCGCTGGCGCCGCTGACCTCCGAGGAGATCTGGCGCGGGCTGACCGGCGGCCGGTCGGTGCACCTGGCCGACTGGCCGGACGCGGCCGAGTTCCCGGCCGATCACGCACTTGTGTCCACAATGGACAAGGTGCGGGACGTGTCCTCGGCGGCGCTGTCGTTGCGCAAGGCGCGGGGTCTGCGGGTACGGCTGCCGCTGGCGTCGCTGACCGTGGCCGCCCCCGAGGCGGAGGCGCTGCGGCCGTTCGCCGACCTGATCGCCGATGAGGTCAACGTGAAAGCGGTGGAGTTGACCGAGAACCTGGCGGGCTACAGCGAGCAGGTGCTCTCCGTGGTGCCGAGGGTCCTCGGGCCGCGCCTCGGTGGCCAGGTCCAGCAGGTGATCCGGGCGGTCAAGGCGGGCGACTGGGCGGCCTCCGACGCCGGTGTCATCGCCGGCGGCGTGGCGCTGAACGAGGGCGAGTACGAGCTGAAGCTGGTCGCCGCGGACGCCGACCGCTCCGCGCCGCTGCCCGGCGCCGAGGGCGTCGTCGTGCTGGACACCGAGGTCACCCCGGAGCTACTGACCGAAGGTCTGGCCCGGGACGTGGTCCGGGTGGTGCAGCAGGCCCGGCGGGAGGCCGGTCTGGACGTGGCGGACCGCATCCGGGCAACCGTGGAGGCCGGGCCGGAGGTGGCCCTCGCGGTGGAGCGGCACCGGGACTTCGTGGCCCAGGAAACCCTTGCGGTGTCGCTGGAACTCGGTGCGGTCGGCGAGGACGGCTTCGCCGGCGAGGCGGGCGACGGCGAGACGGTACGGGTGGGGGTGGCCGTCGCGTAGCGGCGGCCGCCGCGCCGGCCGGGCGTGTTCCAGCTCTCCATCGTGGCCTGGATACAGCGTTTCCGGATCCTGGTCGGCTACCCTGAGCCCCCTGATCGACGGGACCGGAGGCGGGTTTGTCGGCGCTCTACACCTTGGGGCGGTTCACGCTGGGCCCGGCGGTCCGCGGCCTGTGGCGGCCGTGGACCGACGGCTTGGCGAACATCCCCTCCGACGGCCCGGCAGTCCTGGCCAGCAACCACCTCTCGGTTGCCGACTCGGTGTTCCTGCCGGTCCTGGCCCCCCGCGAGATCACGTTCCTGGCGAAGGCGGAGTATTTCGCTGGCGACGGCCTGCGGGGGCGGGCAACGGCCGCGTTCATGCGCGGCATCCGGCAGATCCCGGTCGAGCGGGGCAACGGCCGGGCCGCGCTGAGCGCGTTGGAGATCGCCCTGGCGGTGCTGCGGGAAGGCGGCCTGTTCGGCATCTACCCCGAGGGCACCCGCTCGCCGGACGGCAAGCTGCACCGTGGCCACACCGGAATCGCCCGTATCGTGCTGGAGGCGAAGGTACCGGTGATTCCGGTCGCGATGATCAACACGGACAAGGTTCAGCCGATCGGCGCGCGGCTGCCGCGGCTCGGCCACGCCATCGGGGTACGGGTGGGGCCGGCGCTCGACTATTCGGCCCAGGCGGACGGTCCCCGCAACCCGAAGATGCTGCGTGAGATCACCGACGACATCATGGCGCACATCCGGCGGCTGTCCGGCCAGGATTACGTGGACCGCTACGCCAGCCGGGACAGGTCGCCGAGCTGAGCCGGCCGGGCTGAGCCGGGAGCCGGACCTAGCCGGGAGCCGGACAGAGCCGAGAGCCGGACCGAGCCGGCCGCCGGCCGGGCGGTCAAGATCACGGTGCCCGGGCGTCCGGGACCGGCCCGCCGCGTACCCTGACCGTTATGAGTGTGGCGTCTGATGCCGGTACGAGCCCGCCGACGGCCCCGAGTGTCTGGCCCGAACTGGAAGGGCTGCTGCCGCTGGTGAGCAAGCCCATCCAGTACGTGGGGGGTGAGCTGGGCGCGACCGTGAAGGACTGGGACACGGCCCGCGTGCGCTGGGCGCTGATGTACCCCGACGCGTACGAGGTGGGCCTGCCCAACCAGGGCGTGCAGATCCTGTACGAGGTGCTCAACGAACTGCCCGACGTGCTGGCCGAGCGCACCTACGCGGTGTGGCCCGACCTGGAGAAGCTGATGCGTGAGCACGGCGTCCCGCAGTTCACCGTCGACGCGCACCGGCCGGTACGGGCATTCGACCTGCTCGGCGTCTCGTTCTCCACCGAACTGGGCTACACCAACCTGCTCACCGCGCTCCACCTGGCCGGCATCCCGATGTCCGCCGCGCAGCGGGGCGCCGGGGATCCGGTCGTGGTCGCCGGCGGGCACGCCGCGTTCAACCCGGAGCCCATCGCCGAGTTCATCGACGCCGCGGTCCTCGGCGACGGCGAGGAGGCGGTCCTGGAGATCACCGACATCGTCCGGCGGTGGAAGGACGAGGGCTCGCCCGGCGGGCGCGACGAACTGCTGCTGCGCCTGGCCCGTACCGAGTCCGTCTACGTGCCCCGCTTCTACGACGTGGACTACCTGCCCGACGGGCGCATCCAGCGGGTGGTGCCGAACCGGCCGGACGTGCCGTTCCGGGTACACAAGCGCACCACCATGGACCTGGACGCCTGGCCGTACCCGAAGAAGCCTCTCGTACCGCTCGCGGAGACCGTCCACGAGCGGTACGCGGTGGAGATCTTCCGGGGCTGCACCCGGGGCTGCCGGTTCTGCCAGGCCGGCATGATCACCAGGCCGGTCCGGGAACGGTCCGTCACGACGGTCGGCCAGATGGTGGCCGAGGGGCTGGAGTTCTCCGGGTTCCGGGAGGTCGGGCTGCTCTCGCTGTCGTCGGCGGACCATTCGGAGATCGGGGACATCTGCTCCGGCCTGGCCACCGCGTACGAGGGCAGCAACGTGTCGCTGTCGCTGCCGAGCACCCGGGTGGACGCGTTCAACATCACGCTGGCCGAGGAGCTGTCGCGGGGTGGCCGGCGTACCGGACTCACCTTCGCTCCGGAGGGCGGCTCGGAACGGATCCGTCGCGTGATCAACAAGATGGTGTCCGAGGAGGACCTGATCCGTACCGTGGTGACGGCCTATTCGACCGGCTGGCGCCAGGTGAAGCTGTACTTCATGTGCGGCCTGCCCACCGAGACCGACGACGACGTGGTGCAGATCGCCCGCCTCGCGCACGAGGTGATCAAGGCTGGTCGGGCGGCCACCGGCTCGAAGGACATCCGCTGCACGGTGTCCATCGGCGGGTTCGTCCCGAAGCCGCACACGCCGTTCCAGTGGGCCTCCATGAGCCCTCCGGAGGTCATCGACCACCGGCTGCGGCTGCTCAAGCAGGCGATCAACTCGGACCGCTCGTTGGGTCGGGCGATCGGGTACCGGTACCACGACGGGCAGCCCTCGCTGATCGAGGGGCTGCTGTCGCGGGGCGACCGCCGGGTAGGCGCGGTGATCCGCCGGGTGTGGGAGCAGGGCGGCCGGTTCGACGGCTGGTCCGAACACTTCGCGTACCAGCGGTGGGTCGACGCGGCCGCCGAGGTGCTGCCCGAGTTCGGGGTGGACCTGGACTGGTACACGACCCGGGAGCGCGAGGAACTGGAGGTGCTGCCCTGGGACCACCTGGACTCCGGGCTCGACAAGGACTGGCTGTGGAAGGACTGGCAGGACGCGCTGTCCGAATACGAGCAGGATGACTGCCGCTGGACGCCGTGCTTCGATTGCGGCGTCTGTCCCAGCATGGACACCGAAATCCAGATCGGACCCAGTGGGCGCGCGATGCTCCCGTTGACCCCGGTGAGCGGCACCGGCCTTCGCGTACCCGCGGAGACCCGATGACGCCGAAGCGGCAGCCGGAGTCCAACCAGGCGCCGGTCGTCCAGCGTGTCCGGATCCGGTACGCCAAACGGGGCCCGTTGCGGTTCACCTCGCATCGCGACTTCGCCCGTGCCTTCGAGCGCGCGGTGCAGCGTGCCGGCGTACCGATCGCGTACTCCCAGGGCTTCACGCCGCACCCTCGCATCTCCTACGCGAGCGCGGCGCCCACCGGGACGGGCAGCGAGGCGGAGTACCTGGAGATCGGCCTGCGCGCCCAGGTCGACCCGGACGACCTGGTCAAGGCGCTGGACGCGGCCCTGTCGCCCGGCCTGGACGTGCTGGACGCGGTCGAGGCGCGCGCCGGGACTCTCGCCGAGCGGATCGACGCCTCGCACTGGCGGGTGGAGCTTCCCGGGGTGGCGCCGGAGGTGCTGAGCCGGGCCGTGGCGGCCTTCGAGGCGGCCGCCGAGGTACTCGTGGAACGGCTGACCAAGCAGGGCACGCGGACCTTCGACGCGCGTGGTCCGGTAGTTCGGATCACGGCCGCCCCGCCGCCCAGCGAGGGTGACGGCGGAACATGTGCCATACTCGACCTTGTTGTACGGCAGGTCACCCCTACCGTACGACCCGATGACGTCCTGTCTGGCCTGCGCGTCGTGGCCGACCTGGAGCTGCCGGTACCGCCGAGGGCGATCCGGCTGGCGCAGGGATCGCTGACCGCGCAGGGCGAACTGATCGATCCGCTGTCGGCGGATCGGGATGGGGCGGCCAGCGGCGCCTCGCCGGCTTAGGCGGGGTTGGCAGACTTCGGTGCACGCGCTCCGGCGCGGGTGCCGGGAACACTGAGGCGTCCCTGCGTGGCAGCGTGCAACGCGCCCGGGGAAGCCAGAACTGGAGAACGCCCGGATGCTCGAAGATGAGCCTATCGGTGGCGAGACCGGCGCAGAGCCGGCCGAGGCCACCACAGCACCCACCCGCCGTACCCGTGCGACGCGCCGGCGGACCACCACGACAGAGGGCGCGTCCGCGTCCGGAGAGCCGTCCGCGGGCGCCGAGGCGCCGGCTGGCGGTGAGCCGTCCGCAGCCGCTGGCGGTGAGCCGTCCGGCGTCGCGGAGGCGCCGGCCCGGCGCAGCCGTACCCGCCGTAAGCCGGCCGAAACGGGCGAAATCGGCGAGTCTTCCCAGGAGGCGGCAGAAGCCCCCACCACCACCCGGCGCCGTCGGGCCAAGGCCGTGCCCGCCGAGGCCGGCCCGGAGCCGTCCGCCGGGACCGACCCCGAGGCAGGCGCCACGCCCATCGAGGCCGGCGCCCCGCCCGCCGGGACCGGCCGTACCCGGCGGCGCAGGTCCGCCGAGGCCACCCCCGAGGCGCAGCCCGCCGAGCCGGCCGCGGAGCCGGAAGCCGAGCCGGCGCCGACGACGGGTCGCCGCCGCCGTGCCCCCGCGGCCGCCACCGTGCTGTTCATGGCACCCGAGGCCGTCCCGCAGCCGGCCGAGCCCCAGCCCTCCGCGGCGCAGTCCGCCGCGGCGCAGCCCACCGCAGCGCAGCCGGCCGCACCGGCCGCCGCCGCGGAGGACGAGGAGCCCGAGACGGGCCGGACCGGCCGCCGCCGGCGGGGTCGCCGGGGTGTCGAGGCGCCCGCCGACGTGGCCGTCGAGGTGGTCGCGCCCGAGGTCGAGCCGGACGAGGCCGACCAGGCCGAGATCGACGAGGACGAGGACGAAGAGGGCGGCGGCCGTCATCGCCGCCGCCGTGGCCGCCGGGGCCGGGGCCGCGGGCGGGGCCCGCACGGCGAGGAGTCGGCCGAGGGCGATGAGGACGGCGAGGACGGCGAGGTCGCCGAGGCCGCCGAAGAGGCGGAGGAGCCCGAGGAGGCGGAGTCCGGCGAGCCGGTCACCCGCCGCCGGCGCCGCCGCCGCCGGGGAGGTACCGGCGACGGCGAGTCGACCAGCGAGGACGGCGTGGTCACCGTCGTCAAGGTGCGCCAGCCGCGCGCCGCCCGGGACGAGGTCCAGGGCGTCAGCGGGTCGACCCGGCTGGAGGCCAAGCGCCAGCGCCGGCGGGACGGCCGCGAGCAGCGGCGTACCCGGCCGCCGGTGCTGTCCGAGTCGGAGTTCCTGGCCCGGCGCGAGTCGGTGGACCGCGCCATGGTGGTACGGGAGAAGGGCGACCGCACGCAGATCGCGGTGCTGGAGGACGGCATCCTCGTCGAGCACTACGTGACCCGGGCCAGCGCCGGCTCCATGGTCGGCAACGTGTACCTGGGCAAGGTCCAGAACGTGCTGCCCAGCATGGAGGCCGCGTTCATCGACATCGGTCGGGGCCGCAACGCGGTGCTGTACGCCGGCGAGGTCAACTGGGACACCACCGGGCTGGAGGGCCGCGCCCGCTCGATCGAGCACGCGCTCAAGTCCGGCGACTCGGTGCTGGTGCAGGTGACCAAGGATCCGATCGGCCACAAGGGTGCCAGGCTGACCAGCCACATCGCGCTGTCCGGCCGGCACCTGGTGTACGTGCCGCACGGCAACGCGTCCGGGATCAGCCGCAAACTGCCGGACACCGAGCGCAAGCGGCTGCGTGACGTCCTCAAGTCGCTGGTACCCGAGGGCGCGGGCGTGATCGTGCGCACCGCCGCCGAGGGCGCGTCCGAGGACGAGCTGTCCCGGGACGTGATCCGGCTCCAGGCGCAGTGGGACGACATCCAGACCAAGTCCGCCGAGGGTGGCGCGCCGGTGCTGCTCTACGAGGAGCCCGACCTGGTCATCCGGGTGGTCCGGGACCTGTTCAACGAGGACTTCCGTGAGCTGATCGTCCAGGGTGGCGAGGCCTACGACCTGGTGGAGATGTACCTCAAGCACGTCTCCCCGGATCTGCTCAGCCGGCTGCACCGCTACACCGGGGTCTCCGACGTGTTCGCCGAGCGCCGCATCGACGAGCAGATCCTCAAGGGCCTGGACCGCAAGGTGTTCCTGCCCTCGGGCGGGTACCTGGTGATCGACCGTACCGAGGCCATGACGGTCATCGACGTGAACACCGGCAAGTACACCGGCACCGGCGGGAACCTCGAAGAGACGGTGACCCGCAACAACCTGGAGGCCGCCGAGGAGATCGTCCGCCAGCTGCGGCTGCGCGACCTGGGCGGGATCGTCGTGATCGACTTCATCGACATGGTGCTGGAGTCCAACCGCGAACTGGTGCTGCGCCGGCTGACCGAGTGCCTGGGGCGGGACCGCACCAAGCACCAGGTCACCGAGATCACCTCACTGGGCCTGGTCCAGATGACCCGCAAGCGGATCGGGCAGGGCCTGCTGGAGGCGTTCAGCGAGACCTGCGAGCACTGCAAGGGCCGTGGCCTGATCATCCACACCGATCCGGTACCGGAGAAGAAGCCGGCGGCCAAGGCGACCGCGGTGGTCGCCGCAGCCTCGGAGATCACCGGCGGGTCGGGCCGGCGGCGCGCCCGCAAGGGTGCCGCGGCGGAGGTCGCCGAGCCGGTGGCCGAAGAGGAAGAGCTGGTGACCACGACCTGGGACCCGGACGAGGAGCCGGCGCTGGCCGCGACGTCGGACCAGTCGGAGAACCCGGACGAGCTTGAGGCGGCACACGACGAGGACGAGCAGCACGGGGACGGCCGGCGGCGGGGCCGCCGGGGCGGTACCCGTCGCCGGACCCGATCCGCGTCCTGACCTGCGTTTCCCGCTCCTACCGCGTTCCTCCTGCGTAGACTCCGCGACAGGGTCCGTCCGGTTCCGGCGGACCCTGGTCCGGGTGACCGGCGGTCGCGTCGGCGCTGGGTCCCGGTGGCTCTCGGCGGTCCCGGTGGCTCGGCCGGGCCGGTGGCTTCTGGACCTGGCGGTGACGGCAGGAGGTGACGCGGTGCGACGGTGGCTTGTTGCCGGGGCGGCACCCGCCCTCGTCGCCGGTGCCGTGTCCGCCCTGGTGGCGGGCTGTGACACCGGCACACCGCGGAGCGCGGCCGGGACCGCCCCGTCCGGTGCCGTGGCGCCGGCCGCTCCGCTGACGACCGCGCCGGCACCGATCTCACCGTCTCCCGACCCGACCGCCGCCGACACCCGGCACGTGTGCGCCGAGATCAACGAGGCGGTCGCCCAGGGCGCCAGCACCTTCGGCGCCGACCTGGGCCTGATGACCGGGCACCTGGCCGGCGGCAACCAGGCGGCGGCGGACGCGGCCAGGAAGTCGGCCGTACGCGAGCTGACCACCCTGGCCGGCAAGGTGCGTACCGTGGCGGCGCCGGCCCTGAACCCGGCCGTACGGGCCGCGGCCGACACCACCGCGAGCAACCTGGATCAGGTCGCGGCCGATCCGGGCCTGTTGACCGGGGTGAGAACGATCATCGACGTGAGCCCGGTGCTCGGCCGGATCACCTCGACCGCCGGCCCGCTGACCGGCGTCTGCGTCTGAAGTCGGGCCGGCGCCGCTCCGCGATCCCGCGGGGTCCGGCCACCCGGTTTGGGGAGCGCGGGCACCATGACGTACTCTTGCCTGCGGCGCGCCTTCGTGCGCCATGATGTCGCGTGTTCACCGGGCCGTGCCGGGCCGGCCACCGCGCCAACATGATCTATCCGCCCGCAGCTACGACAGGAGTCCGCGTCCCATGTACGCGATCGTCAAGACCGGCGGCAAGCAGTACAAGGTCGCCGAGGGCGACGTGATCGAGGTCGAGAAGCTCGCGGGCGCTCCGGGCGACGGGGTGTCGTTGACGGCAGTACTGCTCGTCGACGGTAGCGACCTGGTGACCGACGCGGCCAAGCTCGCCGACGTCGCGGTGACCGGCGAGGTCGTCGCGCAGACCAAGGGTCCGAAGATCCGGATCCACAAGTTCAAGAACAAGACCGGCTATCACAAGCGCCAGGGTCACCGCCAGCCGCTGACCCAGGTCAAGGTGACCGGAATCTCGACCGGGAAGTAGGCGTTAACGATGGCTCACAAAAAGGGTGCGTCCAGCTCGCGCAACGGCCGCGATTCCAACGCGCAGCGCCTGGGCGTCAAGCGGTTCGGTGGCCAGCTCGTCAACGCCGGTGAGATCCTGGTCCGCCAGCGCGGCACCAAGTTCCACCCCGGCGAACTGGTCGGCCGCGGGAAGGACGACACGCTGTTCGCACTGGCCCACGGCAACGTGGAGTTCGGCACGAAGCGCGGTCGCAAGGTCGTCAACATCGTTCCAGTCGCTGGCTGAGAGCATCGCCCGAGGGCGGGCTGGGACACGGGTCCCGGCCCGCCCTCGGCGTTTGTACGCGTCGTGTCCGTGCGCGTTGTGTTCACGGGCATCGTGAAAGGGAAGTAGGTAGCGGAACGTGGCGACGTCATTCGTCGATCGGGTCGTGCTGCACGTGCAGGCCGGCGACGGCGGGCACGGCTGCGTCTCGATCCTGCGCGAGAAGTTCAAGCCGTTCGGTGGCCCGGACGGCGGCAACGGCGGCCACGGGGGGGATGTGACCCTGGTCGTCGACGCCGGCGTACACACCCTGCTGGACTTCCACTTCCGGCCGCACGCCAAGGCGCAGAACGGCAAGGGCGGGCAGGGCGGCAACCGGGACGGCGCCAACGGGGGCGACCTGGTGCTGCCGGTACCCGACGGGACCGTGGTGCAGGACGCCGACGGCAACGTCCTGGCCGACCTGGTCGGCGTGGGTACCAGCTTCGTCGCCGCGAGCGGCGGGCGGGGCGGGCGGGGCAACGCGTCGCTGGCCAACACCCGGCGTAAGGCTCCCGGTTTCGCCGAACTGGGGGAGCCCGGCGACCGGCTCGACATCGTGCTGGAGCTCAAGAGCGTGGCGGATGTCGGGTTGGTGGGCTTCCCGAGCGCCGGTAAATCCTCACTGATCTCCGTGCTGTCGGCGGCCCGTCCCAAGATTGCCGACTATCCGTTCACCACGCTGGTACCCAACCTGGGCGTCGTCAAGGTCGCGGACGAAACGTTCACCATCGCCGACGTCCCGGGGTTGATCCCCGGCGCCGCGTCCGGCAAGGGACTCGGGCTGGAGTTCCTGCGCCACATCGAGCGCTGCGCCGTGCTCGTACACGTCGTGGACACCGCGACCCTTGAGCCGGGGCGCGACCCGGTCGCCGACATCGACGCGATCGAGCGGGAACTGGCGGCGTACGGGGGCCTCGCCGACCGACCCCGGCTGGTGGTGCTCAACAAGATCGACATACCCGACGGGCGCGACCTCGCCGAGATCGTGCGGCCCGACCTGGACGAGCGCGGGCTGCGCACGTACGAGGTCAGTGCGGCGACGCACGAGGGGCTGACCGAGTTGACGTACGCGCTGGCCGAGATCGTGCGCGAGCGCCGGGCGGCGGCGCCCCCGGCGGAGCCGACCCGGATCGTGATCCGGCCGGTGGCCGTCGACGACGACGGGTTCACCATCGAGCGCGACGGGGACGACGGGTTCGTGGTGCACGGGCCGAAGCCGGAGCGCTGGGTACGCCAGACCAACTTCGACAACGACGAGGCGATCGGGTTCCTCTCCGATCGGCTGGCCCGGATGGGAGTCGAGGCGGCGCTCGCCAAGGCCGGTGCCGAGCCGGGCAGCCTGGTGCGCATCGGCACCCGCGAGTTCGACTGGCAGCCGATGCACTATGCGGGGCAGGACTACGTGCCGGGCACCCGGGGCACCGACTACCGGCTGGACGAGCCGACCACCCGGCCGTCGGCCGCCCAGCGGCTGGCCGCCCGTAAGGCCCGCCGGGAGCGCCCCGTCGACGAGGTCAGCGCGGTGGACACCGAGGTGTCTGACGACGCGTAGTGTCCAGGTCTTCGCCTCCGACCGGCAACCGGGGCGAAACGGGCGGTCGATACGATTGCTCCGTGCTGATCGAACCGCGCGACTCCGCCGACCCGATAGTCCGCCAATTGGCCCTTGAGCAGCAGGCCGAAGTCGCTGCCCTGGAGGGGAGCGGACACGTGGCGTACCGGTTGCGCGCGGGTACCGAGTTCATGGTCGGGCTCATCGACGGCAGGCCGGTCGGCTGCGGAGCGTTACAGCGGATCGCCCCCGGTGTCGGTGAGGTGAGGCGGATGTACATCCGGCCGGCGTACCGGGGTCAGGGGCTGTCGAAGTTGATCCTGGCCGCGCTGGAGGAGCGCGCGTTCGAGTTGGGTTACCACAGCCTGCGACTGGAGGCCGGGCGGCTGCTGAGCCGGGCGATCAGCCTCTACCAGGCCGCCGGATTCCAGGCGATTCCGGTCTACGGCGAGTACGTCGACAATCCGCAGAGCGTCTGCTTCGAGAAGTCGCTGCTCCCAGTCCTGGCCTGACCCTGGCCCGACCCATTCCTCTGGCTGAGCGCACCCGGCTCGCGCGTTCCGGCGGGCCAGCGCGGGCCGGCCGGGTGAAACGCGCGGCCAGCGCAGGTCCGGGCAGGCAGAGGTCCGGACAGGCAAAGGCCCGGACAGGCAGAGGCCCGGCCAGCGGAATCCTGGCCGGGCCGGAGCGCCGGTACGCGGTTGCGTCAGTTCGAGGCGGGGACCGCGTCGACCACCCGGTCGGCGTTGTTGTCCGGGGTGCTCGCCCGCCTGCGCTTGACCAGCAACACCGACAGCGCGGCCAGTCCCATCACGCCGATCGGCAGCGCCAGCGTGACCCGCATCGCGTTGGTGAACCCGGTGTCGAACACGGTCTTACCGATCGAGGTGAAGACGCCCGCCACGCTGTCCGGAATGCCCTGCGGCAGCTTGATCGCGTTCTGGCCGGTGCCGACGTCAAGGTTGCCCGACGCGTTCTTGAACGCGCTGATGAACGTGTCGCGGTACTGCGGCGGCAGCTTGCCGGCGTTCTCCGTCGCGGCCGTGCCCAGCTTGCTGGACAGTTGCGTCTGGAGCAGCGCGCCGACGGCGGCCGAGCCGATCACGCCGCCCATCTGGCGGGTGGTGTTGATGAGTCCGGATGCGGCCCCGGCCATCCGCGGCTCGATGTTGCGCATCGCGATGGTCTGCAGTGGCGCGAACGTCATGCCCAGGCCGAAGCCGGCCACGATCAGGCCGGGCAGCAGGTGCCAGCGGGACACGCCCAGGTGCGACGAGTCGATCAGGATGCCCATGCCGCCGGCGAAGAGGCCGACGCCCAGGAACAGGATCCACTTGCCGCCGACCCGATCGGCGAAGCGCCCCGCCAGCGGGGCGACGAACATCGAGATCACCGACATCGGGGCGGTGGTCAGGCCGGCCTGCAACGCGGTGAGGCCGAGCACCGACTGAAGGAAGATGGTCAGCGGGAGGAACAGCCCGAGCATGCCGAAGCTGATCGCCGCGACCACGCCGTTCATGATGGAGAAGTTGCGATCCTTGAAGATCGAGAACGGTACCAGCGGCTCCCCGTTGCGCTCGGCCCACTGCATGTACATGAACCCGGCGAGCAGTACCACGCCGACTGCGATGATCTCCACGATCGTGATCGGACCCCAGACCTTGCCCCAGTGGTGGGACTGGCCCTCGATCAGGCCGTACACGATCAGGAACAGCGCGGCGGTGGACAGCAGGACACCCGGGACGTCCAGCCTGTGCCGGCGGTTGAGCTTGAGGTTGGGCATCACGATGGCGGCCATCACCAGCGCGAGGATGCCGACCGGGACGTTGACGAAGAAGATCCAGCGCCACCCGTAGTCGGTCACCAGCCAGCCGCCGAGCACCGGCCCGGCGACCGTGGCCACGCCGGCCACCGAGCCCCAGATGCCGAACGCGGCCCCGCGCTTCTCGGGCGGGAAGATCATCGTGATCACGGAGAGGGTCTGCGGAGTCAGCAGCGCCCCGCCGAAGCCCTGGATCACCCGGAACACGATGAGCTGGGTGGGGTCGTGTGCGAAGCCGCACGCCGCCGACGCCGCGGTGAAGATGACCAGGCCGGTGATGAACAGCGTCTTGGGACCGTACAGGTCGCCGACGCGGCCGGCGGTGATCAGGAGGACGGCGTACACGAGGATGTAGGCGTTCAGGATCCAGAGCAGGTCGGACAGTTGGGCGTTGAGCCCGGTCGCCAGCGCTGGTATCGCGACGTTCACGATCGTGGTGTCCAGCAGGATCATGAAGAAACCCAGGCACAGTGCGACGAGCACCAGCCAGGGGTTGTACCTGCGCTCGGCCTCGGCCGGTGCGGTCATGACGGGAACTCCTTGACTTCGTCGGTCCAGGGCAATGTGCCGGACCGGATCTCGCTGATCAGTTCTCGTACCCACTCAAGCTCGGCCCGCAGGCCGGTCTGACGGAACTCCACCTCCAACATGGCCATCCTGGGTAGGCCCCGCTTGGTCAGGCTCGCGACCACCTGCTCGCCGGCGGCCAGGCGTGCCTCCAGCGCCGTCGTGCGATGTTCCAGGAGCTGGGCGGCCTCGTCGCGGCCGAGGGTGCGCAGCATCTCCACCGCCGAGGCGAAGACCGGATATTCATCCTCCGGATAGCGCACCAGGTCACGCAGGTTGTCGAGGTACTGGTCGTGGCCGGTCTCGGTGATGGCGTAGACCGTACGTTCGGGGCGGCGACCCTCCCTGCCGGTCTCCACCGGCTCGATGAGCGCGAGCCGGTGCAGGCGCTCGATGGCGTGGTACAGCGACCCGGCCCGTACCTTGATCGAATAGTCGATCGCGCGGTCCCGGATGATCTGATGCACCTCGTACGGGTGCATCGGGCGCTCGCGCAGCAGCCGCAGCACCACGAGGCCCAACGGCGTCAATGTCCGGTGTGGTTTAGCCCGCATCATATACTCCACGCGGAGTATATGATGTGGGCTTCTCGGTCTGTCAACTCGATACGTGTCAACCCGACAGCAGGCCGAGCGCCCTCCTGACGCGGCGCACCGTGCCCGACGCCCGGTCCCGGGCCCGCTCCGCGCCGTCCCGGAGCACCGTGTCGATCCCCGCCGGGTCCGCGACCAGGTCGGCGTAGCGCTGCTGGATCGGGCGCAGGGTCGCGACCACCACATCGGCCACCGCCTCCTTCAACTCCGCGTACGACGAGAACAGGCCGGCCAGCGCGTGCGGGGTGTCGTTGACACAGCTGGCGAGGAGGTCGAGCAGGTTGGCGACGCCGGGCTGGGCCACGGGGTCATAGCGCACCTCGCGGCGGCCGTCGGTCGTCGCACGCATGACCTTTCGTCTGGACACCTCCGGGGGATCGAGGAGGAACAGCACGCCCGCGTCGGACGTATTCGTCTTCCCCATCTTCGCGCCGGGGTCTGACAAATCCATCAGCCGTGCGGCGAATGCCGGAAGCACCACCTTCGGCACCACGAAGGTCTGGCCGTACCGGCCGTTGAACCGGGTGGCCACGTCCCGGGTCAGTTCGAGGTGCTGGGACTGGTCGTCGCCGACCGGTACCTCGTCGATGTCGTACAGCAGGATGTCCGAGGCCATCATGACCGGATAGGTGAGCAGGGACAGCCGTACCTGTTGCTGGGTCGCCGCCTTCTCCTTGAACTGGATCATCCGGTGCGCCTCGCCGTAGCTCGTCGCGCACTCCAGCAGGTAGTGCAGCTCGGCATGCTCCGGTACCTGCGACTGAACGAAGAACGTGCACTTCCCCGGGTCGAGCCCCGCCGCGAGCAGCAGCGTGGCCACCTCCCGGGTGAGGGCGGCGAGCCGGGCGGGTTCGTGCTCGACCGTCATCGCGTGCAGGTCGGCGACGAAGACGGACAGGTCCGCCTGATGCTGGGCCTGCACGGCGGGGGCGATCGCACCCAGGTAGTTGCCGAGCTGGAGGTGGCCAGTCGGCTTGAAGCCGGAGATCTGGCGGGACATGCGGGGCTCCTGTCGTCAGGGTGGCCGCCGCTCCGGGCAAACAACAGCGGCCGCCCGGAGTGGGCGGCCGCGTGTGGATCGGGTACGCGGGATGGGAGGGCCGCCCGTCAGGGCGCCCACCAGCCGAGGTTCGGCGTCGTCCGCATGGGGCCAGAATAGCGCACGGCCGACCGTCAGTCGGAGACTCGTGACCACCCGGCGTCGGTCACCACGACGTGGTCGAGGAAGCGCAGCCCGACCGCGTCGGCGGCCTCCTCGATCCGGGCGGTCGCCTCCCGGTCGGCGGCACTGGGCGTCGCGTCGCCCGCGGGATGGTTGTGCGCCAGAGCGAACGCCTGGCCGTCACGGCGCAGCACCGACACGATCACCTCGCGGACCGGCACCAGCGAGCGGTCGGCCGAACCCTCGCTGACCACCTCGCAGTGCAGCACCCGGTTGGCGGTGTCGCAGACGACCACGACAAGGCGTTCGCGGGTGCGCCCGCGCAGCAGCGGCGCGACGACGTCCACCAGGTCGAGCGTGCTGCCCACGTGACGCAGGTCGTCCGTCGAACCGGCGCGGCGGGCCAACTCGAAGGCGGAGACCACGGCGGACGCCTTCGCCCAGCCGATGCCCGGCACCGCCGTCAGGTCGGTCGGATGCGCCCGGGCCAGGGCCGGAATCGAGCCGAACGTGGCCAGAAGCAACTCGGCGAGGGCATGCGCTCCGGTGCCGCGGATGCCGCCGGTGCCCAGCACCATGGACAGCAGCTCCCGGTCGGCGAGCGCGGTCGGTCCGAGCGCCGAGAGACGCTCGCGGGGGCGTTGCGTGCGGGGGAGGTCGGCGATGAGCATGGGTGGACGGTATCGGTGGGGTACGACATTGACGGCGCTCAGCCGGGCGGTGGGATCCGCCCGGGGCGGGCTCAACGATCCGTTGCCCGGCGGTGCAGCCACTCGATCAGGTCCGGCGGAGCGAGCCGGGCGGTACGCGCGTAGTAGCTGGCCATCTCCTCGTCGCTGAGGATCTCGCGCCCGGCCCCCGAGGTGCCCCGGCGGAAGAAAAAGGCGGTGTCGGCAACGATCCCCGGAGGGGGCGGGACGAGTATGTCGTCGCGGTCCCTCATCCGCTCGAACGTGGCCGCCCCGGCGAGTACGGGCCAGGACTGCTCCGGTACGGCTATCCCGAGCCTCCCGGCGACCCGGCGCATCTGGCCCTCGAGGTCCGCGAGCAGATCGTCGTAGTGCACCAGCAACACGTTCGGCTCACCGCGCCTGGCCCAGGCATCGGACAGGTGCCGCAGGGTGCCCGGCAGCGATTCCGGGTACCTGGGGAGATCGTCATCGTCGGCGATCCACTCGACCAGGACCTCGTGCAGCTTCTCTCGTGACACCTCCGGCGCCGGCGCCCCAGCCGGCGGCCCGGGAGGCCACGGTGGTCCGGGAGGTCCAGGTGGCCCCGGAGGCCCAAGAAGTCCAGGCGCCCCGAGAGGTCCAGGCGGCCCAGGCGGCCAAGGTGGTCCAGCGGGTCCAGGAGGCCCGGGCGGCCGGTGGGACCCGGGCGGCGGCGGTACCGGCGGGGGGCCGGCCATCGCGTCCTGGTGGTACCGCGACACGAACGCGTCGAGCGGATGCCGGGCCGTCACGATATAGGTGACCCGGGGGTCGGAAGGAATCTCGCCCAGCGGCGTGTGCGTCTTGATGAAGCGCCGGTGCCGCTGCTCGGCAAGCTGGGCGTAGACGAGGTCCTGCGGCGTGGCCGGACTGTCCAGCCACGGCGAGAGGCGCCAGAGCGGATCCGGCAGGTCCGGCGTCTGGAAGATCAGCAGTGCGCAGATCATCTGCATCCAGGTCGTCCCGGACTTGGGCGGGGTGCTGATCACGATGTCGCTGGGCCGGAAGCGGAAGCCGAGCCACCTGCCGCTGTCCTCGCCGGGCGGAGTGTGGATCGGGGCAGCGGCCACGCGGGGAGGGTAGCAGGGGCCGGCCGCCAGCGCCGGGCGAGCGCGGCAGCGGTACGAACGTGATACAGCGATCTGCATGCAACAATGCACGATCCGGCCCTGTTGCCCCGGGCTACAGCGTCGTAACCTGTCACTGGATCGGCGTTCGTGAGGCTTGGTGATCGATCGGGGAAGGCCTCTGAATGAGTCGTAATGAAGATGCGCTGAGGCTTGGCAGTATTAGCTATCCAGATCCTGCGGGGGACAGGACGGCGGTGATCGCCTCCGTCGGGAGCGCGTTTCCAGACCGGTCCTATACGCAGGAAGAGATCGGGGCGCTCCTCGGCCTGGAAAACAGGGTCGTGAAGAAGCTCCTCCGTTCGTCCCACATCCAGCGGAGGCATCTCTACCTCCCGGAGAAAGACCCGCGCACCGGGCGCGTGCGTTCCGAGTCCGCGGCCGAGTTGCACGCGAAGTTCCGGGACGGGGCACTCGAAATCGGATCCCGGGCCATCCGCGACGCGCTCGACGCCGCATCGTTGTCGCCGGCCGATGTCGACTATCTGCTGTGCGTCACCTCAAGCGGCTTCATGGTGCCCGGGCTCAGTTCGCTCTTTTCCCGGGAACTCGGGTTCAACCGCAATCTCGTCCGGGCGGACGTTGTGGGAATGGGATGCAACGCCGGCCTGAATGGAATGAACCCGCTCGTTCAGTGGGTCAGGAATCATCCGGGCGGGGTGGCGCTCCTGGTCTGCTGTGAAATTAACTCCGCGATATACGTTCTCGACGAAACCCCGCGTACCGGCATTGTCAACAGCCTCTTCGGCGATGGAGCGGCCGCGGCCGTTCTGACCGGATACAGCGGGAATGGCACCGGACCGGCACCCTCCCCCCGAACCCCATGCGTGATCGACTTTGAGAGCTTCTGCATCCCCGAGCAGTGGGACGCCATGCGTTTCGACTGGAATGCCGGTGCCGGGAAGTGGAGCTTTTATCTCGACCGGGACATCCCCTACGTCATAGGCTTCAACATCCGGCAGCCGCTGGAAACGCTGCTCAAGCGGAATGGACTTGATTTCTCCGCGGTCAGGCACTGGGTGCTGCACACGGGCGGTGGCGTGGTCATCGATTCCGTCAGCCGCGGCCTGGGCCTGGAGGAGCACGACGTCCGCCACACGCGCTCCGTGCTGCGCGACTACGGGAACATCTCGAGCGGCAGCTTCCTGGTCAGCTTGCAGCGCCTGCTTGCCGAGGGCTGTGCGTCGGCCGGCGACCGGGGCGTCATGGTCACGATGGGCCCGGGCGCTCAGATCGAAACCGCGCTCCTCGAATTCGGGCAAGCGCAGACATGTTGACCGCAATCGAGCCGGCGAGCACCAGTTCCAGAAGGAGGATCAATGTCCGAGACCACCAGTTCCAGTTCAGCTCGGAGTTCACCTCATACGGGCACCATCCTCCCCGACGGCCAGCCATTCTGGATCGTGGACGGGCGTGCCTATGATTTCACCGACTGGATGAGCCTTCATCCGGGTGGTGCGATGTGGTTCAGGCAGACCGAGGGTCGCGATATCAGCGCCCTTCTGCACACGTACCACCGGGAGCCGGCCCGGGCGGAGAGATTCCTCGCGAAGTACGAGATCAAAGAACTCGCCGGAATGAACGTCAGGCCCAAGATCATCGTCCCGCCCCGCGCCAGCGACAATCCACCCCGACCTCCCGATGGATTCCCGCCGGCCGCCGAAAACGGCCTGCTCCCCAAGCTCGGCATTCCGCCCTTCCTGCTGGCGCCGGATTTCGACGCGCGCAGAGACCTGCCGAAGCTGGACTACCGCGACCAGGGAAGCCTGCTCGCACAGATCCGCGACAAGCTGAATTCCCGGTTCTCCAAGAAGGACCTGCGGAAGTACGACCGAAGGTTCGACGCGGTGACCTGGATTATCGGCGCCGCGCACATCGCCGCACTGGCGCTCCTGATCGCGCATCTCATGCCCGCTTGGGCATTTGTCGTCATCATGGTCGTGACGCGAACCTCGCTCGCCGGTTCGGGCCATTACCACCTGCACCGGAAGTGGCGAGATCAGCGCCGTTTCACCATGCCCATCGGAAAGGCGCTCTTCGATATCAACTACGTCGGCACGAGCCTTATCGGATCCGATGGGCACGTGCTTCTGCACCATCCCTATCTGGGTTCCGGAGCCGACGTCAAGAAGACGTTCTTCGACAGTATGCTCCGGTTGCACCCGGTACTCCGGATTCCGGGCTACACGCTCCATAAACTCGGCATATGCCTGACCGGGCTGCCTTTCCGGGCGAGGGAGATCGCCAAGTTCGAGCGTCCCAGGCGGAACCTGTCGGACGGCGCGTCTGCCACCCCCGACGCGATCCGCACGGACTTCTGGCTCATCCGCGCGTGGATCGTGGTCGAGTTCGTCGCGTTGCTGGCGACGGGTCACATCGTGGCCTGGTTGGTGCAGTTCTTCCTCACCTTGTGGTTCAACACCTTCCTCGTCGTCGCGAGCCATGACTTCGAGGAGTCGGCCACCGAGGAGGAACTCGCGGCGATCCCCGTGCCGCTGCGCGAGGACTGGGCGGCGCAGCAGATCGGCCTGAGCTATGACCTGAGCGTGGTCGGCAACCGCTGGATCGATCTTTTCCTCAGTGCCGGCCTCAGCCCGCACCGCGTCCACCACGTGCTGCCATGGCAGGGCTCCGGGTTCGCGAACCTTGCCAGCGAGGACACGGTCAGGGAGGTGTGCGCGCAGGTCGGCATCGCCTGGGAACGTCCCCGGAATCTGATCTTCGGACGTTTCCCGGCCGTGATGAAGCACTACCTTCTCTGCCCCGCGAGGCCCGCACCGCCCCCGCCGCCCGAGGTACTGCTGGCTGTGCCACCAATTCCGCCTCCGCCGCCTCCAGCGGACTCGCTCCCGCCGCAGCCGCCGTCATCGGTCAGGGAGCAGGTTGGCACGCTCGTCCGCTACGCGGTCGACGGCTGGCGAGGAGTCGGCGTCTGATCGCTTCCGGCGATGCCTCGCCGAGGCCGAACGAGCCGCTCGCATCCGGCGACGCCCGCACTGAAGAACCCGCTCGCATCCGGCGACGCCCACCGGCACTGAACGACCCGCGGATAGCGCTTATCGGGCGGTCACGCGGGGCCGCCGAGCCACACGGCGAGCACATAGACGTCCAGGGGCAGGGTGTACGGCCCGCGTGGCTGGAACGTGAGGTACCCGACCTGGCCCTGAACGGTGAGCCGGTCCGGTGCCCCGTCGGTCGCTGCCTTCGGCAGGCCGGCACGCCACTGCGCGGTACCCGACGCGTTCAGCATCGAGATGTCCTGATCGGTGACCGCGACCGCCGAGTGCCCGTCCGACGACGTGCCCAGCCGTGCCCCGCGCAGGTTCTTCTGCCAGGCCGAGGCGCCGGTCGCGAGGCTGCGCGCGGTCAGCGTGTCCGCCGCCACCAGCAACTGGTCCCCCAGGATCTCGATGCCCGCCACCGGCGTGGTCCACACGTCCTTCCAGACCAGGCCGCCGTCGGCGATGCGCAGGACCTGGATCGACTGCGCGTTGCGCAGCGCCAGGAAGTCCTTGCCGAGCCTCAGTTCGCTGTGTTCCTGCGTGGACTCCGGCGGGGGGAAGCCCTGGTCACCGTTTGGTGGCGGCCCGCTGAACGGAGCGCCGGGCTGCGGGTAACCGGTCGGCGGGGGACCGTAGCCGGGTGGCGGTGGCGGCGGTTGCTGCTCGGGCATGGCCGGCAGGTCGTACGGGCGCGACCACTGGGCCGCGCCGCCGGTACCCGCGTCGTACGCGCTGACCCGTACCGTGGAGCCGGACCGGTCGGCCGCGACCAGCCGGGTACCGGTGGTGGCCAGCGCGGCGAAGGACGGCTGCGCGGTACCCGACTGCGCGGTACCCGACGATGGCGCCGGCGCGCGCCACAGCTGCCGGCCGGTACGGTCGATCGCGACCAAGGTGCCGCTCAGGTCCAGGAACGCCCGGTCGGGCAGCAGCGCCGCCTGCCGGATCCGCACCCGGTCCGGGTCCGCCCCGCGTACCCTCGCCTCGGCGCCGGCCAGGTCGAGAGCGGAGAACCGGGGCCGGCCGTTGCCGCTGTCGAGCAGCCACACCCGTCGCGCGTCGTTGACGAGTACCCCATCGCCCCACAGCCGCACGTCGAACGGGCCACCGGCCAGCGCAACCGCCCACCGCCGCTCGCCGTGGGTGCCCACCGCGAAGACGCTCGACGCGGTCGACGTGACGGCCCACTCGGCCGGGTCGACGGCGATCCGCGCGGTCACCGACCAGGTGTCGTCCTTCGGCGGGGGTGACGGCGGCGCCGCGCCGGATTTCAGTTGCCACAGCACGGAACCGGGCGCCGGGGCGCCGTCCCTGGAGTCGGCGGAGGCATGCGGCGTCCGGCCGGACAGCGGGGCGAACAGTGCCGCGGCCCCGCCGCCCACGATCACCGCGCCGATCGCCCCGCCCAGCGCGATAGCCCGGCGGCGGGGCAGCCGGACCGTGGTCGGTTCCGACCTGACCGGTCGGAGTGAGCCGGTCGAGCGGTACCAGCCGGGCCGGGGGACGCGCAGTTCCGGCATCGCGGAGAGCACCCGGGTCAGCTCGGCCGCGCTGGGCCGGTCCCGCGCCTTGCGGCTGACGCACCGGGCGACCAGCCGCCGGACCTCCCCGGGCACGGTCGACAGGTCGAAGCGGCCGGCGGTCATCTGGAGAACCTGCTCGTACATGCTGTCGCCGTCGGCCAGGCGCCGGCCGGTGGCGGCGAAGGCCAGGGTGGCGCCGAGCGAGAAGACGTCGGCCGGGGGAGCGGCCTCGGCGCCGCGCAGCCGTTCGGGCGCCATGTAGGACGGGGTGCCGACCAGGCTCGTGGTCATCCGGGTGGAGTCCGAGGTCTGCGCGATGCCGAAGTCGATGATGTGCGGGCCGGTGTCGTCGAGCAGCACGTTGCCGGGCTTGAGGTCGCGGTGTACCAGGCCGGCGCGGTGGATCGAGGCGAGCGCTTCGGCGAGTCCGGCGGCCAGGGTGAGCACCGCCTCGGGGGTCAGTGGCCCGTGCTCGCCCACCCACTGTTCCAGGCTGGGCCCGTCGATGAACGTCGTGGCCAGCCAGGGCGACTCGGCCTCGGTGTCGGCGTCCACAACGGCGGCGGTGAAGAGCGGGTTGACTGCCCGGACCGCGGCGACCTCGTGCGTGAACCGGCGCCGGAACACCGGGTTGTCGGCCAGGTCGGCGCGGATCACCTTGATGGCCAGCCGTCGGCCGGTCGCGGACTGCGCCAGGTAGACCCGCCCCATTCCGCCGCTGCCCAGCACGCCGATCAGCCGGTACGACGCGATGGCCGTGGGATCGGCGGCGCCAAGGGGTTTCATGGCTACTCTCACGGGACTCTTCCAGTGGTCTCCCGCATGGTATCGACCGACGCAACTGGGGAGATCACGACAACGTGTCGACTTTCCTGCCTTCTCGGACAGCCGGCCGCCCTGCACGGTGTGCGGTGCCGGCACGTCGGGTGTGAAGATCGGTGGCAATATGGTCGGCATGCCGAGCTTGACCAGCGCCGAGGCGGCCGAACGCGCGGGCCTGCTGCACGTCGACTCGTACCACGTGGATCTCGACCTGACCCGGGGTGACGACGTCTTCCGTTCGACCGCCACCATCCGGTTCCGCGCGCAGTCGGCGGGGGCCACGTTCGTCGACGTCAAGCCGCGGACCCTGGACGGCGCGACGCTCAACGGCGTTGCTCTCGACC
This sequence comes from Rugosimonospora sp., assembly GCA_036494675.1. Taxonomy (GTDB): domain Bacteria; phylum Actinomycetota; class Actinomycetes; order Mycobacteriales; family Micromonosporaceae; genus Rugosimonospora. Next base: position 28,835 of record DASXOA010000349.1, read on the forward strand.
CGGCCGCGCTCGCCGACGGCCGGCTGCCGCTGGCCGATCTGGCCGCCGACAACGTGCTGGTGGTCGAGGCGACCATGGGGTACACGCGGTCCGGTACCGGGCTGCACCGGTCCGTCGACCCGGCCGACGGCGAGGTGTACCTCTACGCCGGCATGTTCCTCGACGACGCGTCCACGGTGTTCGCCTGCTTCGATCAGCCCGACCTCAAGGCGCCGTTGACGCTGAGCGTCACCGCAGATCCACAGTGGACGGTGGTGGCCAACGGCGCGTGCCGGGCGGCCGGGCAGGGCCGGTGGGAGTTCGCCGAGACACAACCGCTGGCCACCTACTTCGTCGGGCTGGCCGCCGGCCCCTACCACGGCGTGCACACCGAGCACGACGGCGTACCGATGAGCCTGTACGCGCGGCGCAGCCTCGCCGAGTACCTGGACCGGGACGCGCCCGAGATCTTCGAGATCACCCGGGCCTGCCTGGACCGGTACCACGAGATGTTCGACGTGCGGTACCCGTTCGGCAAGTACGACCAAGTGTTCGCGCCGGAGTTCACGATGGGTGCGATGGAGAACCCGGGCATCGTGACGTTCCGCGACGAGTTCATCTTCCGCTCGGCCGCGACCGAGTCGCAGCGCGAGCAACGGGCCATCGTGATCGCGCACGAGATGGCGCACATGTGGTTCGGCGACCTGGTCACGATGCGCTGGTGGGACGACGTGTGGCTCAACGAGTCGTTCGCCGAGTACATGGGCACCCGGCTCGTCGCCGAGGTGACCCGGTACACCGACTCCTGGGCCACCTTCGCCAGCGGGCGCAAGGCCTGGGGGTACGCCGCCGACCAGCGCCCGTCGACCCACCCGGTGGTCGGCGACGTGCCGGACACGGCGTCGGCACCGCTGCTCTTCGACGGGATCTGCTACGCCAAGGGCGCCTCGGTGCTGCGCCAACTCGTCGCCTGGCTCGGCGACGAGGCGTTCCTGGCCGGCCTGCGCGACTACTTCACCCGCCACCGGCACGGCAACGCCACGCTGGGGGACCTGCTCGCCGCGCTCGGTCGGGCCAGCGGCCGGGACCTGACCGGATGGGCGGCGTTGTGGCTGCGCGAATCCGGGGTCAACACGCTGCGCCTGGTCGACGGCGCGATCGTCCAGGACGGCAGCCCGATCCGGCCGCACCGGCTCGGCGTCGGGCGCTACGACGGGTCGGGTGCGCGGCTGGAACGGGTCGAGGTGGACATCGATGCCGCCCGTACCCCTCTCGATCTGGCACCCGCGGACCTGGTGCTGCTCAACGACGGGGACCTCAGCTACGCCAAGGTCCGGCTGGCCGACTGGCAGTCCCTGATCGGGCTGCTGCCCAGGATCACGGACTCGCTGACCCGGGCACTGTTGTGGAGCGCGGCGTGGAACGCGGTGCGCGATGCCGTGCTGCCCGCCCGGTTCTTCCTGGAACTGGCCGCCGCCGGGCTTCCGGCCGAGACGCGGGTGGCGGTGGTGGAGGACGTGCTGGACAACGCGTGGAGCGCGGCCACCCAGTACCTGCCGGCGTCGCAGTGCGCCGAGGCGCTGGCCGGCATCCACGAGGTGTGCCTGTCCATGCTGACCCGCGAGCCCGATCGCCGGCTGTCGTTCGCGCGCGGCGCGGCCCGGTTCGCGCCGCCCGGGGACGCCTCCGCGGTCGCTTCGCTGCGCGGCTGGCTCGCCGTGACGCAGACCGATTTCGGGGTACCGGTGGATCCCGAACTCCGCTGGCGGATCCTGCACCGGCTGGCCGCACTCGGTGAGCTGGACGCGGCGGACCTCGACGCGGAGTACGAGCGCGACCACAGCGGTACCGGTGCCGAGCAGGCGGCCCGCTGCCGGGCGGCCCGCCCCGACCCGGACGCGAAGGCGGCGGCCTGGCAGACGATCGTCGAGGACGAGGACCTGTCCCAGCGGCTGCTGTTCGCCAGCGCCGAAGGGTTCTGGCAGCCCGGCCAGGAGTCGCTGACCGGGTCCTATGTGGACCGGTACGCCGCGCAGATGCCCGACATGGCGACCCGGCGTAACTCCCAGGTGGCCGGCAGGCTCGCCGGTTTGGCGTATCCCCGCTACGCGGTGGCACCGGCCACACTGGACACGATGCGACGGCTGCTCACCCGCGACGATCTGACCACGATGCTGCGGCGGTCGGTCGTCGACGCCACCGACGAACTGGCCCGCTGCATCGCGGCGCAGGAACGGTAGCTCCCGGCTTCGGGTGGAGCTCCCGGCGGCGGCGGGTGGTGCGGATCGTGACTGGAGGAGGTGGATCGTGATATTCGATCCGGCCGAGACGATGTCGGCGGACGAGCGCGGCGCGCTGCAGACCCGGCGGCTGCGCGCCCTGGTCGACCGGCTGCTGGCCGCCGGGGGACGGCAGGCGGCACTGCTGCGCGGGGCGGGCGTCGAGCGCGGTGACGGGCTGACCCTCGACGACCTGCCCGGGCTGCCCACGCTGAGCAAGCCGGACCTGTGGGAGGCGTACCCGTTCGGGATGCTCGCGGTACCGCTGGCGGACTGCGTCACCGTGCACGGCTCGTCGGGTACGAGCGGGCGGCCGACCCTGGTCCCGTACACCGCGAACGATCTCGACCTGTGGGCCCACGTGATGGCGCGCGGCCTGGCCGGCGCCGGCGCGACCCGTGACTCGATCGTCCACAACGCCTACGGGTACGGCCTGTTCACCGGTGGCCTCGGCGTGCACCACGGCGCCCGCGCGCTGGGCGCGATGGTGATCCCGATGTCCAGCGGCAACACGGCGCGGCAGTTGCGGCTGATCCAGGATCTGCGCCCGGACGTGCTGACCTGTACCCCGTCGTACGCGATCTACCTCGCCGAGGCGGCCCGCGCCGAGGGCATCGACCCGACCGGGCTGGGCCTGCGCGTCGGGGTGCACGGCGCGGAGCCGTGGACCGACGCCATGCGCGTACAGATCGAACTGCTGCTGGGCATCCGGGCACTGGACATCTACGGGCTCTCCGAGGTGATCGGGCCGGGGGTGGCCTGCGAGAGCCTGGACTCCGGGGGTTGGCTGCACGTCCAGGAGGACCACTTCTTCGTCGAGGCGCTCGATCCGGTCGGCGGCCGGCCGGTACCGGACGGGCAGTTGGGTGAGCTGACCTTCACCACGTTCACCAAGGAGGCGTTTCCGCTGCTGCGGTACCGGACCGGTGACCTGGCGCGGCTGTCCCGCGAACCGTCGCCGGACGGCCGGACCACCGTCAAGATGAGCAAGGTGGTCGGCCGGACCGACGACATGCTGGTGATCCGCGGCGTGAACGTGTACCCGAGCGAGGTGGAGGCGGTGGTGCTCGCCGACGTGGCGGTCGGGCCGCAGTACGCGATGGTGGTCGACGCCCGCGCGACGCTGCCCCGGCTGGTCGTCTGCTGCGAGCCCTCGGCACCCGGCGTGGACGGACTCGAGGTCGGGGCCCGGTTGCACGACGCGCTGGCCCGCCGGCTCGGGCTGGGCTGCGAGGTCCGGGTCGTCGAGCCGGGCACCCTGCCGCGTACCGAGGTCGGCAAGGCCCGCCGGGTGGTCCGCTGGGAGACCGGCCCGGCGCCGCTGCCCGGCCTGGAGTAGTCCGGCCTGGAGTAGTGCGGCCGGCCCACCCTCGGGTGGACCGGCCGGTCGGTCAGCTCATCCCGGTCAGCTCACACCGGTGAGCGACTTCACCACGTTGATGCCGAAGTAGATCACGAACACGATGGACACGCCCCACATCAGCGGATGTATCTGGCGGGCCTTGCCCTGCACCACGCGGATGGCCACCCAGGCGATGAACCCGGCGCCGATTCCGTCGGTGATCGAGTACGTGAACGGCATCAGCACCATCGTCAGGAACGCCGGGATCGCCACCCCGAGATCGGTGAAGTCGATCTCGCGTACCTGGCGGATCATCAGCGCGCCGACGATGACCAGCGCCGGTCCGGCAGCCTCGCTCGGTACCAGTTGGACCAGCGGCGTCAGCAGCAGCGCGGCGAGGAACAGCACCCCGGTGACCACGCTGGTCAGGCCGGTACGGCCGCCGTCGGCGATGCCGGAGGACGATTCCACGTACGTCGTCGCGGACGACGCGCTCGCCCCACCGCCGGCCGCGGCGGCGATGCCGTCCACGAACAGCACCCGGCCCAGCCGGGGGATGTCACCCTCCGGCGTGGCCAGCCCGGCCTGCCTGGCCAGCCCGACCGTGGTGCCCATCACGTCGAAGAAGTCGGACAGCACGAGGGTGAAGACGAGAAGGATCGCGGTGACCACGCCGACGTCGGCGAAGGCGCCGAACGAGACGTGACCCACCAGGTGCAGGTCCGGTGCCTGGATCAGCGGGTGCGGCAGGGTGGGCACACTGAGCTGCCAGCCGGTCGGGTTCGGCTTCCCGTTGACGATCGACGGTCCGGGCTTGGCCAGCGCGTTGACGATGGCCGCGATCACCGTGGTGCCGATGATGCCGAGCAGCATCCCGCCCCGGATCTTGCGGGCGACCAGTACGCCGGTCAGCAGCAGGCCCACGATGAACACCAGGCTGGTCCAGCCGTGCAGCGTGCCGTCGGAGCCGAGTTGGACCGGGACGGTGGTGCCGGCCGCGTCCGGGATCCGGCGCACGAAACCGCCGTCGACGAAGCCGATCAGCGCGATGAACAGCCCGATCCCCGCCGCGATGGCGGCCTTGAGCTCGCCGGGGATCGCCTGGAACACCGCCTGGCGGAACCCGGTGATCACCAGTACGGCGATCAGCAGACCCTCGATGACGACCAGGCCCATGGCCTCCGGCCAGCTCATCTTGGAGGCGACGGTGTACGCGAGGAAGGCGTTGAGCCCGAGTCCGGTGGCGACACCGAACGGCACCTTGCCGATCACGCCCATCAGGATCGTCATCACGGCGGCGACCAGCGCGGTGACCCCGGCGACCGGGGCGATGCCGAGCAGGTGCCCGCCCTTGTCCGGGGCGGTACCGATGATCAATGGGTTGAGAACGACGATGTAGGCCATGGTGGCGAACGTCGTCAGCCCCGCGAGCAGTTCGCGCTTCACGGAGGAGCCCCGTCGGGTGATCTCGAAGAACCGGTCGACGGCGTTGCGGGGCGGTGTGGCGTCGGGAATCTCGACTGGCGAGGGTGGGGGGATGTCGGTCGTCACGCTCATGGCGCGGCTGGCTCCTGTTCCGGGTTGGCCGGCGGCGGTGGCCGCGGGTGGGAATGAGGGGTTGGCCGTCCCGATTCGGTTGGCCCGGAAAACGTCGGGACGGTATGCGGTTGAGGGTTCGCGTGAAACGCGGCGGAGCCACCCGGTCGGGGACGGCTCCGCGGACAACTTTACCGGGAGCCCCAGGCCGCGGCGAGATTCCGATCTCCCGGCCGGTCTGCCGGCGGCCCCAGGCGGTGACGAGGTTCCGATCTCCCGGCCGGAACAGTCGATCATGGGGGTAGCATCGGTTCGATGGAGGCGCGCACACGTCGGATCGGGATCATGGGCGGCACGTTCGATCCGATCCACCACGGACACCTGGTCGCGGCGAGCGAGGTGGCCGGCCGGTTCGACCTTGACGAGGTCGTGTTCGTTCCGACCGGCGAGCCCTGGCAGAAGGCCGACGACAAGGTCAGCCCCGCCGAGGACCGGTACCTGATGACGGTGATCGCCACCGCCTCGAACCCGCGTTTCACCGTCAGCCGGGTCGACATCGACCGGGGCGGTCCGACATACACCATCGACACGCTCCGGGACCTGCACGACCTGTACGGGCGGGCGGCCCAGTTGTTCTTCATCACCGGCGCCGACGCGCTCGACAAGATCTTGTCCTGGAAGGAGGTGGACGAGATGTTCGCGCTGGCCCATTTCGTCGGGGTGACCCGGCCCGGGTTCGACCTGACCGATGATCATCTGCCGGATCATGAGATCAGCCTGGTCCAGGTGCCGGCCATGGCCATCTCGTCCACGGACTGCCGCGACCGGGTCGCGGGCGGCCAGCCGGTCTGGTACCTGGTACCCGACGGAGTGGTGCAATACATCGCGAAGCGTCACTTGTACCTCTAATCGCCGTTCGCCCTACTCGGTCCGTGGCTGATCGGCGACTCCGCCGCCGGTTGTGAGAGGCTGGTAGTGGCACATCGGCAAACCGAGGGGAGTCAGGTGCCCGCATCCGAGCGCGCCGTCGAGCTTGCGCTGGCCGCCGCACAGGCGGCCGCCGACAAGAAGGCCAACGACATCGTCATCATCGACGTAGCCGACCAACTGGTGATCACGGACGTGTTCGTGGTCGCCTCCGCGCCCAATGAACGCCAGGTGCAGGCGATCGTGGACGCGATCGAGGAGCGGTTGCTGGAACTGCCGGAGAAGGCCAAGCCCATGCGCCGCGAGGGTGAACGCGCCGGCCGCTGGGTGTTGCTGGACTACGTCGACGTCGTCGTACACGTCCAGCACAGCGAGGAACGCGACTTCTATGCGCTCGACCGCCTCTGGAAGGACTGCCCGACGATCCCGTTCGTCGATCGCGACCTCGTCCCCGCCGACCGTGACGGTTCGTTCGACGCGTCGTGAGCGTCACCCGGCTGATCGTCTGGCGACACGGCCAGACCACGTGGAACGTCGACAACCGGATCCAGGGCCAGCTCGACGTCGAACTCAACCCGACCGGCGTGGCGCAGGCCGCGGCGGCCGCGGCCCGGCTCGTCGAACTCAAGCCCGACGTGATCGTCAGCAGCGACCTGCGCCGGGCGGTGGACACCGCCGCCGCCCTGGCCGCGGTGACCGGGTTGACCGTCCGGTACGACCCGCGGCTGCGCGAGCGGAGCTTCGGTGACTGGCAGGGGCTGACCAACCCCGAGGCGGCCGAGCGGCACCCGGCCGAATACGCCCGGTGGCGGGCCGGCCAGGTGATCGACGGCTGCGGTGTCGAGGAGGCCGACGACCTGGGCAAGCGGGCCTCCGGCGCGCTGCGGGACGCCGCCGACCTGGCGCCGGGTGGCACCGTCGTGGCGGTCAGTCATGGCGCCACCACCAAGTACGGCACGGTGGCGCTGCTCGGCTGGCCGACCTCGGTACTGCCGGGGTTCGGTGTGTTGAGCAACTGCCACTGGGTCGACCTGCGGGCGTACCCGGCGGTGGGATGGCAACTTCGCGGGTACAACCTCGCTTGAGGTTTTGATCCCCCGGAACCGGCCGGGGCGCGGTAGCGTCCCATGGAAATGGGTACGCGTCGACTTTTCGTCACATGCGCCACCGGCCTGGCCGCGGCCGGCGTGCTCGCCGGCTGTGGGGCAGGCGCACCGCAGGTCGTCCCGAGCGGGGGAGCTACCGTGTCCGCTTCTTCCCAGCCTTCCGAGCCCTCCGACCAACCGATGCCGCTGCCGTCCCCGGTGGGTACGCCGACCGCCAGCCCGCTCCCGTCGGGTCTGAGACTGCCCGGACCGACCAAGCCGCCACCGTCCGGCGAGCAGACCCTGACCGGGCAGGTGGAGGCCGGCGTCGAGCGCGGCTGCCTGATCCTGCACGACTCCACGGGCCTGTACCAGCTCCTCGGCGGCGACCCGACGGTCATCTACGCGGGCGCCACCGTGTCGGTGACCGGCCACGTGGTCACCGGCGTGATGAGCTACTGCATGCAGGGTCGCCCGTTCCAGATCACCGAGGCACATCGCGTCTGAGTCGATCCGGGCGTACCGGCGGCTTTCTGCCGGCGGTGGCCTTCTTGGCGGTCGATGGCCTTGTTCCGGCCGGGCGGCCCCGGCCGTTCCTCCCGGCTCGCGGTCGATCGCCTCCGGCCCGCGGCCGACCGTCGCGCGGGCCGGCGGCCAGGGATCGGATACCGTGCCCGCATGTCCATTGCCGTGGTGACCGACTCCACTGCCTGCCTGCCGGCGGAGCTGATCGCGCGCGGTGGGCTGACCGTGGTGCCGCTGACCGTGACGATCGACGGTACGCAGGGGCGCGAGGGCCTGGACGTGACACCCGACGACGTGGCGCGGGCGCTGGGGGCCCGGCGGCTCGCGGTCACCACGTCGCGTCCCTCGCCGGCCGAGCTGTCCGCGGTCTACGCCGACCTGCTGGCGGCCGGGGCCACCGGGATCGTGTCGGTCCACCTGTCGGCGAAGCTGTCCGGCACCTGTGACGCCGCCGTACTCGCCGCCGCCGATCATCCCGGAATGGTCGCGGTGGTGGACTCCCGGAGCACCGGGATGGGTCTGGGCTTCCCCGCGCTGCACGCGGTCGGCGAGGATCTGGCCGGGGCGCGGGACGCGGCGCTGGCCGCGGTCGCCCGTACCACCACGCTGTTCTATGTGGACACTCTGGAGTACCTGCGGCGCGGTGGCCGGATCGGCGCCGCCTCGGCTCTGGTGGGTACGGCGCTGTCGGTCAAGCCGATCCTGCACATGGCGGACGGCGAGATCGTGGTACGGGACAAGGTGCGTACCGCTACCCGGGCGATGGGCCGGCTGGTCGACCTCGCCATGGAGGCGGCCGGAGAGTCCGATGTGGACATTGCCGTGCATCACCTGGCGGCGTCCGGGCGGGCGGCGGAGTTGACCGCGGCGTTGACGGACCGGCTGGGTACGCGCATGAAGGCGTGTTACCAGACCGAGATCAGCGCGGCGGTCGGCGCACACGTCGGTCCTGGGCTGGTATCGGTCGTGGTGCATACCAGATCGACTGCGTGATCGGGACGGCGTGCACAGCCACCCTCGCCGTCCACAGATCATGATGTGAGCGCAGCGGTCGCCCGGACGACGGGCCTAGCGTTCCGGCCGTGCGTAGGCGGGATGGCAAGCGGGACGAGGACGAGACCCGGCGGCGGTTCGAGGCGGTGTGGCCCGGGGCGGCGCCCCGAGAGCCGGCGAGCGTCGATGCCTGGCGGCGGTACGACACGAGGTCCGGCCCCGCGGACGTGCCTCCGGCCGGCCCCGCAAAAGGGGGCGGGTACCGCATCCGGCCCGGCGTGCCCGACGGGCCGCCCCCGGATGGCGACCCGTCGGACGGTCCGGCTGGCGTCAGCGCGGAGCCGGTCGCGCTCCCGGATTCGTCGGAACCCGATCCGGGATGGCCGGAGTTCGGTTCCGGCCTGAGCGGGCCCGGTGTCGAGTGGCAGGCGGACAGTCCACCGGGTGACGATGCCGGGGGTGGTCCCCTCACGGCGGGTAGGCGTGCGCTCGGCGCCTTCGATCCGGGGCGGCGTGGAGTCCGTGCGCTCGTCGTGGTCGCGATCCTGGTCGTCGCGGTCGCCGCCGTCCTCGCCTGGCGGGCGCAGCCGCACGCGGATCCGGTCGGTCCGGCCACGATGCTTCCCGCGCCGCTGGAGGCGACGCCGTCCCCGGCATCGAGCACGATCGTCGTCGCGGTGCAGGGCAAGGTGAGCCATCCCGGCCTGGTGAGGCTGCCCAGCGGCTCCCGCGTCGCCGACGCGATCGCCGCCGCCGGTGGCGCGTTGCCCGGCGTGGACCTGTCCTACGTCAACGTGGCGCGCAAGCTCACCGACGGCGAACTGATCGTCATCGGGGAGACCCCGCCACCCGGTGTGGCCGGGGCGGACCCGACCGGGGGCGGCAAGGTGGATCTCAACGCCGCCTCGCTGACCGACCTGGAGACGCTTCCCGGCATCGGTCCCGCCCTGGCGCAGCGGATCGTCGACTACCGCACCCAGCACGGTGGCTTCCGGAGCGTGGACGAACTGCGTCAGGTCTCCGGCATCGGGGACGCGAAGTTCGCCTCGGTCAAGGATCTGGTGACGGTGTGAGCGGCGCTCCGGTCCGAGAGCACCCGGAGCCGCTGCCCGACCTGCGGATGGCCGGCGTCGCCGCCGGCGCCTGGCTGGCCGCGCTCGGCTGCCTGTACCTGACCGCGCTTCCGGCCACCGGCCTGGCCGCTGCCGCGGCGTTGCTGGCTATCGGACTCGGGTGCGCTCGACGGCTCGGGTCGTTGCGCTGGCTCGCCGTCGCCGTGCTGCTCGGCGTGGTCTGTGGCGCGGCGGCGACCGCCGCGCGGTTGGCCGCCCGGGACGCGCAGCCACTCGCCGGCCTCGCCCGGCAGCATGCCACCGTCCAGATGGAACTGACCATTGTGGACGATCCGAAGCCGGTGGGGAGTGCGGCGAACCGGCCGCAGACCTATCTCGTACCGGCCTCGGCCGGGACGCTGCTGACCGGTGACGGACGGCGCCTCCGGCTCCACGCCGGCATCCTGGTGCTCGCCGACGATCCGGCCTGGCGGGCACTGCTGCCCGGCACGCCGATCCGTGCCTCGGGCAGGCTGTCCCCGCCCGACGGAGGGGACCTCACCGCCGCCGTGCTGTCGGTGTCGGCGGGACCGGCCCAGGTCGGTACGGCGCCCTGGGCGCAACGGGCCGCCGGCGCGCTGCGCTCCGGCCTGCGCCGGGCGTGTGCTCCGCTGCCCGCCGGCCCCGGCGGACTGTTACCCGGCCTGGTCGACGGGGACACCGCGCGGCTGGATCCCGGCGTCGCCAACGACTTCCGGGCGACAGGCATGACGCACCTGGTCGCGGTGTCCGGTGCCAACGTCGCGATCCTGCTGGGTGCGGTGCTGCTGCTGGCCCGCTGGTGCCGGGCCGGCCCGTGGTTGGCCGCCGCGCTGTGTGCGGTCGCGCTGGTCGGGTTCGTGATCCTGGCGCGGCCGTCGCCGAGCGTGCTGAGGGCCGCGGCAATGGGCGGCCTGGGCCTGCTCGCGTTGGTGTCCGGCCGTCCCCGTGCCGCCGTGCCGGGGCTGGCGGCGACCGTGATGGTGCTCGTCGTGGTCTCCCCGGCGCTGGCAGCGGACGTCGGTTTCGCGCTGTCCGTGTTCGCGACCGGCGGGCTGCTGCTTCTCGCTCCACGCTTTCGGGACGCGTTGCGCCGGCGCCGGGTCCCGGCCGGCCCGGCCGAGGCGCTGGCCATCCCGGCCGCCGCCGAGGTGGCCTGCGCGCCGGTGATCGCCGCGATCTCGGGCACGGTCAGCCTGGTCGCCGTGCCGGCCAACCTGCTCGCCGAACCGGCCGTCGCCCCGGCCACGATCCTGGGCGTGGCGGCGGCGTCGGTGTCCACCCTGTGGCCGGCCGCCGCCGAGTTTCTCGCCTGGCTCGCCTCGTGGCCGGCCCGGTGGCTGGTCGGCGTGGCCCGGTTCGGCGCGGCCATGCCGTCCGCGGTGGTCGGCTGGCCGGGCGGCACGTCCGGCGCGCTGCTCCTCGCGCTGATCCTGCTGGCCGCGCTCGTGGTTGCGCGGCGGCCGGCGGTACGCGTCGCGGCGGGGGTGTGCGCGGTCGCGGCGGCACTGGGCGCCGTTCCCGTGGCGGTGGTGGCCCGGGGCTGGCCGCCGGCGGGTGCGCTGATGGTGGTGTGCGACGTGGGCCAGGGCGACTCGATCGTGCTGCCCCTCGGCGGGGCCCGCGCGGTCGTGGTCGACGCCGGGCCGGAACCCACCGCGACCGACCGGTGCCTGCGCGAGCTGGGCATCCATGAGGTGTCGCTGCTGCTCATCAGCCATTTCCACGCCGACCACGTGGGCGGGGTGGACGGGGTGTTCCGCGGACGCCGGGTGGACGAGGTGGCCACGGGATCCTTCCCGGAGCCGGCGGCCGGCCGGCAGGAGGTGCTGGGGGAGGCCGCTCGGCGCGGTACTCCGGTGGTGGTACCGGAGCTGGGCTGGCGGTGGGTAGGGGGCCCGGTGGCGCTGACGGTACTCGGACCGATCGGTCGGGTCACCGGCACCGATTCGGATCCGAACAACAACTCGCTCATCGTGATGGCTCACGTGGACGGGGTGCGGATGCTGCTGCCCGGGGACGCGGAGGTGCAGGAGCAGGCGACGGTACTGGCGACCGACGGTCCGGACGCGCTGCGCGCCGAGGTGTTGAAGGTGGCCCACCACGGGTCGGCGTACCAGGATCCGGTCCTGCTGGACGCGGTACACCCGTCGATCGCGCTGGTATCGGTCGGGGCCGGCAACCCGTACGGGCACCCGAACCTGCCGATGCTCGGGCACCTGCAGCGTGACGGGGCCCGGGTGCTGCGTACCGATCTGGACGGTGATGTGGCGGCGGTCCTGGACCGGGGCAGGCTGGCGACGGTGCGGCACGGGTCGGCTCCGGGGCGCCGGCCGCCCTGACGCCGCTGCTGGCGGTGGAGGGCCGGTGGCGCGGCCGGCGGTTGGGGGCACCATGCCCCCGGTGACTGGCGTCGGGCCAGCGTACCGAGGGTGTGAGCCGAGTACCTGGGTGGTCGACCCCCTCCAGAAGCAGCGGTCGACGTGGGACGATGTCGGGGTGACAACGGCGCCTCCCGTGCTCTGCCTCGTCAGCGGTGACGAAGAGTTGCTCGTCGCACGTGCGGTGGCCGACGTGACCGCGCTGGCCAGGGCCAGCGATCCCGACACCGACGTGCGCGAGCTCGAAGCCGGCTCGCTGGTCCCCGGCGGGCTGGCCGAGTTGCTGAGCCCCTCGCTGTTCGGTGGCCGGCGGGTCCTGGTCATCCGTAACGGCCAGGACGCGAAGAAGGATCTCGTTGCCGCGCTGCTGAAGTACGCGCGGGACCCCGACCCCGAGGTGAGCCTGGTCGTCACGCACGCCGGTGGCGCCAAGGGCAAGGCGTTCGCCGACGGTCTGCGGGAGGCGGGCGCCAAGGTTCTCCGGGCCGCGAAGCTGACCCGCCCCCGGGACCGGGTGGAGTTCGTCCGGGATGAGCTGCGCCGCCTCGGCGGCAAATGCACGGAGGACGCCGCCGAGGCCCTGCTCTCCGCGGTCGGCAACGACCTGCGCGAGCTGGCCGCCGCGTGCTCGCAGCTCATCGCGGATACCGACGGGCGGATCGGCGCCGACACGGTCACCCGCTACTACCGCGGCCGGGCCGAGGTCAGCGGGTTCACGGTGGCGGATGCCGCGATGGTCGGCGACGTCCCGGGGGCGCTGGAGGCGCTGCGCTGGGCGCTCCAGGTAGGCGTCGACCCGGTACCGATCGCGGACGCGCTGGCCGATGGCGTGCGTACCGTCGCCCGGGTCGCGGCGGCGGGCCGGGGCAACCCGTACCAGCTCGCCTCGACGCTCGGCATGCCGGCCTGGAAGATCGAGCGGGCGCAGCGCCAGGCACGCGGCTGGACACCCGAGGGCCTGGTCGACGCGATGCGGGCCGCCGCCGACTGCAACGCGGCGGTCAAGGGCGGGTCGGACGATCGGGGCTACGCGCTGGAATCGGCGATCTTCGCGATGACCGCCGCGCGTCGTGCGGAGGGCGGTCGGTGAGGACAGCGTGGCGCCGGGTGAGCGGCGCGGCGATCAGCCCGGTGATCGGCCCGGAGCGTGCCCGGTGAGCGGCGAGGCCGCGCCCAAGCGACCGCTGTACGCACGGGTCCTGCGGCTGCGCTACATGCACCCCGGTGGGCTGCTGTGCTTCGCCTTCTTCGAAGGCATGATCCTGCTGGCCATCCTGCTCGCGCTCGCTGAACTGGTGACGTGGTGGGTGGTGATCATCCTGCCCGCGACGGTGGCGGCGATGGTGAAGGTCAACGATGTGATCGCCGGGCTGTCCTTTCCAGGGTCGGGGCGCAAGGCGGGGCTTCCGAGGTGGGCTCCGGCGGTTGCGCGGGGCAGCGCTGTGGTGGACCCGAGCGGCCACGCCGCGGGGTCGCAACAAACCGGTCGGGTGGTGGGCCGGGTGGTCGGACGGGCCGTGGGTACGGCCTCGGCGCCGGGTGCATCCGGCGCGTCACCGTCGCCGTACGCCGGACGATCCGCTCATCCGGGCGCCAACCCGGGCGTTCCTGACGCGGGCAGGGGCGGCAACGGCGGCCCGGGCCGGCCGAGTCAGCCGGGCAACGGCGTGCCGGGCGGGCTCGGCGACCTCGACGCGTCGGCTGCCGCCGGGGGACCGGCCGGTGATCAGCACGGCGGTGCTCCGGGCAGCGGTGATCCGGGCGGGGACCTGGGTGCCGACCTGGGGGCGGGGCTGCCGCTGCGACGTACGGCATGGCCCAACCAGCGGCGATTCGAGCGCCCGGTCTGATGGGCGGCCCGGTCTGAGGAGTCGGCCGGTTCGAGGGGCAGCCCGGTCCGAGAGGGCAATCCGACCCGAGGGGCAATCCGACCCGAGGGGCAGTCCGGGCCGAGGGGCGGCCGGGTCAGTCCGGTGGGGAGACCGGGTCGCGGGCCGGGCCGGGCACGCGAAAACGCCGCCCGGGAGGACCCGGACGGCGGTACGCGGGGGAGGCGTTCAGGCCGCCAACGCCGCCTGGCGCTTGGCAATGGCCGACTTGCGGTTGGCCGCCTGGTTCTTGTGGATAACGCCCTTGCTCACGGCCTTGTCCAGCTTGCGGGACGCGTCACGGAGCAGAGTCTCGGCCGAAGAGGCGTCGCCCGCCTGAACCGCCTCGTTGTACTTGCGGATGGCCGTCTTGAGCGACGACTTGACCGCCTTGTTCCGCAGCCGGGCCTTCTCGTTCTGCCGGTTGCGCTTGATCTGGGACTTGATGTTCGCCACGCGACAGCCTCGTCCTGGTAGCTCGGGTTGGTTGCTGAAGTGCGGATGACAGTGCGTCGCCACACGCGAACGGCCAGACTACCAGGTCGGCCGGGGCTGGGCCAAAACGGGCCGTGACGAGGACGGGCCGGCCGGGGGTCTCCCGGCCGGCCCGCGGTGCACGGATCAGCAGGTGCCGTTGCAGGCCAGCACCTTCAACCGGTCCAGGGTGCCGTTCCAGACGTCGGAGTCGCCGGCCAGCGTGGCGGCGCTGCTCCACTGCCAGAAGGAGTAGACCGTGTAGCCGGGCGGCAGCGCGCCGACCGTGCTGGAGTACCGGGCGATCCACAGCGGCGAGTTCGCCGACCACGCGTTGTAGTTGCCGATGCAGGTGTTCCACCAGTCCGTGGTCGTGTACAGCACCGGCCACCGGGTGGTCTTCGCGTGGTACTCGTTCGAGAACGAGGTGATCCAGGTGCGCATCGAGGCCTGGGACAGGCCGTAGCACTCCGCGCCGTACGGGTTGTACTCGATGTCCAGCGCGCCGGGCAGCGTCTTGCCGTCCTTGGACCAGCCGCCGCCGTGGGCCACGAAGTAGTCCGCCTGCGTCGCGCCGCTGGTGGTGTCAGGCCGGGCGAAGTGGTACGCGCCGCGGATCATGCCCACGTTGTACGAGCCGTTGTACTGCTGGGCGAAGTCCGCATTGGTGTAGTACGTGCCCTCGGTCGCCTTGATGTAGGCGAACCGGGAGCCCGCGTTCCACTGCGCCTGCCAGTTGACGCTGCCCTGGTAGGAGGACACGTCCTGGCCCTGGGTACCGGCGGGGGCCGCGACGGCTCCGGTGCTGAGCAGGACGCTCACGGTGGCGGTGGCCACGACGGTGAGTCCGGCAAGCAGGCCGAGCCGTTTGCGGGGTGATGGCATCTGCGCTCCTCTGGGTAAAAGGGGGCCGTGAAGACCTTCGATGTTTATGGCACAGCCGGCGGTGGATCTCCAGACACATAGACGATCTTTATGATTTATGTTTCGCGAATTGTGCATGTCCGGGCAGCCGTGGGGTGGGCGCCGAACGGGCCGGAGGGGGGCACCGGGTGCGCACAGGCCGGCCCCACCGCCGCCCCGACCGGGCGTGGGACGATAGAGCCGGGATCACGGCGCGCCATGCTGGGCCAGCCGGAGCCCGACCGACCACCGACGACGAAGAACGGACGACCTTGCCACCGACGCCAGATGCCGGCGCCACCGCCCCGGAGCGCATCCGCAACTTCTGCATCATCGCCCACATCGACCACGGGAAGTCCACGCTGGCCGACCGGATGTTGCAGCTCACCGAGGTGGTGGACGCCCGGCAGATGCGCGCGCAGTACCTCGACCGGATGGACATCGAGCGCGAGCGCGGCATCACGATCAAGAGCCAGGCGGTCCGCATGCCCTGGCGGGTGCGGGAAGGTGCCGGGGCCGGCGAGGACAGCGTCCTCAACATGATCGACACGCCCGGTCACGTGGACTTCACGTACGAGGTCAGCCGGAGCCTGGCCGCCTGCGAGGGCGCCGTGCTGCTGGTCGACGCGGCCCAGGGGATCGAGGCGCAGACCCTGGCCAACCTGTACCTGGCGATGGAGAACGACCTCACCGTGATCCCGGTGCTCAACAAGATCGATCTGCCGGCCGCGCAGCCGGACAAGTACGCCGAGGAACTGGCCCACCTGATCGGCTGCCAGCCGGAGGACTGCCTGCGGGTCTCCGGGAAGACCGGGGCCGGGGTGGCGTACCTGCTCGACGAGATCGTCCGCCAGATCCCGGCGCCGGTCGGGAACGCCACCGCGCCGGCCCGAGCGATGATCTTCGACTCGGTCTACGACGTGTACCGGGGCGTCGTCACGTACGTCCGGGTCATCGACGGGCGCATCGGGGCACGCGACCGGATCAAGATGATGTCCACCGGCGCCGTGCACGAGCTGCTGGAGATCGGCGTGATCTCACCCGAGCCGGTCAAGGGACGGGGGCTCGGCGTCGGCGAGGTCGGGTACCTGATGACCGGTGTGAAGGACGTGCGCCAGTCCCGGGTCGGGGACACGGTGACCATCAACTCGCATCCGGCCACCGAGGCTCTGGGCGGGTACAAGGACCCCAAGCCGATGGTCTATTCGGGCCTGTACCCGATCGACGGCTCCGACTATCCCAACCTGCGCGACGCGCTCGACAAGCTCAAGCTCAACGACGCCGCGCTGTCCTACGAACCGGAGACCAGTGCGGCGCTCGGCTTCGGGTTCCGCTGCGGCTTCCTCGGCCTGCTGCACCTGGAGATTATCCGGGAGCGGCTGGAGCGCGAGTTCGACCTCGACCTGATCTCCACGGCTCCCAACGTGGTGTACCGGGTCAACCTGGAGGGTGGCGGCGAGCTCACGGTCACCAACCCGAGCGAGTACCCGACGGGCAAGGTGTCCGAGGTCTTCGAGCCGGTGGTGCGCGCCACGGTGCTGACGCCGAACGACTACGTGGGCGCGGTGATGGAGCTGTGCCAGGGTCGGCGCGGCACCCTGCAGGGCATGGACTACCTGTCCGCCGAACGGGTCGAGCTGCGCTACACGCTGCCGCTCGCCGAGATCATCTTCGACTTCTTCGATCAGCTGAAGTCGCGCACCAAGGGTTACGCGTCACTGGACTACGAGCCCAGCGGGGAACAGCAGGCCGACCTGGTCAAGGTGGACATCCTGCTGCACGGCGAGCCGGTCGACGCGTTCTCCGCGATCGTGCACAAGGACAAGGCGTACAACTACGGTGTCGGGATCGCCGCCAAGCTGCGTTCGCTGATCCCCCGGCAGCAGTTCGAGGTGCCGATCCAGGCGGCGATCGGCAACCGGGTCATCGCCCGCGAGACCATCCGGGCCATCCGCAAGGATGTGCTCGCCAAGTGCTACGGCGGCGACATCACCCGCAAACGCAAGCTGCTGGAGAAGCAGAAGGAAGGCAAGAAGCGGATGAAGATGGTCGGCCGGGTCGAGGTGCCTCAGGAAGCCTTCATCGCCGCTCTGTCCACTTCGGACGGTGACGCCGACCAGCGTGGCTCCGGCAAGAAATGAGCTACCACTGCCACCGCTGTGGCACCGAACTGGCCGCCGCTCCGCCGGTGGACTGCCCGGCGTGCGGGTACCAGATGTTCCTCAACGCGCGACCGACGGGGACGGTCGTCATCCTCGACGGCGACCGGTTCCTCGCGGTGGTGCGGGCCCGTGAGCCCAACGCGGGGCGGTGGGACCTGCCCGGCGGCTTCTGCGACGGCTGGGAGCTGCCGGCGGACGCCGCCGTACGGGAGGCCCGCGAGGAGCTGAACGTGACGGTACGGCTGGACCGGTTCATCGGCATGTACGTGGGTGGCTACCGGTTCCAGGACGAGGTTCTGCCGGTACTCGACATGTTCTGGCTGGCGTCCATTGTGGACGGAGAGTTGCGTCCGGATCCCAGTGAGGCGACCGGCCACGGCTGGCTACCGCTGCACGACCCACCGCCGATGGCATTCTCCACAATGGACAGTGCGCTGCGGGATGCGGCCGCGATGCTGGCCGGCAGGCGCTGAGGTTTCGGCATTTACCGCCACGGGTACTTCTCGGATCGTCCCCCACGTGCAGGACGTGAGGAAGGGTTGGAGGATTCCGTGACTGTCGCGAGCATCATCTCAGCCATCCTGGTCGGTCTGATCATCGGCGCGCTGGGGCGCTTGGTGGTCCCGGGTCGGCAGAGCATGCCGGTCTGGCTCACCATTCTCGTCGGTATCGTCGCCGCCTTCATCGGTACGGCCATCGCGAAGGCGGTCGGTGTGGCGAACACCGCGGGGTTCGACTGGATCGAGTTCTTCATCCAGATCGGTGTGGCCGCGCTCGGCGTGCTGCTGGTCAGCGGCATGGGCGGCGGTCGCCGCAGCCTGAGCCACCGCTAAGCAGCCTGAGCCACCGCTAAATCGCTGTACCGCCAACACCCGGCAGGAAAAACGCAGGCCCGCTCCGGACGACCGGAGCGGGCCTCGTCACGCGTGGATTCCGTTCAGCGCAGCCAGGGGATGCTGCGGTCCAGGAGGCCGCGGGTCTTCAACTCCTTGCGCAGCGGGATCTCGTCGTCGACGTACCCGTCCCAGTTGATGCCCCAGTAGTTCGCGGTGTGCGTGCCTTCGCCCAGCAACTGGCGCTGCACCGGCGTGCGGTTGGTCCACCACGGCCCGTTCTTGTCCACGTGCAGCTCGTCGAGCGGGCGGATCCACCGGAACGTGTACCCGACGAACAGCATCTTGCGGGTGATCGTCGAGAGGTTCGTGGAGCGCGAGTGCCACTGCCGGCGGTCGAAGATGAACGCGTCGCCCGGGTTCGCGGTGATCTCGACGGTGCCCTCGGGGTCCGGGTTCTGGACCGTCAGGTCCGCCGGGCGGGGCAGCGAGTTCCACAGGTGGCTGCCGGGGATCACCTTCGTGGCGCCACGGCCCTTCTCCGAGAGGTCGGAGAGCACGTACGCGACCTTCAGCGAGAACATCGGCCGGGGCAGGTTGGGGTCCATGGTCTCCGGGTCGGAGTTCTGCCGGTACCCGTCCTGGTGCCAACCCCAGTACGGCTTCTCCGGCTCGAGGGCCGGCGGCGTCACGTCCAGGTGGTTGTGGTGCGTGTAGATGTTCCACCCGGCCAGGCCCCACATGTACGGGAAGGCGATCGGGTGCGTGAGCAGGTCACCGAACAGCTCGTCACGGTCCAGGAATCCGAGCAGGTGCAGCGTGCCGTCCTTGGTGGTGTGGCCGGCCGCCTTCTCCTCCGCGTACACCCGGTCGACCGCCTCTTCCAGGGCTGCCCGGTGGTCCTCGGTCAGTACGTTGCGGAGCAGCATGAAGCCCTGCTCCAGGAATTCCTTGCGGTCGACCTCGGTGATCGGCTCGTAACCGGTCCGGCCGTCGTAGTCGAACGCAGCAGGCTTGGCTGCCTCCATGGTGTTACTGCCCTCCCTCGACGTTTCTGCCTCCCCCGGGAAACGCGCCGGCGGCGGCGAAGACTCCCGATGTTAACGCGCTGCAATGGCAGCGGCGCGTCCGCATCGGGTCTCGATGGTCGTTGGATGGCGGAATTCCCGTTGCTGGACAACGGGTGTAGACACCGGCGTGATTACGAAGAGGCGTCGTGCGCTAACTCTGCGAGTACACCTCGGCGACGACCCGGTCGCCGGCGGCCACCGTGCGGTTGCCCGACGACCGGCCCCAGGTGCCCGCCTTCGCGGTCCACTCCTCGTCGCCGAACCGCACGCTCTTGATGTTCTGGTCGGCGGCGTGCGCGACCAGCCAGTGCGCGAACTGCCAGCCGTTGGGGATCTGGTTCACGGTCAGTTCCAGGCCGGGCAGGCTGTTATCCGTCACGGTGTCCACTTCGCCCCAGTCCGCCGCGACGCTCTGCGCCAGTGAGCCCGCCGCGGCCGGACCGCGCTCGGCGGGCGGATCGGTGATCGTGCAGGCCACCGCGTCGGACACGTCGCCGGACAGGGCTTTCGCGAGTATCTGCGCCTCGTAGACCCACTGCCCGTACGCCGAGCCGTCGGCCGAGCGCTGAACGGCCTGGGCGGCGTCCGCGACGGACTTGGTCTGCCAGCCCTTGACGCGCAGAAGCGCGGTGTAGAAGGCGCCGGCCGCGTACCGCGGGTTGGCGATCTCCTGCGGGGTGCCCCAGTTCTGGCTGGGTCGCTGCTGGAACAGGCCGATCGAGTCGCGGTCGCCGCCGGAGAGGTTCTGCAGCTTGGACTCCTGAAGGGCGGCGGCCAGCGCGACCACCATGGCCTGGGTGGGCAGCCCGCGCCGGATGCCGACCGCGGCGATGGTGGCGGCGTTGGCCATCTGCTCCGGCTCCAGAGTCGCCTTGCCGTCGGCGTTGACGATGCACTGCTGGGTGACCAGGTGCAGGGGGAGTCCGTTGCCCAGGCTTCGGACGGCGATGTAGATGCCGGCTCCGGCGATCACGGCCAACGCCGCGAAGACCGCCAGAACGACCCGAATACGCACGGTAATCCTCCACAGTGGTCAGACCCGGGCAGCCTAACGCTCGTATAAACGCTACGCCCAGTGGCGCGTCCGGATCGGCATGATCGAGGATCGCCGGTCAGGACTGTGGGATCCAGGCAGGGTCCCGCTTGTCCCGGAAGGCGGCGATGCCCTCGATGCCCTCCGCGGAGCCGAAATGCGACACAGATATCTCGACCAGTTCGTCCAGATCATCACGCAGAGTAGCAGCCGGCGACCGTAGGAGCAGGTTCTTCGCACCGGCCATGGCGCCGGGTGCCCCGCGCCGCAGGGCATCGACGTACCCGTCGGTGGCGGCGTCCAGTTCGGCGGCCGGTACGGCGGCGGTGACCAGTCCGATCCGCTGCGCCCGGGTGCCGTCGAAGGTCGCCCCGGTCAGGTACAGCTCGGACGCCGCCCGGGAGCTCAGCCGGGGCAGTACGGCCGCCGAGATCACCGCCGGGATCACCCCGATGCGTACCTCGGAAAAGGCGAACGTCGCCTCGGCGGCGCAGACCGCGATGTCGGCGGCGGCGATCAGGCCGAGGCCGCCGGCCCGGGCGGGGCCGGCGACGCGGGCGACCACCGGTTTCGGGCATTCGAGGACGGCGGCGAGCAGTTCGCCGAGCCGGGCGGCGGGCAAGGGCCCGGCGGTGGCACCGGCCCCCGAGGCGTGCTCTGCCCCCGAGGCGTGCCCGGCGGGGTTGGCGCTCACGGCGGGGATGGCGCTCACGGCGGGGATGGCGCTCGCGGAGGGCGCCGGCCCGGGCGGCCCGGCCTGGGTCATGCGGGCCGCGAGGGCGGCGGCGGTCTCCTTGAGGTCGGCGCCGGAGCAGAAGACCGGCCCGGAGTGGGTCAACACCAGGACCCGGATCGCGGGATCGGCGACCGCCGCCGCCAGCGCCTCGATCAGGCCGTCGATCATGGCGGCGGACAGGGCGTTGCGGTTGGCCGGGCTGTCCATCGTGACGCGGGCCACCCCGCGGTCGTTGTCGACCCGGACTGGCGAGGCTTCAGTACCCATGACGGCACACTAGTAGGTATGCCTGGAGCACTACCGGACGGCGAGCCGGTTCCTTCCGACGGCGGGCTGCCGGCCGGCTCGACCGCCGACGTCGGCGCCCGGGGTTTCGGCGTGTACGTGCACGTGCCGTTCTGCGCGTCCCGCTGCGGGTACTGCGACTTCAACACGTACACGGCGGGCGAAGGGGTCGACCCGGCCGGGTACGCCGACACGGTGCTGACCGAGTTGGCCCTGGCCGGCCGGGTGCTCGACGGCTCGGTACCCCGGGTGGACACGGTGTTCTTCGGCGGCGGAACCCCGACCCTGCTGCCGCCCGGCGAACTCGGCCGGATCCTGGACGGGATCGACCGGACCTGGGGTCTCGCGCCGGACGCCGAGGTGACCACCGAGGCGAACCCCGAGTCGGTGACGCCCGCGTCCCTGGCGCAACTGCGCCGCGCCGGGTTCACCAGGATCTCGCTGGGCATGCAGTCCAGCGCCGCGCACGTGCTGCGGGTACTCGACCGCCGGCACTCGCCGGGCCGGGCGGCGGCGGCCGCCACCGAGGCGCGCGACGCCGGGTTCGAGCACGTCAACCTCGACCTGATCTATGGCACGCCCGGGGAGACGGCCGCCGACTTCGCCGGCTCGCTGGCGGCGGCGCTGGACGCGGGCGTGGACCACGTCAGCGCGTACGCCCTGATCGTGGAGGACGGCACCCGGATGGCGGCCCGGATGCGGCGGGGGGAGTTGCCGTACCCGGACGACGACGTGGCGGCCGACCGGTACCTCGCCGCCGACTATGCGCTGTCGGGCGCCGGGCTGAACTGGTACGAGGTGTCGAACTGGGCGGCCAGCGAGGCGGGCCGCTGCCGGCACAACCTCATCTACTGGGCCGGCGGGGACTGGTGGGGCCTCGGTCCGGGTGCGCACAGCCACGTGGGCGGGGTCCGTTGGTGGAACGTGAAGCATCCGACCACGTACGCGGGCCGGCTGGCCGAGGGACTGTCTCCGGGTCACGGCCGGGAGTTGCTGACCGGGCAGGAGCGGCACACCGAGGACGTGATGCTCCGGCTGCGGCTGGTCGACGGGCTGCCATTGTCCACATTGGACGATGATGGTCGGGAGGCGGCCGGCCGGGCACTGGAGGACGGACTGCTCGACGCGGAGCGGTTCTCGGCGGGCCGGGCGGTGCTGACCCTGCGTGGCCGGCTGCTCGCCGACGCCGTGATCCGCGACCTGCTGCCGTGATCCGCGACCTGCTGCTGTGATCCGCGACCTGCTGCCCTGATTCGCGGCCCTGAGTCGCGACCTGCTGCCGTGACTCGCGGCCGGCGGCGCTGATTCGTGACCTGCTCAACCCGCCCCGCTGCCCTGAGCCGCGACCCGGCGCCCGCGGATGCACCGGTGAGCGCCCCGTCCAGGGGGTGGGCGACTCACCGGTCTCCGGGGCCGCTCGGGCCTATTTGACCAGGGGGAACGCCAGCGGATAGTTGTACAACTGGCCGTCGTTGGCACGCAGCCCGGCGATGATGCCGATGACGGTTCCGACGAGCCAGGCGACGACCAGGATGAACCAGCCGATCAGGAAGCACACGGTGATGGCGCCGACCGCCGCGACGATCGTCCAGGTCAGCTGGAAGTTCAGCGCGGCCACCGCGTGCGCGCGCACGGTCGGCGACTGGTTACCCCTGCTCACCAGGATGATCAGCGGGGCCAGCCAGCCGAAGAAGAGGGTGAGGAACATCCCGGCCGCCCCGCCGAAATGGGCGACCAGCGCCCAGGTCTTGTCGTCGGCGCTGGCGTAGCCCATGGGCGGAGGTCCGGGCGGCGGCGAGTAGGCGGGTGGGGGATAGCCGCCCTGAGGGAAGCCGCCCGGCGGATAGCCGCCCTGGGGGAAGCCATCCGGCGGATAGCCGCCCTGGGGGGAGCCGCCTTGGCCGGGGCCACCCGGCGCGAAGCCGCCCTCGGGGTAGCCGCCTTGGGTGGCGCCGCCCTGGGGGTAGCCGGCAGGCGGGGCGCTGTCCGGCAAGGCGCTGTCCTGCGGGAAGCCACCCGGCGGGGCGCTGTCCTGGGGGAAGCCGCTCGGCGGGTCATCGTCGCGCGGGGAGTCGGCCGGCTGTTGCCGCGGCGGGATGTAGCCGCCCG
>DASXOA010000350.1:0-12724 GCA_036494675.1 Rugosimonospora sp.
CGGCCGGGCGGTCGCCGGCCCGGTGATCGGCTGCGGGCGGGGTTGCACAGAGATGTACGGATGGTTACCGTTTCAGCGCTACCGGAGGTGATCGAAGCGCTACGACTCCACCAGTTGACCGTCGCCGCTCCCCAGGGCCCGGTCGAGCTGTCGATGCACGTGCCGCCCGCCACCATCGGTGCGATCGTGGCACCGGCCCGGACCGGACGGGCGGTGTCCCGGGTGGTGGCCGGGCTGGCGACGCCGAGGTCCGGGCGGATCTGGGTCGGCGGGCGCGACGTCACCGACCTGCCGCCGGCCCGCAGGCAGATCGGGTACGTGCCGGCCGGCGGCGCCCTGCTGCCGCACCTGACCGTGCGCCGCAACATCGAGTACGGGCTGCGCCGCCGGGAACTGGTTCACGATGTGTCGCGGGACTGGGTGGAGACCGTGATCGAGCGGCTGGAGTTGCGCGCCACCCTGGACCTGCGGCCGCACCACCTGTCCGAGGCGCAGCGCCTGCGTGTCGCCCTGGCGCGGGCGGCCGCCTGCCTGCCCGAGGTCATGATGCTGGACCTGCCGGCCGCGACCGGCGCGGAGCGGCTGAGCGACCTCGTACCGCTGGTGTCGCCGCCGGGAGCGCCCGGGGTGTCGGTCCTGGTCTGCTCCGCGCACCCCTCGGTGCTCGCCGAGATCCCGTTGCAGGTCCGTCCCGGGGGAGTAGCAGCACAGCCGGCGGTGGGGTCGTGAGCCGGCGCGGTGGTGGCGTTCTGGGCCCGCGCGGCGGTGGCCTCGTGGGCCCGCGCGGTGGCGGACCGGCGGCGAGCCGGCGCACGGTGCTGCGCGCCGCCGGGCTCGCCGGCCTGTCCGTCGCGGCCGGGGCGGGCTGCTCGTCGTCGGGGCGGGTGACCCAGATCGCCGTGCCGTGGAGCGGCGACGAGTTGGACGACTTCCGCGCGGTGCTGCGCGGGTACCAGGAGCCGGTGGAGGTGGTCAGCGCCGGCGACGACATCGATGCGTTCCTGCGGGCGCGGCACCTCGCCGGTACCAGCCCGGACGTCGCCATCCTGTCCCGGCCCGGCCTGGTCACCGAGTACGCCCAGCGCGGCTGGCTGGCCCCGCTCGACGACGACCTGGCCTCGCCGTTCCGGCCGGCGTGGAGCGAACTGCTGCGGTACCGGGGCCAGCTCTACGGCGCCTGGGTCAAGGCCGCCTTCAAGTCGCTGTTCTGGTACCTACCGTCCACTTTGGACACTGTGCCGGAGGACTGGGGCGACCTGGTCGACGTGGTGGGCCGGATGGGCCGGGCGTCAGGCTCGGGGCCGGCTCCGCTGGCGATCGGAGCCGCGGACGGCTGGGTGCTCACCGACTGGTTCGAGAACGTGTTGACCTGCCTCGCGCCGTCCGGCTTCTACGACGCGCTGGCCGGGGGCGAGCCGCGCTGGACCGAACCTCCGGTGAAGGACAGTCTCAACCTGCTCGCCGAGCTGTGGAGCCTGCCCGGCGCCTTCGTCGGCGGGCCGGAACGGGCTCTGCTGACGCAGTTCGACGAGTCGGTGGTGGAGATGACCAGCCGGCGCGCGGCCATGGTGTTCGAGGCGGACTTCGTGCAGGCGTTCGCGGCCCCGTTCCAGGAGCCCGGAAGCCCGGCGCCGCAGACCTTCCGGTTCCCGAGTGTGGACGGGGTGTGGCCGCTGATCGTGGGCGGGGACGCGGCCGTGGTACTGCGCGGTTCGCGGCTCGGCGAGAAACTGATCCAGCACCTGGTGGGTGCGAACGCGTTCGATCCGTGGATCGCGGCCGGCGGGTACCTTTCGCCGAACCTGGGGGTGCCCGTGGACCGGTACCCGGAGGGCCTGGAGCGGCAGTTGGCCAAGGAGATGAACGACGCCGCGGTCCTGCGCTTCGACCTGTCCGACCGGCTCATCGGCTCGTTCGGCGGCGCGGACGGCGTCGGCATCTGGCACATCCTCCAGGACTTCTTCCGGGCGGTCACGGCGAAGGGTGCGCACCGGGCCGCGGTGGTGAACCGCACGGCCGCCACGCTGAACCAGGCGGCCCTGCAGGCCGGGGGTACGCCGTGACCGAGGACCGCCTGGCGGCCGGAACGCCGGCCGGAGCCGTCCCGCCGCCGAGCCCACCACCGCTCGGTGAGAAGCTGCCCGCTGGGCAGGTACCGGCTGGGCAGGTACCGGCTGGGGAGCTACCAGGCAAGCGGCTGCTCGGCGAACGTCTGCTCGGCGAGATGGTGCTGCTCGACGACGTCGGACCGGCCCGGCGGGGAAGGGCGTACCCGGCGGCCGGGGCCGCCCTGATCCTGTTCGTGCCGGCCGGGTTGCTGCTCGGCGCGCTGGTGCTGTGGCCGGTGGTGCGCACGCTCCAGGCCAGCGTCATCGACCCGGACACCCACGCGTTCGTCGGGCTGGCCAACTTCGAGCTGCCCTGGCCGGTGATCGGCCGTACCGTGCTGTGGGCACTGGTGGTACCGGCGGTGGTGACGGCACTCGGGTACCTGCTCGCCAGCGCGTCCCGGCGCACGTACGAGGGTCGGCTGGTCCGGCTGATCCTGCTGCCCCCGATCGCGGTACCGCTGGTGGTCACGGCGGTGGTGTTCCGCCTGATGTACGACCCCGACCCGGGCCGGGGTACGGCGACCGCCCTGGCCGCCCGGCTGTTCGGCCGGGCACCCAGCTTCCTCGGCCCGACGCTGATCACGGTCTCGTTGATGTCGGCGTTCGTGTGGGCGTGGGTCGGCCTGGCCGTGGTGGTGTTCCGGGCGGCCCTCGACGCGATCCCGACCAACCTCGCCGACAGCGTGCGCGCCTACGGCGGTACCCGGCTGGACGTGTTCCGCGACGCTCGCTGGCAGCCGCTGGTGCGGCGTACCGTCGCGGTGGTCTTCGCCCTGGTGGCGCTCGCCACGGCGCGCACCTTCGACCTGATCCTGGTGCTCGCGCCCGGCTCGGTGCGGGACTCGGCGTCGGTGCTCGCGGTGCGCGTGTGGCAGACCTCGGGCGGCACCACGAGCGGGCCGGGCGCCGCGCTCGGCGTGCTGTGGCTGGCCATCGTGGCCCTGGGCATGGTGCTCGCGTCGCTCGGCATACGCCAGGCGTGGCCACCACCCACGATCGCAACGCTGCCAAAGAAGAACAGGAAGACGAGGCGGTCGGCGCCGACCGGTGTGCCGCGCGCCGACGGGGGAGAGACCGACGCAGGAGAGACCGACCGGGCCGGGGCGGACGGGGCCGGGGCGGACGGGGCCGATACCGACGAAGGCGATACCGACGGGGGCGAGCCGGACGCCGAGGACGACGGACCGTCGCCGGCCGATCGGCCGGGCCCAGCCGTCCGGGCGGTGCGCGCGGTGGGCCGCACGGTGCCCTCGGTGGCCGCCGTCGTCTGGACGTTCCCGCTCCTGGTCCTCGTGGCCACGTCGCTGCACACCCCCCGGGACGCGGCCACCGTCGGGTGGTGGCGCGCGCCGCTGAGTTGGGCCTCGTACCGGCAGATCTTCGACGGCGACGCCCTGACCCGGTCGCTGGAGTTCACCGCCGTCCTGGCCCTCGTGGTCACCGCGGTGGTGGTGGCCCTCGCGCTGCTCGCCGCCTACCCGCTGGCCTGGCTCGCCGGCCCCGCCGCGCAGGCGGTTGGCCTGGTGCTGCTGGCCGCGGCGGTGGTACCGGTACAGGTGATCGCCGGCCCGGTCAACGAGGTGCTGGCCATCGTACGGCTGAGCGGCAGCGCGCCCGGCCTGGCGCTGGTACACGTCGCGCTCGGCCTGCCGTTCACGATCCTGGTGCTGCGCAACGCGCTGGCCGATGTGCCCGCCGCCCAACTGCGCCGGGCCCGGCTGACCAGCCAGCGGGAGTGGGACACGGTGTGGCGGATGGCCCGCTCGATCCGGCCGGCGGTGGTGGCCGTGTGCGTGCTGGAATTCGTCCAGGTCTGGAACGACCTGGCGGTCGGCCTGCTGTTCAGCGGGCCGGACGGTACCCCGCTGGGCCTGCTGGTGTACGGCCAGGCCCGCGGGTTCGTGACCGCCAGCGGCCCGCTCGCGGCCATCTCGACGCTCGTCTCGGTCGTGCCCGTGCTGCTGGTCGTGCTGGCCCGCCGGCAGGTCGTCGCCGGCCTCGTCTCGGGTGCCCTGCGATGAGCGCGCCGGGCGGCGGCCCCTCACCGCGCCGGTACGTCTGGCGGACGGTGGCGACCATCCTCACCGGTGCCGCGGGGATCAGCGTGGAGGTGCTGGTCAACCAGGTCAGCAACACCGGCTGGACCACGGTGCCGGCGGCCGTGGTGCTGGTCGGGGCCGGGCTGTTCCTGCTGTACCGGCAGTGGCGACCCGACCCCCGACCCCTCGACGGCGCCGGGGCCGACCCGGCCGAGGCGGTGCTGACCTCGTCGGTGGGCGGGTCGACCACCCTGCCGTATACGTCCGGGTTCGCCGGGCGCAGCGAGGACGTCGCGGGGATCGTCCGATCGCTGGCCACCGAGCACGCGGTGGCCGTGGTCGGCCGGCGCGCGGTGGGTACCTCGTCGTGCGCCGTGCAGGCCGCCAACGTGATCCGCCAGATGCCCGGGCGTGACCAGATCTACTACCTGAACCTGCGCCCGGCCGGGCGGCGCCGGGGCGCCAGGTGGGTGCTCGCCGAGTTGGCCCGGGCGGTGGGCACCGCCGAACCCCGATCCGGAATGCCCGCCGCGCTGGCCGAGGCCGTGGCCGCGCTGCGCGAACGGTTGGACGACGAGCGCATCCTGCTGGTGCTGGACAACGTCGACAGCCCGGCTCAGGTCCGGCCGCTGCTGCCGCCGACGTCGCGGTGCCGGCTGCTGCTGGCCGGTACGCCCGCGATGGCCGGCATGGACGGCGTCGCCGCCCGCTGGCTGGCCGAACCGGACCCGGGCGACGCGGTGGAGATGTTCGCGGCGGCCGGCCAGGCCGCGCCCGGCACCCGCAGCCGCCGCGCGGACCCGCGGACCGATCCGGCGGTACGCCAGATCGTCGACCTGTGCGGCCGCCAGCCCCGGGCGATCCGCGCGCTGGGCTACCGGATGGCCCGCCACGGCTGGCGTTCGGCCGACGTGCTCACCCTGCTGAAGGCCGCGGTACAGGCGCCGGCCCATCACCGTTCACCGCTGGCCGACGCGCTGGCTCCGCTCACCGACCGGGACGTCGCGTACCTGGCGCTGAGTCCGGCCGCCCGGCGGCTGTTCCGGCTGCTGTCGTTGGCCCCGGCGCCGGTGGACCGGTCCGCCCTCGGCGCGCTCGCCATGCGCACTCCAGCACGGCTCGACCGGCTGATGGACGAACTGGCCAACGGAGCGTTCGTGGTCGGTGCGGCCGGCGGCCGGTACGAGGTGCGGCCGCTGCTGGCCGGGTACGCGCGGCTGCACCTGCGCCGGGAGTGCCCGCCCCGGCGTCGCGTCGCGGCACAGGCCCGGCTGCTGCGGCTGCTCGCCCGGCGCGCCGAACGGCACGTGGCCAGCCTGGCGGTCATGGGGCTGCGGGTGGCCGGAAACGTCCCGGCCCCCAACCGGGATCCCGGCCTGCCGCTCGACGACGACCCGTACGGCTGGTTCGACCTGCACGGCGACCTGCTGCGGGCGATGGTGGAGAGCACACCCGGCGCGGGCCGGACGACCCGGCCGATGCCCCGACGGCTGCGCCGCCGGTGGTTCCGGCTGGCGGTCGCGCTGGCCGGCTGGTATGCCCACGAGGACCGGCTCGACGACTGGGCCGACGTGTGCGCCGCGGTGCTCGCCGCGCCGACGGCTGACGACCGCCCGGAAATCGCCGGCTGGGCGCACAACGAGCTCGGCGTGCTGCGCCGCCGCCGGGGCGACGCGCAGGGTGCAGCGGCCGCGCTGACTCTGGCGCTGGCCGAGCGCGGCCGGCGGGCGACCGCGCAGGCGCAGATGAACCTGGGGCTCGCCCTGCTCGATCTCGGCCTGGTCGACGACGCGACCGAGCACCTGGAGCTCGCCCGCCGGCACCGGGCACACGCGGACCGGGCCGGTCAGGCGCTGACCGACCTCGCGCTCGGCGCGGCGTACCTGGCGAAGGACGTTCCGGATCGGGCGCACCACCATCTCGTACGGGCGGCCAACACGTTCCGGACGCTCGGCGAGTCGCGCGGGTACGCTGCCGCGCTGACCAATCTCGTGCTGGCCCAGTCCCGGCTGGGGGAGCACCTGGACGCGGCCCAGTCGTGGACCGCCGCGCTGCGTGAGTACGAGGGGCTGACCGACCTGACCGGCCGGGCCGCGGCGCTGCTCAACGCGGGCGCGGCCGTGGTGACGTCCGCTCCGTCGCGCGCAGGGCAGGCCTACGACCTGCTCGCGCGGGGACGCGACCTGCGTACCGGTCGCCGGCCGGATGCCGGGCTGGGCCGCACCCTGCTGTACCTCGGCGACGCCGCCGACCTGATGGGGCGGCCGGAGGAGGCGCGCGCGTACTGGTCGGATGCGGGCCGGGTGTGCGACGTGGCGGGCGACGCACAGGGTACGGCTGCGGCCGACAGCCGGCTCACCGGCTCGGCTGAGCCGGTTCCGTGACCGGCGCTGGGTAAGACCGGTTCCGTGACCGGGCCTGGGTGAGAGAAGAGCGGCGCTCAGCGGCCGTAGCGGCGCTCACGGGCGGCGAAGCTGCGCAGCGCACGGAGAAAGTCGACCTCACGGAACGCCGGCCAGTACGTGTCGCAGAAGTACAGCTCCGAATAGGCGCTCTGCCACAGCAGGAAGTTCGACATGCGCTGCTCGCCGCTGGTGCGGATGACGAGGTCAGGGTCGGGGCGGCCGGCGGTGTACAGGTGCGCGGTGATGTCGTCCATCGTCAGGCTCTCCGCGATGTCGTCCAGCGACTGCCCGGCCGCGGCGCGTTCGAGCAGCAGGTCACGCATGGCGTCGACGACCTCCTGCCGGCCCCCGTACCCGATGGCCAGGGTGACCTGTGCCCCGGTCGCGCAGTCCCGGGTGGCCTCCACCGCCTCCTTGAGCGCGCGTGCCGTGGTGTCGGGCAGCAGGTCGAGCACCCCGGCCACGTGCACCCGCCAGCGGGGATCCGGTTGGGTGAGGCGGTCGGCCACCACCTGTTCGATGAGCCGCATGAGGCCGGCCACCTCGGCGTCGCCGCGGCGGTCCAGGTTCTCCATGGAGCACAGGAACACACTCACGTGTTTGATCCCCATCGTCTCGCACCACGACAGCAGGTGCTCGACGTGCTCGGCGCCGTACTTGTGACCGAGGCTCGGGTTCGCCATGCCCATCTGGCGGGCCCAGCGGCGGTTGCCGTCCATGATGAGCCCGATGTGTTCGGGGAGCGGACCGTCCAGGACCTGGCGGCGCAGCCGGCGGGCGTACAGGCCGTAGAGGGGCTGGGCGATTCGCACCGGTGGAGGATCCTTTCGTCGACGGGGTACCGCCGGATCGACTGTCAGACCGACCGCCGCGTGCGGAGACTGGCGGGGTCAGCGTACCGGCGAGGACGATCACCGCGACGAGCAGGCCACCGGCGAACGTGAGAGCCGTACGGGGTGCCGGTGTCGGGTCGCCGACGACAGTTGTCGGGCCGTACGGCCGGCGTTTACCGTGGTGCGGCG
The DNA here is from genome assembly GCA_036494675.1 of Rugosimonospora sp. GTDB lineage: Bacteria > Actinomycetota > Actinomycetes > Mycobacteriales > Micromonosporaceae > Rugosimonospora. Next base: position 7,578 of record DASXOA010000350.1, read on the forward strand.
GCGATGGCCACAGGATCGGGGGATGCTGGCATGGCTCGGGCTATGGACACGGTTCGCTGGCGGCAACGCCTGGATGAGCTGCGCACGGTCCACGACGTACCCGCGGTGTCGCTGGCCGTTCTCGCCGGCGGGCAGGTGACGGCGCTCGCCAGCGGCGTGCTGAATCGCGACACGGGTGTGGAGGCCACGACCGATTCGCTGTTCCAGATCGGGTCGGTCACGAAGATGTACACCGCGACCCTGGCGATGCGCCTGGTCGAGCAGGGGCTCGTCACGGTGGACACGCCGGTCGTGGAGGTTCTCCCCGAATTCCGGCTCGCCGACCCGGAGGCGACCAGGCGGGTGACCCTGCGGCAGCTGATGTGCCACACCTCGGGCATCGACGGGGACCACTTCCACGATTCCGGGCGCGGCGACGACTGTGTCGCGAAGTACGTCGAGACCTGTGCCGGACTGGAACAGATCCACCCGCCGGGCGCGACGGTGTCGTACTGCAACACCGGTTTCGTGATCCTCGGCCGCATCGTGGAGCGGCTGACCGGCCTGGTCTGGGACCAGGCCCTGGCACAGCACCTCGCCGCGCCGCTGGGGCTGACCCACACCTGGACCCTGCCCGAGGACGTGTTGCGGTTCCGCGCCGCGATGGGACACCTGCCCCCGGCGTCCGGTGGCCCGGTGCGGCCGGCCAGCCTGTGGTCCCTGCCGCGCGCGGTCGGTCCCGCCGGCCTGATCTGCGCCACCGCGTCGGACGTGGTCGGCTTCGCGCGGATGCATCTCGGCGAGGGATGCGCGCCGGACGGCACGCGGGTGCTGTCCGCGGCCACGGTGCGCGAGATGCAGCGCCCGCAGGTGCGTATGTCCCACCCGCACGGGTCGTGCAACGCCCGGGGTCTGGGTTGGGAGCTGTTCGACTGGGGTGGGCGGCGCGTGTTCGGCCACGAGGGCGACACCATCGGTCAGGCGGCGACTCTGCGTGTCGTACCGGATGCGGACGTCGTGGTCGCGGTCCTCTCCAACAGTGACGGTTCCAGTGCGCTGCACCGGGAAGTGGTGACCGACCTGCTTGCCGAACTCTGCGACCTGACTGTACCGGCGCTGCTCGAACCGCCGGCCGAAACCCCGCCGCTCGATCCCGACCGGTACGTCGGGGTGTACGAGCGCGCCGGCAAGCGCATCGAGTTAAGCGCGCGCGGCGGGCAGTTGTGGCTACACGCCGGACCCACCGGCGCGCTCGCCGACCTCGGCCTCCCGGCCTACGATTTCCCGTTGACCGCGCTCGGCGAGGACCTTCTGGTGGGCAGGCCCCCGGACTTCAACCGGTGGATGTGCTATCACCTGGACCGGCGCCCGGACGGCGCCGTCTACCTGCACGACGGATCGCGTGCCACGCCGAAGGTCGCCTGAGCGGCCGGCGTCCGGTCACGCCCCGGCCGGCGCGGGACAGACTCGGTCGGGCCCGGATCCCCGGTTCGGGCCCGACCGACCGGTCGGGGAGAATCCCAGGCATGAGCGTCCCCGTCGAGTTGCCCGCCCAGCGGGTCGCGGTCCACCGCATCGCGCGCGCCCTCACCGAGATGTTCGCCCCCGCCGTGCTGGCCGCCGTCATGCCGGTCGTCATCGCCCTGCACGCCACGGATTCCGTCGCGGCCGGCGCCGGCTGGGGCCTGCTCGTCGTGGTATTCACCGCGGTCATCCCCTACGGCGTCATCTGGCTGGGGGTGCGCCGTGGACAGCTCACCGACCACCACATCGGGGTGCGCAGCCAGCGGCGCAAGCCGTTGATGTTCGGTCTCGCCTCGGTGCTTGTCGGACTCGCCGTGCTCGTCCTCGCGGGAGCCCCCCGCGAGCTGGTCGTGATGACGCTGGTGATGCTCCTGCTCCTGCTGGTCGTCGGCGCGATCAACCTGGTGTGGAAGGTCTCCGCACACGCCGCGGTCGCGGCCGGCTCGGCCGCCGTCCTGGTGATGGTCTTCGGCCCGGCGCTGCTGCTCGTGGTCCCCGTCGTCGTCGCGGTCGGCTGGTCCCGGGTGGAACTGCGCGACCACACCGCCGTTCAGGTGGTGGTCGGTGCGGTCGTGGGTGTGGTGCTGGCGGGGCTCTTCGGCGTACTCCGGTAGCTCCGTCGGCCGCCGGTGACGCGGCCCGCGGATGACTTCCGGGTACGCTCGCGCCATGATCGAGAACGTGAAGGTCGCCGTCGTCGGCGTGGGCAACAACACGTCGGCGCTCGTGCAGGGGATCGCCTTCTATCGCAACACCGGCAGCCTGGTGGGCATCCACCGGCCGCAGATAGCAGGACTGGGCGTCGGCGACATCGACTTCGTCGCAGCCTTCGCCATCTCCGACCACAAGGTGGGCAAGGACCTTCACGAGGCGATATTCGCCTCGCCCAACAACTTTCCCCGTCTCGAGGCGGACATGCGGCCTTCGGGCGTGACAGTGCAGCGCGGTCTCGTGGACTCGGCGGAGATCGAGCGGGTGGCACACGCGCTCAACGGCGCGGAGGTGCTGCTGTACTCCGCGCCGAGCGGCAGGCCGGATACGGCTCGGGCCTACGCCGAGGCGGCTCTGCTGGCGGGAGTGGCGTTCGTCAACACCACGTCGGACTCGATCGCCCGGGAACCGTTATGGCTCAAGCGTTTTGAGGAAGCCGGCCTGCCGCTGCTCGGCGATGACCTGGCCAGTCAGTTCGGCAGCTCCGTGGTGCATCGCGCACTGTTGCGGCTGCTCCAGGAGCGCGGCCTCACCCTGACCAGTTCCTATCAGGTCAATCTGGGGGGTACCGAGGACTTCCGTAACCTGGTCGAGAACCCGAACACCAAGAAGCAGTCCAAGTTGAATGCCGTCGGGTCGGACAAGGTTCAGATGGCTCCCCTCGGGTACCTGCCGCATCTGAAATCTCAAAAGGTCAGCCACCTCAACATCGAGGCGCAGGGCTGGGGTGAGACGGCGGTGAGCCTGGATGTACGGCTGAAGGTGCATGACCCGAGTGGCGCCGCAGGCGTCAACATCGACCTGATTCGCCTGGCGGCCACCGCCTTGCGGTCGGGGCGCGGTGGCTACCCACCCGAAGCGGCGTCGCTCCTGAAGTCTCCACCCGGGACGGCGATCTGACGACCGATGCCGGCTCAGTCGGGGTGTCAGCAGTTCCACCCGGGGCATCATGCCGGCCCCGGGCTCCCGCCGGGGAGGAGCGGTCGATGGTAACCTAAGCTTTGTCTTATCTAAGCTTCGATTGGTATGTTGGTGCCGTGCATGCGTTCGATGTGCTGGGCGACCCCGTGCGCCGCAGGATCCTGGAGCTGCTGGCCGACGGCGAGCAGACGTCCGGCGCGGTGAGCACGGTCATCCGCGCGGAGTTCGGCATCTCCCAGCCGGCCGTGTCCCAGCACCTGCGGGTGCTGCGGGACAGCGGGTTCACGAGCGTGCGGGCCGAGGGCACCCGCCGGCTGTACGCGATAGACGACGCCCCGCTGCGGGAGGTCGACGCGTGGCTGGACCGGTTCCGCGGGTTCTGGACCCAGCGCCTCGACGCGCTGGCCACCGAACTGGCCCGGGGCCGGCGACAGCGCCGGGGAAGGGACGCGAACGGCGCGGCGCCGGACGGCGACGACCGGGGCCCCGGGCGCGAGGCCAGCGCGTGAGCGCCGCGACGTCCCCGGACTTCTGGTTGGTGCACCCCGTCGTGACCACCTGACCGGAAAGGGAGCGCAGCCATGGGCCAGGTACGGCAGGTTCTGTCGTTCGCCACCAACCTGTACGGCCAGCGTGCCGCCACCGTGTACGCCGGCTATGTGCGCCGCGAGCAGATAGCGCTGCTGCAACTGAAGCCGGGACGGGACAACCCGTACGCCATCTACGAGCGGCTGCGCCGGCTCGGTACGATGTCGCCCACCCCGATGGGCAACTGGGCGACCACCAGCCACCGCCTGTGCAGCGCCGTGCTGCGGGACCGGCGGTTCGGCGTACGGCCGGAGGGCGGGCCGAGCCGCGGGGCCGGGGAGTTCGACCTGTCCTAATGAGTTCTGGGAGTAAGCCATCCGGCAGACTCCTGGCTGGTAGCCGCTGACAGGTGAGCACTCCTTGGTCCTGGACGTTGAGTCCTGATGAAAGACCGTGCCCCTGCCAGTCGGCCGGGAGAGTTGATCGCTGATGGGATGTCGTGCCCGCCGGTTCGGCGTGAGCACTGATTCATTAGGTCGCTGATGGTTCTCCCGCTGGCTGCTGACGGTGATCGGTTGCGGGGACGGGAGAAAAGTTGCTGTTCGTAGGAGACGATTGGGCCGAGGACCATCACGACGTTGAGCTGATGGACGCCTCGGGTAGGAGACTGGCCAAGGCCCGGCTCCCGGAGGGTGTGGCGGGAATGGCCCGGCTGCACGCCATGATCGGGGAGCAGCTCGGCGAGGACGCTGACGAGTTCGCCGATCAGGTCACGATCGGAATTGAGACCGATCGGGGCCCGTGGGTGCAGGCGCTGATCGCGGCGGGGTACCGGGTGTTCGGGATCAACCCGTTGCAGGCGTCGCGGTATCGGGAGCGGCACGGCGTGTCGGGCGCCAAGAGCGACGCCGGTGATGCGCACATGCTCGCCGACATGGTGCGTACCGACTCCCACCAGTTGCGGCAGGTGGCTGCCGATAGCGCCGACGCTGCGGCGGTCAAGGTCGTGACGCGGGCGCACAAGACGTTGATCTGGGAGCGGACCCGTCACATGCAGCGGCTGCGGCACGCGTTGCGTGACTACTTTCCCGCCGCGCTGGAGGCGTTCGAGGACCTGACCGCAGCCGACACGCTTGAGTTGCTGGCCAAGGCCCCCGACCCGGCCTCGGCGGCGCGGCTTTCCACCGCGCAGATCGGTGCGGCGCTCCACCGGGCCCGCCGCCGGTCGATCCCGGAGAAGACCGCCAGGATCCAGGCTGTACTGCGGGCCGCGTATCTGGGCCAGCCTGACATCGTCGCGAGCGCCTACGCCGCGACCGTCCGATCGGCGGTCGCGGTCCTGACCGTGCTCAACGAGCAGATCAAGATCCTGCAAGGGCAGGTCGAGGCCCATTTTGGGGCGCACCCGGCCGCTGAGATCATGCTGTCCCAGCCTGGGCTGGGGCCGATCCTCGGCGCCCGGGTGCTTGCCGAGTTCGGCGACG
>DASXOA010000351.1:0-9145 GCA_036494675.1 Rugosimonospora sp.
GTGACCGAAACTCCCCTCGTCGAGGCCCGCGGGCTCACCAAGGTCTACCCGCCGCGCGGCGGCTCCGCCGAGTTCCGGGCGGTCGACGGCATCGACTTCGCGCTCCAGCGCGGCGAGGCGTTCGGCTTCCTCGGCCCCAACGGCGCGGGCAAGTCCACCACCATGCGGATGATCAGCGCGACCTCGCCGATCACGGGCGGCACGCTGCGCGTGCTCGGACTCGACCCGGTCGCGCAGGGGCCGCAGGTGCGGGCGCGGCTCGGTGTCGTACCGCAGGACGACTGCCTCGACCGCGAGCTCACGGTACGGGAGAACCTCTACATCTACGGCCGGTACTTCGGGCTGCGGCGGGCGGTCATCCGCGAGCGTACGGCGGACCTGCTCGACTTCGCGCAACTGAAGGACAAGGCCGACGAGCAGGTCGAGGTCCTGTCCGGCGGCATGCGGCGGCGGCTGACGATCGCCCGGTCACTCATCAACGAGCCCGAGATCCTGCTGCTCGACGAGCCGACCACCGGCCTCGACCCGCAGGCCCGGCACGTGCTGTGGGATCGTCTGTTCCGGCTCAAGCGGGACGGCGTCACGCTCATCCTCACCACGCACTACATGGACGAGGCCGAGCAACTGTGCGACCGGCTGGTGGTCATGGACGGCGGCCGGATCGTCGCGCACGGCACGCCGCGCGACCTGATCGCCGCGCACGCCACCCGCGAGGTGCTCGAACTGAGGTTCACCGACCAGGACACCGCCGCGGAAAAGCTGCGTTCGTCGGTGCTCGCGGCCGGCGGCGGCAGGCTCGAGGTGCTGCCCGACCGGACGATGGTGTACGCGGACGACGGCGAGGCCGCGCTCGCGAGCGTCCACGCCCTCGGCCTCACCCCGCTGACCGCACTGGTACGCCGGGCCACGCTGGAGGACGTGTTCCTGACCCTCACCGGCCGATCGCTCATCGACTAGCGCGCATTTCAAGGGGGACCGGCATGTGGCGCGGGTTCAGTTACTGGCTGCTGCAGTACAGGCGCGTGTGGCGCGGCTCGATCGTCATCAGTGTGGCCAATCCGCTGCTGTTCCTGCTCGGCGTCGGGGTGGGCATCGGGCACCTCGTGGACCGGCAGGCGTCCGCGCCGATCGCCGGCGTGAGCTACCTGGCCTTCTTCGCACCCGGGATGCTCGCCGCCGCGTCCATGCAGACCGCGTACCTGGAGTCGAGCGGCCGGGTCGCGTGGGCGGCCGCCCCCGACGGCGCGTACCGCGCGGCAGCCCCGACGCCGCTGACCCCGACCCAGATCCTGGGCGGGCACCTGCTGTTCATCGCGTTCCGCGTCGCCACGTCCAGCGCCGCGTTCACCGCCGTGATGGTCGCGTTCGGCGTCACCCACGGCTGGTGGGCGCTCGGCACGCTGGGCGGCGCGCTGCTCACCGGTCTCGCGTTCGCGACACCGTCCGCGGCATGGGCGGTCGGGCTGCGCCAGACGCGGCACATCAACGCGGTGTTCCGGTTCGTCATCATGCCGATGTACCTGTTCTCCGGCACGTTCTTCGCCATCGGCCAACTGCCGCACTGGCTGCGCCCGGTCGCGTACGTGCTGCCGCTCTACCACGGTGCCCAACTGTGCCGCACGCTGTCCCTGGGCACCGCGACCGCCGCCGCCACCGCGGTGCACGCGGGCATCCTGCTCGCGCTGGCGCTCGGCGGCATCGCGGTCGCCCGCGTCACCTACCGCCGCCGGTTGCACCCGTGACCCCGATCGATCGGATGCCCCGATGACCTCGCTCGTCACCGCCCGACCGCCGGTACCGGCGGCGACGCCGTCGCGCACGCTCGCGATGGTCGAGCGCAACTTCATGATCTACCGGCGGTCCATCACCCCGCTGCTGTCCGCGATGGTGGAACCGGTGCTGTACCTGGCGTCCATCGGCTTCGGGGTGGGCATGCTGGTCGGCAATGTGCCGGGAGTGCACGTGCGCTACGCCGCCTGGGTGGCGCCGGCGATCCTGGCCACCACGGCCATGAACACGGCGTTCAACCAGACGAGCTTCGGGGTGTTCATCCGCATCCGGATGGAGCACACCTACGACGCGATCCTGCCGACCCCGGTATCGGTCACCGACATCGCGTGCGGGGAGGTCGCCAGCGCGGTCATCAACGCCGTACTCACATCGATCGGCTTCGTCGTGGTGATGGCGGTGGCGGGGCTGGTGACCTCGCCGGCGGTACTGCTCGCGATCCCGGCCTCGGTACTGGTCGGGTTCGCCTTCGCCGCCGGTGGGCTGGCGGTCACCACGTTCCTGCGCGACTTCGCCGACTTCCAGTACATCCAACTGGTCATGCTGCCGATGTACCTGTTCGCGACCACGTTCTATCCACTGTCGACGTACCCGGCGCCGGTGCGCCCCATCGTCGAGATCCTGCCGCTGTACCAGTCGATCCAGCTCGTACGCGAGCCCGCCCTGGGCAACGGCGGCTGGGGAGCGCTGGTTCCGCTGGCGTACCTGGCGGTCTTCGGCGTGGTCGCGATGTGGATCGCGGTGCGCCGGATGACCCGGCTCATGCTGAAGTGAGCCGGGCTTACCACCACTGCTTCGGGTCAGGCGCAGGAGAGGTTCAGGGACGGTGGCATCGACGGGCCTGACATAGACTCAGGTGATGAATCCCGTGCGTACCGGCACCACGCGACCGGCGGTGTTCGCGGCGGCCGCCGTCGCGGCTGCGGTCACGGTGATTGTCGCGGCCGGCTGCAAGCCGTCGTCGGTCTCGAACGCGTCGTCGACGCCCACGGGAGCGGTGTCGGCGGCGGCGACCGTGTCGCCCTCGGCGACGGCCACCGCGCCGGCCCCGGTGGACTCATCCTCGCCGAGCGCCGCGCCGACCGCAGCCGGGCCGCGCCCGACACCCACGGCACCGGCCAGCACCGGCCCGCTACGGGTGGGCAGCTCGGGGCCGGCCGTCGTGCACCTGCAGCAGCAGTTGACGGCGCTCGGCTACTGGGTCGGCACCGCCGATGGTCGGTTCGGATCCGTTACCCAGCAAGCGGTCTACGCCCTGCAGAAGGCGGCGAAGCTGTCCCGGTCGGGCACCGTCACCGCGGCCACCCAGAAGGCGCTCGACGCCGGCACCAGGCCGGCCGCGAGGAGCACGTCGGGCCATGTGATCGAGGTCAACCTCAGCAGCGACCTGCTGATGTTCGTGACGAACGGCCACGTCGACTACATCCTCAACACCTCCACCGGTGGCGGATACGTCTACTACGACCAGGGCACGCGCAACGTCGCCACCACCCCGAAGGGTCACTTCAGGACGTACCGGGTGATCGATGCTCCGCACCGGTCCTCGCTCGGCCTGCTGATCCGCCCGCGGTACTTCACCGGGGGCTACGCGATCCACGGCGACGGCTCCGTTCCCTCCTACCCCGCCTCGCACGGCTGCGTTCGGGTCAGCAATTCGGCGATCGACTGGATCTGGGCCAGCAACCTGGACCCGATCGGCACCACGGTCTGGATCTACTGACCGCACAGGCATTCCCGAGCGGCACGGCGGGCCGAGCGGTCGGCCGGCGTCACCCCCCGCTACGAGGTGACCGTCAGCGCCCCGAGTGTCATGGCTCCCAACTGGGCCTCCAGCCGGGCGCGGTCGGGCATCGTGGCGGCGCGGAAGTCCTGCGAAGCCAGCAGGGACAGCAGCAACCAGGCCGCGGTCGCGGGGTCGAGATCCCGCCGTACGCCGCCCTCGGACTGGCCGCGGGCGAGCAGGTCGGCGAGTGTCCGCGCCAGGGTGCGGTGGGCCCGCCGGATCGCCTCCCGGACCGGTGGCTCGGCGGCCTGTGACATGGCGTCGGCGAAGAGGACGTGGTGCGCGCCCCGGGCGTGCGCGTGGTTCAGGTGTCCGGGGGCCAGAAACTCGGTGAGCCAGGCGCCCACCGATCCGTTCGCCGCGACCCGGTCCCGCATGGCGGTGGCCATCCCTCCGGTCGCCTCCTCGATGACGGCCGCGAACACGGCGGCCTTGGAGCCGAAGTTCTGGAAGACGACCGGTTCGCTGACCCCCACGCGCCGGGCCACCTCGGACATCGTGCCGCGCTGGTAACCGACCTCGGAGAACACCTGCGTCGCCGCGGCGATGATCGAGGCTCGGCGCTCGGCCGCGGGCAGCCGGCTGCGGCGGGGTTGGTCGGCGCTGGCCGCGGGCTTGTTCATCGCACCATCCTATCCGGACTTGCCGGATAACTTAGTGACGGCTAAGCTCGCCTCATAACTTAGTGGTGACTAAGAAAGAGGGACCGATGGGACTCACCCGCTCTCGACACGGCAACTCCGACCCCCGCACCCCCGGCGTGCTCCTCGGGCAGGGGCGCGGCCACGACCTCCTCGGCGCCGCGTTCCTCGGCGGTCGCCGCCGGCGGATCTTCACCAGGTTGGCCGCCGAGAGCGGCGCGCGGCCGGGGGACCGGGTTCTCGACGTCGGCTGCGGCGGCGGGCACTTCACCCGGGTGATGGCCGAGGCGGTGGCGCCCGGCGGCACCGCACGAGGCGTGGATCCCTCCGCCGAGGCGATCGCGCACGCCCGGCGCCTGACCCGCGTCGCCAACTGCACGTTCACCGACGGGATCGCCGAGGCTCTCGACGCGGCGGACGGGTCGTACGACGTGGTGGTGAGCAGCCTGATGATCCACCACCTGCCCGAAGAGTCGCGGCCCGCGGTGATCGGCGAGATGTTCCGGGTACTGCGGCCCGGCGGCGCGGTGCTCATCGCGGAGTTCCGGCCGCCGACCAGCCGTACCGGCCGCAGCCTGATCGGTGCCCTGCACGGCCCGGCGATGGCGAACAACCGCCTCGACCTGTTGCCGGTGATGATCCGGGAGGCCGGCTTCGGGCGGCTGCGTACCGGCGACCTGCGCCCGTGGACCCACTACGTGCGGGCGGAGAAGTCGGCCGATTCCGCCTGACCGGTCCCCGGACGCGCTACTCCTGCTCGGCCAGCCGGTAGAGCCGCGAGTCCCGCTGCCGGAACCCGAGGCGCTCGTACAGCCGGTTGGCCGCCTCCCGCGACGGCCGCGACGTCAGGTCCACGGTCCGAGCGCCCGCCGCGCGGGCCAGCCGGACGGCCTCCCGCGTCAGGTCGGCGCCCACGCCGTGACCGCGTGCGGACTCATCGACCACGACATCCTCGATCCACGCCCGCAACCCTGTCGGGATTGGGAACATGACCAGCGTCAGGATGCCGACGATCTCGCCGTCGAGCCGGGCCGCCAACAGCGTGTTCCCGTTCCACGACACCAGCCGTGCCAACCCCTCGCTGTCCAGCGGCGGAGCCGAGCGGGACAACTGGGGCAGCAGGCGGCCGAGCGCCTTGGTGACCTCCTCGGAGGCATGGCGGACAACCTCAACCTCGACACCCATGCCGGGGACTCTATCGACCCCCGTCTCCCCTCGGTATCCCACGGGCTCTCGACGGCTACACGCGTGTGTAGTACCTTGCCTCTGTGAGCAGTTTTCAGCGGACGCGTGTAGGGGTCGGGCGGTGACGGTGGATCCGGCGGCCGAGCGGGCTCCCGAGGATCTGACGGCCCGCGCCCGGATCAGGGACGCGGCGCTGCGCATCTTCGCCGAGCGCGGCATCGGGCCGGCCACGATCCGCGACATCGCGAAGGCGGCGGGAGTGTCGTCCGGGCTGGTCCGGCACCACTTCGGATCGAAGGAGGCGCTGCGCGACGCCTGCGACTCGTACGCCCTCGACCGGATGGCCCGGATCCGGGAGCAGATGTTCGCCGAGGGCCGGGTGGCCGATCAGGGCTTCATGGGCACCGTGCACCCGACCGCGATGCTGATGCAGCGATACCTGGCCCGGTCGCTGCTGGACGGTTCGGACGCGGCGGCGGCGAGGTTCGACGAGATGATCCTGCTCAGCGAGCAGTGGCTGGTGGAGCACGACATCGTGCCCCGGGACCTGCGCGCCTACGCGGCGGTGTTCGTCGTGATGCAGATGGGCGTCTTCGCGATGCCCGAACAGGTGTCCCGGGCGCTGGGCACTGACGTGCGCACTCCCGAGGGCAATGCGCGGATGCTCCGGGGAATGGTGGACGTCTTCTCGCACCCGCTGCTCACCCCGGAGCAGACCGCCCAGACGCACGCAGCCCTGGACCGGGTTCTGGCACATCCACCCGAAGACGGTGCGCGGGATGCCGCGCGCCCGGAGGAGTAGGACGACGATGACCGAGGCGATTCGCACAGAGGGTCTGGTCAAGACGTTCGGGCACACCCGTGCGCTCGACAGGCTGGACATGAGCGTGCACACCGGCGAGGTACACGGCTTCCTCGGCCCCAACGGGGCGGGGAAGACCACCGCGATCCGGATCCTGCTGGGCCTCACGAGAGCGGACGCGGGCACAGCCCGGCTGCTCGGCGGGGACCCGTGGGCCGACGCGACCGCGCTGCACCGCCGGCTGGCGTACGTGCCGGGAGACGTCACCCTGTGGCCCAACCTCACCGGCGGCGAAGTGATCGACCTGCTCGGCCGGATGCGCGGCGGGCTGGACCGGCACCGCCGAGCCGACCTGCTCGACCGCTTCGACCTCGACCCCCGCAAGAAGGGCCGCGCCTACTCCAAGGGCAACCGGCAGAAGGTGGCCCTCGTCGCGGCCCTGGCCTCCGACGTGGAACTGCTGCTGCTGGACGAGCCGACCTCGGGACTGGACCCGCTGATGGAGGAGGTGTTCCGCGAGGCCATCCGGGAGGAGCAGCGGCGTGGTGACCGTACCGTGCTGCTGTCCAGCCACATCCTCTCCGAGGTTGAGGCGCTGTGCGACCGGATCACCATCATCCGCGACGGCCGGGCCGTCGAGACCGGCACTCTCGCCGACATGCGCCACCTGACCCGTACCGCCATCCACGCGGAGTTGGCCGCACCCGCGGACGGGCTGGCCACCCTGCCCGGCGTCCATCACCTGCGCACGGAGGGCGGCCAGGTGCGCTTCGACGTCGACACCGAGGCGCTGGACGCGGCGCTGCGCCAGTTGACCGCGGTCGGCGTCCGCAGCCTCGTCAGCCAGCCGCCGACGCTGGAGGAGTTGTTCCTGCGGCTCTACGACCGCAAGGGCGGGTCCGCCGCCGGGGTCGACGCCGACCTCGACTCCGACCCCGCCGCCGCCGCCGGGTCCGGTCGGGACGGCGCGGAGGTGTCCCGGTGAAGGAGTTGGTGGGCACGGGCCGGCTGCTGCGGCTGATCCTGCGGCGGGACCGGATCCTGATGCCGCTGTGGGTCGTGTGGACGGCCGTCATCCCGCTGGGCTACGTGGCGTCCATCAACGGGTTGTTCCCCACGGCCGCGGGGCGAGCGGAGTACGCCGACCAGAGCGCGCACAACGCGGGCTTCGTCGGGCTCTACGGCCGCCTGTCCGGATCGAGCCTCGGCGACCTGGTCGCCTGGCGGGCCGGGTTCATCCCGGTCGTGATCGGGCTGTTCAGCATCCTCACCGTCATCCGGCACACCCGCGTCGAGGAGGAGACCGGCCGGCGGGAACTGCTCGGCGCCACCGTGGCCGGCCGGTACGCGGGCCTGGCGGCGGCCCTGCTCGCCACGTTCGGCGCCAACCTGGTACTCGGCGTGATCGTGGCGCTCGGCCTGACCAGCCAGCACCTGCCGGCCGCCGGATCGTGGGTGCTGGGCCTGGAGTTCGCCGCCGCCGGTGCGATGTTCACCGCCCTCGCGGCCGTGGCCGCTCAGCTCACGACGAGCGCCCGCAGCGCGCGGTCGATCGCGGTCGTCGCGCTCGCGGCGGCGTACGTGCTGCGGCTCGCCGGGGACATCAGCGCCATGGGTGCCGGCACGGTGTCCTGGCTGTCGTGGCTGTCGCCGATCGGCTGGGTGCAACGGATCCGCCCGTACGGCGGCGACCGGTGGTGGCCGTTCGCGCTCGCCGCCTGCGTCACCGCGGTACTCGTCTCGGCGGCCGTCGCGCTGTCCGCACGCCGCGACGTCGGCGCCGGCCTGTTCCCGTCCCGCCCCGGCGCGGCCTCGGGAGCGGCCAGCCTCCGCTCGCCGCTGGCGCTCGCCTGGCGGCTGCACCGCGGCCTGCTGGCCGGCTGGGTGGTGGGCTTCGCCCTGCTCGGCGTCGTGTTCGGCGGAGTCGCGAACAGCGTCGGGGACATGGCGCGCGACAACCAGAGCTTCCGGGACATCGTGGCCCGCATCGGGGGTACCTCCGGGGTCGTCGACAGCGACCTCGCCGGCAGCATCGGCATCCTGGGGCTGTTCGCGGCGGCGTACGCGATCCAGGCCACCCTCAAGCTGCGCGACGAGGAGACCAACGGGCACGCCGAGCCGGTACTGAGCACGGCGACCAGTCGCCTGCGGTGGGCCGGCAGCCACCTCGTCTTCACGTTCCTCGGCCCGGCCGTCGCGCTGGCCGCCGCCGGGCTGGCCATGGGCATCACCTACGGGGTGAGCGCCGGCGATGTCGATGCTTCGGTGCCGCGGCTGCTGGCCGCCTCGATGGCTGTGCTGCCGGCGGTCTGGGTACTGGCCGCGATCGCGGTGGTGCTGTTCGGGGTGCTGCCCAGGTTGGCGGCGGCCGGCTGGGGCGCGCTGGCGGCCTGCCTGCTGCTGTTCCTGGCCGGTGGTGCGGTCCGGCTCGACCAGTGGGTGCTGGACATCTCGCCGTACACGCACATCCCGCACCTGCCGGGCGGTGCGGTGACGGCGACTCCGTTCGTGGTCCTGTCGGTGGTCGCGGCGGCGCTGGCCGCGGCGGGACTGGCGCGGCTGCGCCGCCGGGACGTGCCGACCCTCTGACCTCGCCGAAGCTCATCGGAGGTGTCTCAGGCGGAGGTGCTGTCATCAGATTCCTTCCGTGGATACTCCGGCCTTCAGGCCGGGGAGGAAACGGGACTCCTGCGGAGTAGGGCAGGAAGAGCCGATCCGCCGTTGAGGCGGATCGGTGTTTACCCGCGCGCCTCTGCAGGGTTCATGGACAAGCCTGCTAGTTTGTGAACCGTGGCCGGGACTGTTAAGCGGGCGTTTAAATACCGCTTCTACCCGACCGACGCGCAGGCCGCGCAGTTGGCGCGGACGTTCGGGTGCGTCCGGAAGGTCTACAACCTCGCCCTGGACGCCCGCACCGAGGCGTGGACGCTGCGCCAGGAACGCGTC
>DASXOA010000352.1:0-2650 GCA_036494675.1 Rugosimonospora sp.
TCGGGTCGGCGGCAAAAGTAGCCGATCGGCCGGGCTCGCACATCCGGCACCCGCCATCGAACTACCTCCGTAAACCACCGCAAATTTGCTCCGGAAAACGCCCCTTAGGGCGCCCCTCGGGGGCCAAAATCCGGTGTAAGGAGGCTGTCGCAAAATCCCGGTGGCGTGGGCGGGTCTCCGGAAATGCGGACCGGTCCGGAGGGGTCGGTTCTGTCCGGTGCGACTGGTAAAAGTGCCTCCTGAGCAGGGCTTTAACGGCTGAATGCAGCAGCCGGGGCCTGCGTCAGGAGGTGGTTTGGATGATGACGGATCGGGCGGCGGAACTCGATGCGGGCGATCGTGGTATGGGGTCGGCGGGGGCGACGCGGGTGTATGTCTGGCCGGCGCGCGATCAGTTGTTCTTGATGCCGGTGAGCATGCGCGACTGGCTTGAGGAAGGGCATCTCGCGTTCTTCGTGCTCGAGGTGGTCGGCGAGTTGGACACGAGCGCTTTGCATCGTCGGCCGGGTGGGTGTTGCGGTCGACCGCGGTATGAGCCGGAGATGATGGTGGCGCTGCTTTTGTACGCGTACTGTTGCGGGATCCGTTCCAGCCGGCGGATCGAGGCGCACTGCCGGACCGACGCGGCGTTCCGGGTGATCTGCGGCGGCCTGGTGCCCGATCACGCGACGATCGCGCGGTTCGTGGTTGAGCACGAGCGGGCGCTCGAGGGCCTGTTCGTCGAAGGGGTGCGGTTGTGCGCAGCGGCCGGACTGGCGGACCTGTCCGTGGTGGCGCTGGACGGGACGAAGATCGCCGCCGACGCGTCACGGGCGCGCAATCGCGACGCGTGCTGGATCCGCCGAGAGATCACCAAGCTGATGGCGCTGACGGCAGAGGATCAGCCGCTCGCCGCGGCCGACGCGGACGTGTTGGCGGGTATCGAGCCGGCGTGTGAGATCTCCACACCAACCGGCCGGCTGACCAGGTTGCAGGCCGCGCTTGATGTGATCAAGGCCGAAGACGCGGCCGTGGCCGCGGAGGCCGAGCGCTCAGCACAGGCGGCAGCGGCACAGGCCGAGCATGGCCGCCAGCAGATCGGGCGCAAGCCCAAGCAGCCGCACGCGGCGCTGGCGCGCGCCGAGATCGATTACGCGGTCGCGCGCAAGCGCGTCGAGGATCTGCAGGCCGAGCGTGAGCGTCGAGTGGCCGCGGCGGCCAGGGGAGAGAAGACCGCCGGCCCACGCCTGCGGATCGACAAGGCACAAGACGCGCTCCAGGCGGCCCGGGCAAGACTCGCAGCCGCCCGCGAGGCAGTCCAGGCCGCCCCCGAGACAGAGTGCCGGGCGAACATCACCGATCCCGACAGCCGAATCATGACCACCAAGGACGGCTGGGTGCAGGGCTACAACGCCCAAGCAATCGTCAACCCCCAGCAGATCGTGCTCGCGGTCGACGTCAGCCAGGACCGCGGGGACGTCCAACTCTTCGAGCCGATGAACGACAAGCTCACCCAGACGCTCACCGCCGTCGGGATCACCGCCGAGGTCCAGCTTGAGCTCGCTGACGCCGGCTACTGCTCAGAGGCCAATCTCACCTGCCCCGGCCCCGACCGGCTGATCGCCACCCAAAAAGACCACAAACAGCGACGCGCCGCCCGCGAACTCGGACACACCGACGGCCCCCCGCCACCCGGCCTCACAGCGACCGAGGAGATGGAACACCTCCTGCGCACCCCCCAAGGCCACGCCGCCTACAAACAGCGCTCCCAGCTGATCGAACCCGTCTTCGGCGACCGCAAACACAACCGCCAGATCCGGCGCTTTCGGCGCCGCGGCCTGACCGCTGCCCGCAGCGAATGGGCGTTCATCCACCTCGCCGGCAACATCCTCAAGCTCTACCAGCACCACAGCGCCGTCGCGATCGCCTGAACGACCAACCGGTCACACCCCTCCACAGGCCGAACCCACGCCGACAGCATCGGAGCTGACGACTGCCCGCGAGACAAGGTCGCCACCGGCCACCAACCGCCGCCGCACCCCCAACGAACGAAGCTAACACCCAGACCGCGCTCAAGCATCACACCAATGCCCTCCCCACACCGAAGCCGCAAACGTTTTGCGACAGCCTCATATGTGGCGGTTTCTCGCCCAACGTCCCTCCAAGCCGGATCAGCGGCGTTGCTGGGTCACGAGCTCGGGCTGTTCGGGCTCTGAATGAAGCGGTTGGACGACAGCCTGCGCTGCGCTCCAGGGCCGCGCGAACACGAGCCACCCGAGGGCCGCTGCGAGCAGCACCGCGCAAAGCGTCCAACCGAGCGCGGTCGTGTTGAGCCCCACGTACTTCAGCCCCGACGCGAAGATCACGAACGCGATCGCGGGGCGTACGTAGCGGTCGGGGATAGTTGAGGACAGCAGGGAGCCGACGAACACGGCCGGGACGCTGCCGATGATGAGGGAAGCGGTGAGGCCGAACTCGACGTGGCCGAACACCAGCGCGCCGAGCGCGGCGGCCAGCGTCAGCGGCACCGCCTGGGTGAGGTCGGTCCCGACGAGCTGGTTGGCACCGATCGTCGGGTAGATGAACAGCAGCCCGACGATCATCAGCGATCCCGAGCCAACCGAGGTCATCCCGACGATGATCCCGCCGACGATGCCCAGCCCAACAAGCA
>DASXOA010000353.1:0-1853 GCA_036494675.1 Rugosimonospora sp.
GACGAGCACCCGGCCGTCGGGCAGCAGCATGGCGGTGCTGTGGTAGGTCCGGCCCCGGATCTGCGACACGGCCGGGGTCCAGGTGCCGGTCGTCGGGTGATAGATCTCGGTGCTGCGTACCGGGGCCTCCAGACCGGGCGCGACCACGTGGTCGCGGTCCCCGCCGTTGGCGACGAACACCTCACCGGTGGGCAGCATCGTGCCGGTGCCGTACCAGCGTGGCGTGTTGAGCCGGCCGGTCGCCCTGCTGGTCATCGCATCACCGTCGGCGGTGTCGATGCTGGTCAGCGTGGAGGTGTCGGTGGCGAGATAGCTGCCGGGGCTGACGCCGTAGACACCGCCCGCGGACAGGAAGTCAGCCGTGCGGTAGCGGCCGTCCTGGTCCGGTGTCAGCGTCAGCATCACCGAGAAACCGGAGCCGCGGAAGCCCAGCGGCGCACCCGCGAAGTCCGGCAGGCCCTTGCTCTGCCAGATCTGGGTCTTCGGGTCGAAGACCGCGACGAAGTTCCACAACGCCTCGTCGTAGGCCTGCCCGAACGGGTTGAACACCTGGCCCGCCGCGTTGTAGAAGGTCTTGCCGTCCGGCAGCAGGTGCAGCCGCGGGTAGAGCGGCAGCGACTTGTTCGCGCTGTCGGGCAACGTGGTCCACCGCCCGGTCGTCGGGTCGAAGCGCTCGACGTGCCGCTCGTTGGCGCCGGAGTCCAGTGGACGATCCGGGTACACCGGCTTGATCAGCTTCGTGACCCCGCCGAAAGTCAGCTCGGTGCCGTCGGGCTGGGTGACCATCGACGGATACCAGCGGGCGTACTGCATGTCGCCGACCTGCTGCCAGGTCTGGGTCGTCGCGTCGAAGAGCCGGGTGTTCTTGAGGCCCTGGAGCTCGACCACGCCGAACTTGCCGGTGCTCTCGTCACCGGGGACGCCGGGTTCCTGATAGTAGGCCGTCCCGCCGTTGGCGATGAGCCTGCCGTCGGGCAGGAAGTTGAGGTCGGTGCAGAACAGGTCGCCGTCGTTGGTGGTCCGGGCGTTGTTGTGCGGGACGACGGGCAGGTACTCGTTGTTCTTGTCGTTGCCCTGCGGGTTCGCACCCCCGTCGAAGGGTGTCGGCACCGTCCACTTCGGGGTGGGGCCGGTGAGGTCGAGGACCCGACTCTGCCCGTTGAGCGCCTCCTGGCCGTACTCGGCGATGACATCGAGGTCCACGTGGTTCATGCCCTCGAGGCTGTTCCAGTACAACTGCCTGCCGTCGGGTAGCTCGGCCATCGCGATGGCCGCCGGTTTGCAGCGCGGGGCCGGGTCCTGCGCCGAGGTGCACTCGATGCCGGTCGGCTCCTGGAACAGCGGACCGAACGAACCCACGGTGGCCGGCTCGCCCCGGCCGCTGTCCTGGACCTGCTGGGCGGCCGCCGAGAACGGTGTCATGCCGGTGAGCACGGCCAGCGCCGCGAGCGGGACAAGTCTTCGCCTCATCAGTTGATCATCCTCTCAGGGCCGCACAGCCTACCGGCGTGTCCGCCCTTCATGCCCGGTGTGTTCGCTTCTCATGCGCGGTGTGTTCGCTTCTCATGCGCGGTGTGTTCGCTTCCCGGCCACACCGTCACGGCCACGGTGCTATTCCCCTCGCTCAGCCAACTACCGCATGCTCGACGTCCCCTGCGGATCCGGTGCTGGATCAACTACGGTCTGCTCATCACAGGAGCCAAAGTGGTGACCATGGGGTTGGACCGGAACCAGCATCAGGGAATGTTCGGCGAGTCGTTCGTCCGCGTGCTCGCGTCGGCGGCCGGCCTGATCGTGTCCAGGCCCGAACTGGATGTGGCCGGAGAAGACTTCACGATCAGCCACAAAGGGGT
>DASXOA010000354.1:0-8179 GCA_036494675.1 Rugosimonospora sp.
CGGGCGTCCAGGGCGAGGTTGTAGACCTTCCGGACGCACCCGAACGTCCGCGCCAACTGCGCGGCCTGCGCGTCGGTCGGGTAGAAGCGGTATTTAAACGCCCGCTTCACAGTCCCGGCCACGGCTCACAAACTAGCAGGCTTGTTCATGAACCCTGCGGGGGCGCGCGGGTAAACACCGATCCGCCTAAACGGCGGATCGGCTATTCCTGCCCTGCTCCGCAGGAGTTCCGTTTCCTCCCCGGCCTGAAGGCCGGAGTATCCACAGAAGGAATCTGATGACGGGTGCCAGGTCAGACAGTCAGGAGCGGTGCACGACGATGTCGCCGTAGTGGGTACGGGCGCGGACCTCGACGGTCTTGTCGGACTCCACGGGACCGGTGGAACTGTCGAGCGCGTTGCGTACGGTGCCGGCGCCGGCATCGAGGTCGAGCCAGGCCGCGGTACCGGCGGGGATGCCGACCTCGACCCGGCCCGCGGCGGTCTCCAGCACGACCGAGCCGCTGGCCGCCTCGCCGATCCGCAGGGCGCCGCGGGCGGTCTTCGCGGTGACTCCCACCGCTGCGCGGTCGACGGAGATGTCGCCGTTGGCCGCGTTGACCCTGACGGTCCCGGTGGCCTCACCGACCCAGGTCTCACCGCTGGAGTTCTTGATGACCGCGTTGCCGTCGACGTGCCCGACCCGCAGCCGTCCCGTACCGGTGGTGATGTCGGCGTCGCCGGCGGCCCGGTCGACGCTCACGTCTCCGGCGCCGGTATCGAGCCGCAGCCGGCCGGTCCGGCCGACCCGGATCTCGCCGTAGCCGGTCTTGTACCGGCACTCGCCGAGCTCGCCGTCGACATGCAGATCGCCCAGCGAGGTGTCGCCGTCGAGCCGTGATCCGGCCGGCACGTCGATGTCGACGGTGATCCGGCCGGGTCGGCCGAACCATGAGCCGAGCGGCTTCGGGGTCCGTACCAGCAGGCGGCCGTCGACGAACTCGACCCGGGTCTGCTCGGCCATCTTCTCGGACTTGGCGGAGGCGTTCCCCGGCCGTATGTCGACGACGGTGTCGGCGCGCTCGCTCGCGACGATCCGCACGTCCGCGAGGACGAGGCTGACCGTGACGGAGATCGGTTGGGGAGTCTCGAATGTAGGCATGGTTGTCCCCTCGTAACGGGTTTCGAGTCTTCTATCGCTGGTCGGTCAGCGCACCCAGCCGGTGTAGCGCTGGCCCGAATCGGAGCCGCGGCGCGCGGCGGCGCGCGAGGCCGCGCCACCGTCGGGTTCCAGGGCGCCGGCCGCCGCCCGGACGAGCCAGGTGTTGACCGAGAGCCGTTCCCGGCCGGCCGCTTCCTCGATGCGGGTCTTCAGGTCATCGGGCAGCCGCAGGTTGATCCGCGCCGTGCCGCCCTTGTCGGCGGCCGTCGCGGCGAACGGATCCTCGGCCGGAGCGGACGCGACCGGCTCCTCGTCCCACGACCGGCCGCCGGGGACGGGTGTGACGACGAAACTGGGGTCGCGCCCGCGCAGGCGCACCTCCACGGATCCCGGTGCCAGATCACGGGTGATCTCATCGGCCGCCGCCGACAGCGCCTCAAGAAGAGCGAGCCGGAGCGCCGACTCGAACGGTGCGATGAGCCGCTCCGCGAGGGCGCGCGCGTCCGCTCCACCCGCGTCGGCGGCGACGGCCAGTTCCTCCCGGAGCTTTTCGACGTACGGCGTCAGATCCATGGCACCACTATGGCACCATGATGGTGCCATACGCAAGTCAATCTGGCTCAGGCGTGCGCCAGGGCCGGTGCGGACGCTGCGGCAGAAGCCCGGCCGCGCGATCTCCATAGCCCGGCGGCACCATCTCCATCGGTCCGAAACCCATCCGCGGGGCGCCCGGCGCCGAATCCCCTATTGTCGAGCCGGCCAATGGAGGTCATGACGGTGGACGAAGCTTTCCGCGACCCGGCGCGCCCTGGGAGGCGTCGGGGGTGCTCGCCTCCGCCACAGTCCGGCTCCGGCGGTGCTCCCCCAGGGGGTGTGAGTCCGGTACGCGCCGCCCCGCCCGACCTTGACGCGCTCCTGCGCCAGGTCGCCCGCGGCGACGAGACCGCCTTCGCCACCCTCTACGACCACCTCGCACCACGCGTCTACGGCCTGGCCAAACGCATCCTGCGCGACCCGGGCCACGCCGAAGAGGTGACCCAGGAGGCGCTGGTGGACGTGTGGCGGCTGGCCAGCAGGTACGAGCCGGCCAAGGGCTCCGCCGTCAGCTGGGTGCTGACCATCACGCATCGCCGGGCCGTCGACCGGGTCCGCTCCGAACAGGCCAGCGAGGACCGGCAGCGGCGGGCGGCGACCCAGCAGGTGCCCTACGACGAGGTGACCGAGGCCGTCACCGCCCGGCTGGAACAGCAGCAGGTACGCCGGTGCCTCAAGGCGCTCACCGACCTGCAGCGCGAAGCGATCACCCTCGCGTACTACGGCGGCCACACCTACCGCGAAGTCGCCGAACTGCTCAGCGTGACGTTGCCGACCATCAAGACCCGGATGCGCGACGGCCTCATCCGGCTCCGCGACTACCTGGGAGTGACGACGGGATGAGTACCGACATCCACACCCTCGCCGGCGCCTACGTCCTCGACGCCCTCACCGACATCGAGCGGGCCGAGTTCGACCGGCACCTCGCGACCTGCCCCGCCTGCACCACCGAGGTCGCGGAGTTGCGGGAGACCGCCGCCCGGCTCGGCGACCTGACCGCGGTCGCCCCGCCGGCCCGGCTCAAGGCGGACGTACTCGCGCAGGTCGGCCGGACCAGGCAGGCCGCCCCGGGGTACCGCGATGCCGGCCGGGCGACGAACGGCACACCCCGGCGACGCTGGGCCTTGGCGGCCGCCGCCGCCGTGCTCATCGCGGCCGGCTCCGGTACGGCCGGCTACGTCGCACGGGAGCGGCAGGCGCCTCCCGCCGCGACCCAGTCCAGCCAGGCCGCGCAGGTCCTGGCGATCCTGCGCGCCGCCGACGCCCGCGTCACCACCCAGCAGGTCACCGGTGGACGGGTCACCGTCGTCGTCTCCGACACCCTCGACAGGGGCGTCGCCCTGGTCAACGCGCTCCCCTCACCCGGCGACCGGGCGTACCAGCTCTGGCTCATCAAGGGCGTCACACCGGTGTCGGTCGGCTTGCTGGCCGCCGGCGCCACCGGCACGACCCAGGTGTTCGCCGACCCGCGCGGCGCGGTGGCGTTCGGCATCAGCAAGGAGCCACCCACCGGCTCCCCCACTCCCACCCAGCCCCTGGTGACGAGCTTCCCCCTGGCCTGCGCGAGCCGCGCGGCGGCGTGAGTGCGCCGGGATCAGAAGTGGCGGCGTGGGTCCGCCGGGATCACAAGCGGCGGCCCGCCGGGATCAGAAGTGGATGCCGAAGTGGTGGCCGCTGCCCGGATCGGTGTGGTAGCCGCCGATCCGCGGGGTCTCCGGACCCGTCTCGCGGGGGGAGGCTTTCCGCGCCTCGCTCAACTCGCGTTCCCGCGCCAGCGCTGCGCGATCGGACAGGCTCTGGTGGTGCCCGCCGAACCGGCCCTGGAACCAGTCCGCGAACGATGCCGGCCCCGGACCCGCCATCGGGAATCCGGACCGCGTGCGTCCGACCGGAGGGCTTCCCCGCGACAGCGCCGCCAATTCGGCGTCACAGAGCAGGATGGACGCCTCGTCCCAGTCGATCTGGCGCAGGCGCACGTACCGCTCGGACTTCACAGACTCGTACAGCTCGTTGAGCGGACGGGGGGTCGCTGCGGCCGCCGGATCCATGCCGGCAGCGTCCATGCCGGCCGAGTCCATGCCGGCAGCGCCCATGCCGGCCGAGTCCATGCCGGCCGAGTCCGACCTGCCGATCAGGAACCCCTCCGGGGTCGGGACCATGCGCCAGAGCCTCCGCTCGCCCCAGTCGTGGTAGCGCCGGATGCGTGCGGTCAGGTCCTGGTACGCGCGGTCGGTTTCCTGAATCGCTTCGGTCAGCTCGTCGAACACCTGCCGGTACCGGTCGGAGGCGGCCGTCAGGCGCTCGTACGCCGTCGCCAGCGTCAGCTGCCACTGCCGGAAGGCGGCACGGCGCCTCCACGAGGACGGCGGGAACTGGTGCCGCCGCTGCACCCAGTACCCGACTAGGTCGGCCTGGGCCCGACCGAGCTCGGCCCGGTACGCCTCGCCCGCGTCCCTCCACCGCTCCAGGTCGCCGGCGTCGGCGACGATCCGATCGGCGGTGACCGTTCCGGAGCCGGCGGACGCGGCAGAGCCGGCAGAGCCGGCAGAGACCGCGGACGCGGCAGGCCGCAGGTCCGGTTCGCCGGCCAGATCACGCCGGGTCCCGTACACATCCGCAGCGATCACGTACAGGTCGCACAGAGTCCGCAGGCGGGCCTCGACGGCGGGCGGGAAGGCGCTCAGGGCCGGCTCGCACCGTTGCGCGAACGCGACCGGGGCCGACCACGGAAGCTCGTACCTCGTCCCGAAGATCAACCCATCGCGCTTGTCGCTCATCGTGACGGACTCCGACCGCCACGGATCTCGCCGGGCACTCCCGCCCGGCCGAGACCATCCCCCACCGGGCCAGCGTCCCCGCTCCCGGAACGGCAGCATCCACATCACGCGGGCGTCGTGCTCGCCCCGGTCACGCGCACGCGCCAGCGCGCGGACCCGACGCTTCTCCCTACGCCGTTCGGACACGATCAGACATCCTTTCGGCCCGGATCCGCGATCCGCCCCCGACCATGGATCCTCGGCGATACCTGACCGCGATTCTCCCCCAGCGCCCGTCGCGCCGCCCACCCTGAGATGGTGGGACTGTCGCCGGCGTTACCGGGCGGCGCCGGGCGGATCCGTCAGCGGCGAATCGTTCCGCGCCCGTTCGGAGTCGGAGTTCGCGACCTTCTTCGACGGCCACGAACTGGTCGATCCCAGCATCGGTTCGGTGTGCGATTGGCGGGCCGCAGCCCCGGCCGACCCCCGCCGAGGTCGGCTGCCTCGGCGGGATCGCGCGCGTCCCCGGCCCCCGACGCGGCATCGCCCGCGTCCCCGGACACTGACCTGGATGGGAAGTCAGATCAGCGTATGGGGAGCGGGACTCTTTCTTCCGCGATCGGATGAGTCCGCACCGCCGGGGCGCCATACAGCGCCCCGGCGGTGCGTGGTTCAGCTACCCGACGCGGTGAGCGTGGGTGCGCCGTTGGTTCCGCTGTAGGTGGCCTGGAACCCGAAGGTGGTCGTGCCACCGGGCGCGATCGTGCCGTTGTAGCTGGCGTTGGTCGCGGTGACCGATCTGCCGGACGAGGTGACCGTGCCGTTCCAGCTGTTGGTGATCTGCTGGTTGCCGCCCCAGGTCCAGGTGACCCGCCAGGCGTGGATCGCCGCGGTGCCGTTGTTCCTGACGGTGACCGTCGCGGTGAACCCGTTGCCCCAGTCGTTGTCGACGTGGTAGGTGGCGGTGACCGCGCCGGCGGGGCCGGTCGGGCTGTTCGACGGGGTCGGCGACGGGGTCCGCGACGGGGTGGGCGAGGGCCGGGCCGACGCCGACGCACTGGCTGTCGCCGAGGCGGTGGCGCTGGGACTGACGGTACCGCCGCCGCCGAACAGTTCGGAGTACGTGGCCAGGGCGAGCGCGATGTCGGCCTGTGCCCAGAACCGGTGGTACGTGAAGGACGGCACCGCTCCGCCGTTGAGGTAGGCCTGGACCTTCGGGAAGTCCGGGTCGTTGCGGTAGAAGGAGCGGATGGACAGGAAGGTGGCACCGGAGGCGATGTTGTCGCCGTTGGGCATCTTGCCGGTCCAGCCGGACGGCACGTACACGGTGTCGTCGAAGCGGTTGTAATCGGTGCGGGTCTCGGCGATCGCGATGCCCTTGCTGTCGGTGTGGGTCGCCAGGGCGTCGAGCAGGTTCTTGCCGAGCGTCTGGGCGGCCGTGTTGCCGGTGCCCGCCGCGTAGTACAGCAGTGCCTTGACCAGCCCCGCGGCCACGCCGACGTCCTGGCCCTTGTCCACGACGCTGACGTGCAGGCCGGTGTTGCTGCCCGGGCTCGACGCGTTCCAGGTGTCCGGCTGGCCGGTCCAGCTGAGGTTGGACGGGATCGAGAAGGTGCCACCGGTGCCGACGGTGACCTGAGCGGACGCCCAGGTGACCCACTTGTCGAGGATCGGCCTGACCTTGCTGTCCTTGCTCAGGTAGTAATACTCCATCCACCGTTCCATGCCCCAGACCTGCATCCCGAACCAGTTGTTGCTCGGCGGGTCGTGGTATACGGGCTCCCAGTCGTAGGCCATGCCGTAGAAGGTGGGCGTTCCCGACGGCGGCGTGCCGTACTGGCCGTCCCAGCTGTTGGTCGCGCCACCGGCAATGGCTCCCTCGGACGACTGGAGCCAGTGCAGGAACTCGATCTGCCGGTTCAGGCTGGTCGCCCAGTCCGACTTGCCGGTCGACGCCTTCGGCGCCATGGCGCTGACCGTGGACAGCGCCCACGCCGCCACCGGGTTCTGGTACCCGTGGTGCGCCGCACCGTCGCCGATGCGCCAGGCCCAGCCGCCACCCGGCTCGGCCCCGCCCCAGGCGTAGTACCAGCCGAGCAGGTAGTGCTGCGCGGAACGGCCGGTGCCGGCCGGGCAGCTGGTCGGGCTGACGCAGTTGCCGATCTGCTTGAAGTACTTGTCGAACATGGAGTAGCGCAGGTAGTCGCCCATCTTCGCGGCCTTGGTCACGGAGGCCGAGACGGCACTCGCGTTGCCTTGCGCCGTCGCCCACCGGTACGCCCAGTACGCCGCCTGGATGGCGCGCGCGTCGGCGTCCGGCGCGTTGGTGTACTTCCACTGCTGGGCGTAGCTGGTGTCCTTGGTGAACAGGTCGAGGTAGCCGTTGGGGCCGCCGTACTTGAACTGGTCGGTACACGGTTGCGGGACGGTCTCCCACACCGATTCCTGCGAGCCGCGCTGGTAGCTGTTGATGTAGCAGGGGCCGGCCGAGCTCGGGCCGCCCTCCGCTCCCGAGCCGGCCGTGTTGCCGTACCCGTAGACGTTGTCGACGTCCAGCAGCCAGTGCATGGCGTAGATGTCGGAGGTGCCGTACGCCGACCTGAGTTCCCCGGCGATCGGATCCGCGCCGACGGACACGGAGCCGTCGAGGACGCTGGGGTACCTGCTGGGATCCGGCCACTCGGGCGCGTAGGTGGCCGGCGCGCTCGCGTTGTACGAGTCGTTGCTCGGCTGGTCCGCGTGGGTCGGGATGATGTACTTCTCGGCGGCCGCCCAGGCGTTGTTGAACGGCGTCCAGTTCCCGGTCACCCGCCCGTACACGGCCTCCAGCCACATCCAGTAGCTGAACGCCTCGGACGTGCTCTCGTGCCCGTGGTCGGGCGCCTCGACCATCAACGTCTCGACCGAGTGGTAGGGCACGCCGGCCGGGCTGAAGTACCCGTTGGCCGAGTTCTTGATCTTGTTGTACTGGTCCAGGAACTGCTGCGCGTACGGGTCCGTCGCCAGCGGCACGACGTTCGCGCCGGTGGCCGCCTTGACCATCGTCGTTCCAACGGCAACCCCGGCAACCGCGCCGCCAACGACGGCGACGAACTTTCTGCGGGACATGCGGGACATGCGAGCCCTCCTCTTAGGGGTGCGGTGCCCGATCACGGCCTGAGGGCCGCTACGGACGGGCGGAGCAGTGTTGCGTGGTCTGCATCGGGCGCCGGTGGTTTCCGGCCGATCCGGCGTCGGTGCCGAGCCAGGCGGAACCATCGGGCGGATGTCGGTTACTCGGTGAGCAGTCCGAGCAGGCCTGCCCATCACCAGTGCTTCCGGCGGGCTCCCCAGCGCCGAATGCCAGCAAGGCGTTAGCTGTTCGCACCGCGCCTCCGTCGAGATCAAGCGGGGATCATCGATGGAAGCGCTCCCAAATAGGCTGGGCGGCTTAACCGGAAAAGTCAAGATGCCGGAGCACGCCGCTTGGTTCCGGTGCCACCGGCCACGGACCCGACCTCCGGCCGCCGACTCACCGGCCGTAACGTTTTCCCCGGACGTACCTTCGAAGTCGGGTCGGGAACTGGAGAAATGATGATCATTGACGGTAGGGCCGAGGGCCTGAATTCCGCCGGTTTCCCGGTCGGTTGTGCGCTCTCCCGTGCCCGTGGTCAGGTCGTCATCGCTCCAGCTCCCGCCACGTCGAACCG
>DASXOA010000355.1:0-5644 GCA_036494675.1 Rugosimonospora sp.
GGCCGTGCTGGGATCCGGAGGCATGGGGCGGGTCTATCTCGGCGTGGCGCCGGACGGGTACACGGCCGTGAAGCGGGTGCTGCCGTACCTGTCGAACGACAGGACCTTCCTGCGGCACTTCGGGCATGAGCTCGACAACCAGGCGAGGTTGCCGTCGGGCGTGAGCGCGCGGCTGCTGGCAGCGGACCGGACGGCGCGGCCGCCGTGGTTCGCCACCGAGTACATCCCCGGTGTCACGCTGCACGAGTCGGTGTACCTCAACGGCGGGTCGCTGCCGGTCACGACCGCGTGGCTGCTGCTGCGTGAGCTCGCGCAGCGGCTGAAGGCGGTCGCCGCGCTGGACATGGTGCACCGGGATTTGAAGCCCTCCAACGTGATGCTGACCAGCTCGGGCGTGACGCTCATCGACTTCGGGATCGCGCGGGCGGCGGATCAGAGCACGGTGACCACGGCGGGAACGATCGTGGGCACGCCCGCCTACATGGCCCCGGAGCAGGCGCGCGCGGCGAAGGCGCTGACTCCGGCGGTGGACGTGTTCTCCCTGGGCGGGGTCATCGCCTTCGCGGCAACGGGCGAACCGCCGTTCGGCGCGGGCTCGGGGGCGGATCTGCTTTTCCGCATCGTGCACGAGGCGCCGGATCTAGACGCGCTCCGTGCGCTGGACGCCGAGCTCGCGGACGTCATCGAGTCCTGTCTCGCGAAGGATCCCGCGGAACGGCCGTCCGCCGCGGAGCTTCTGGAGATCGCCGAGCGGCACGCCGCTGCGGGACGTCCGCAGTGGCCCGCGATCATCGCGGAGCGGATCGCGGTACGTGTCGAGTTTGCCGCCACGACGCGGCTGAGCGAGGTGGACGTCGACGCCGTAGCGGAGCTCGACCCACCACCGGAGCAGCATTCGGCCGAGGCGGATGCGGAGGCTGAGACGGTGCCGGCGGCGTTTGAACCGGTGCGGCCGACGCTGCCGGACCTGGTAGCTGACGTGCCGAAGAAGGAAAAGGGGAAGGACAAGGACCGCAAGCGAAGGCGGCTGATGCTCATCCTGCCGCTGATCCTTGTCACGGGGACGACGGGAACGCTGATCGTGATGAACAAGGTGCCGTTCATCACGTCGGCCGGCAACGGCAATTCGACGGTCTCGGTGTCCGGCACGACGGCCAGCGCCGCCGCGTCCAATGGGTCAACGACGTCGCAGGGTGCGCGTCCGGCTTCTGCCTCCGCGTCGTCGAATCCGAGCAGGGCGAGCGATTCGAACACGAGCCACAGTAGCGGTGGCTCCTCCAACACGGGGGGCGGCTCGAACTCGGGCGCCGGGTCGGGCACGACGAGCGGGAGCGGGACGAAGACGACCGCGCCGGGAGGCCCGGCGTCAGGTCCGAGCAGCAGCGAGGGGCTGGTCAGCGGATCCGAGGTGACCGTGAACGACTGCGCGGGCTGGCTCGACTTTGGTAACCCGGTGTTCTACGGGGTGGTCTCCGCGGGCTCGGCGGCCAACTGCAAGGGCGCGTTCACCTACAGCTCGTCCGTCCAGAGCACCACGACCACGAACATCTCCGCGTCGGACGGCAACAAGGCCTCCGCGAACAGCTGCAACGGCTGCTGGTACGTCGGCACGTGGAAGATCACCGCAAAGATCTGCGTCTGGAACACCGACAACCCCAGCGCCGAGAAGTGTTCCGCGAAGTACACCTATGACAGCACTACCAACAAGATTACGGCGGGCTGACGCACCCCGGTCGGGCACCAACGCGATAACGGTCGGCGCACGAGTGGGCGACGATCCCGGGCCGCGCACAGCAGGTTGACACCAGCCGACGTACCCGAGAGGCTGGGCGTGCGGCACCGATTGCTCGCTGAAGCTCGGTGCTCCCAGACGGATGAGACGGGTCTCCCGCGGGGGGTGCGATGGCGCGTACGCCGCCGGCGGCGGTCGTCGCCGCGGCCAGGCAACATGGTCTGCGGCTCTATCACGGCCGGTACGCCCAGCGCTTGACCTTCATCGCCTGCCTGATCGAAGGACTTTTCGCGGCCTTGCTCCTTCTCAGCGTCGTGGTCACCGTGATGACCACAGGCAGTGATACAAGCGGCCCAGCGCCGTCCGGTGGGACACGACCCGGTGTCCCGTGGGGCACGATGGCCATCCTTGCCGTGTTGGGCATCGTGCTCGTCGTCCACCTCACGCTGATGGCCCGCCACCGCGTCTACTACGTGTTCAGCGAGGGCCTAATCTCGACCAATGTCGTGGGCCGACCAGCGGTCAGCGGTCGGTGGGAGAACCTGTCCATCCAACAGGGGATCCAGCGGATGTATGTCAACGGGCGATACAACCGCACCCTGGTCCATTACCAGGTCACCGGCGGCGCACGGGGTCGCCTGCGCATCACCCTGCGGCGCGGCTCGGAGACGGATGTGCTGTTGGAGGCTCTGCTCGCGACCGCGGGAAACCGACACGCCACGCGGTGAACTGCGCCTCGATGCGGTTGAGCCACGACGAGTTCTGGCACTGTACAGGGGGTCGCGCCGGAGTCAGGCCATCAGTTGCCGTACGAATGCCATCTGCTCGACCTGGTGGAAACCGGCCGGGCCGGTGTGACCGTGGTGCGGCCATACCCGGATATCCTTCGGCCCGGCGTAGTGGTTGTACGCGGCGAAGATTGTCGAGGGCGGGCATACGGCATCCATGAGCCCGGCGGAGAAGAGCGCGGGCGCCTGGGCGCGCGCGGCGAAGTTGACCGCGTCGAAGTAGTCGAGGGTGTCGAAGACGCGTTCGGCCTGGTCCGGGTGCGTGCGGCAGAACGCCGCGAAGTCACCGTAGAGGCCCTCGATGATCTCGGTGGCCCGTCGGACGTGGGACAGGAACGGCTGGTCGGGTATGGCGCCCGCGACGTCGTGGACCAGGCCGGCCGCGGCGAGCGCGGCCGCGCCGCCCTGGCTGTGCCCGGCCACCACGATCCGGTCGGCATCGACCAGGGCATGCTCGCGCACGGTGTCGACCGCGCGGACGGCGTCGGTGAATAGGCGCCGGTAGTAGTAGGTGTCCGGGTGCAGGATGCCGCGGGTGACGAAGGTGCCGGTGCTGGGGCCGCCGTCCGGGTCGGGATCCGGGGTGTGCCCGACCCGCCAGCCGGACCCTTGGCCGCGGGTGTCCATGACGAAGTGGGCATAGCCCGCCGCGCTCCACATCAGCGATTCGTGGGCCAGGCCCCGACCGCCGCTGTAGCCGGCGTACTCGACGACGCACGGCAGCGGTTCGGATGCCCCGCGGGGCAGGTACAGCCAGCCCCGGACCGGTTGCCCGTCGAAGCCGGTGAACGTCACGTCGTCGACCGTCACCGTTGTCAGGCCGGCCTCGTACCGTTCGAACGCGGGCGCGCCGGCCCGGTCCCGGGCCTGACGCAGGGTGGTGCGCCAGAAATCGTCGTAGTCGTCGGGTTCTCGGCGTGGCGGTCGGTAGGCGCGCAACTGCTCCAGTGGCCAGTCGACAAGCATCAGTTCCTCACAGTGGGTGTGGTCAGCGGGGCGGTGCCCGGCGTCGAGAGTCCGGATGGTGAGAGGAGGAGCAGGTCGCCGGTGGCTTGCCCGACGACGGAGGTGGCCCACCGGGCGCGCGGGGGGCAGGACAGGTCCCGCCGTTCGGACCTGCCCCGGATCAGCGCGCCGGTGATGGCGCCGGCGGTGAGCCGCAGTAGCGCTCCGGACTCCGGCGCCGCCCGTACGGTCAGGTTGCCGGCGGTGCCCAGGTCGATCGTGGTCGTGTCGTCTTCGCGGGTGACCACGATGACGTGGGTGGCGCCGGTGCCCGCGTGCTCGCGCACCCAGACCAGCGCGTCGCCGGTGTGCGGGATCGGCCGCACACCGGCCACGGTGGACAGCGCGGCAGCCAGGTGGCCGGGCCCGGCGACCGGTACCGCGGCATCGGCGAGCAGGCGGCACGGGCCGCTCCGCTCGTCCGCGGTAGGGGGCTCGCCGATGACGAACACGTGTCCACCGGATCGGGTGTAGTCGGCGAGCCGCTGCTGCCGATGTCGGGCCATGGCGGGCACGCCGGCGAGCACCACGGCGGCGAACCGGGTGAGGTCGCCGTCGGCCAGGTCAACCAGGTCGAGGTCGATGCCCGCTCGGTTCAACACGGGATGGCTCGCGAGGTAGACGGCGCCCGGTGCGGAGAAATGTCGCCCGTCGAGCCGCAGGCCCTCGTCGCCGGTCCAGGCGGCCCAGGTAGCGGCGTCGGTGTCGAGGCCCCAGGCCACCCCGCCGACCGGCACGCTTGCGGCCAACTCCGCGCCGACCCGCCCCAGGTACCGGAAGAGGTCGGCGGCGAGGCGGGCCTTCGGTCCGGTCGCGCCGGATGGGTCGATGGGCGGGTGGGTGGGGTAGGGCCGCTGCCCGAACGCGTCCAGGCCCGGGTCCCACGCGTCGGTACCCACGGCGGTGTACACGTTGATGCCGCTGGCGCCGCCGGCGAGCGCGACCAGGGTCTGCTGGAAGCAGATGTTGGCGTGCTCGTACCGGGGGTCGTAGTGGCCGGAGAAGCCCCAGTTCTCCTCGATGTTCGGTCCCCGACGGACCCGGGTGACGAACATGTACCGGGCCAGTGCGCTCTCGTCGACCGCGGCCAGACCGATCCAGTTGGTGTAGCCGTAGTGGACCGGCGCCCAGTCGGCGGGACGGTTGCGGGCCAGCCAGGCGTCGATGCCCCACGGGTCTCCGGTCGGCGGGTTCACGTTGGTCATCGTCTCGACCGGCAGATCGAGGGTGCGGCTCCAGCGATGTAGCAGGTCGGTGGTGGCCTGGGCACGCCAGCGCGAGAAGTCCTGGTAGGCCAGCAGTTCGGCCGCGTCGGTCGGCTGGGTGTACCGGCGGGGTGGCTCGATGGTCGACCAGTCCGGGTGGTGGCTGCCGTGTGCCCGGTTGTATTCGGTCAGGTCCCGGTACCGGTCGCGTAGCCAGTCGCGCAGCCCGGCCAGCGCTGGGGCGCTGTAGTCGTGTGCCCAGATCGGGCGGGCGGCATCGGTGTAGATGCCTTCGTTGCCCACCTGTACCGCGACCAGCGTCCGGTTCTCGGCGGCGGGCAGCAGGATCCGGGCCCTGACCACCCGCAGCCATTCGTCCGCCTCGGCGAGGAAGTCGGGGTCGTGTGGTGACGGCAGCGGCCACCAGGGCATCTCGCCCTGCTCGGTCGGTGTGGAGCCGCCCCAGGTCACCGGCTTGCCGTCGCAGTCGAGCTGGGCCGCGATCGAGTCATTCCATAATGGACAGACACGGTCGGGGAGGCCGCCGTAGTTGAGCTCGGCGTGGCAGAACGGCCCCGGCTTGAGCATGACCGACAGGCCGGCCCGCGCGCATTCGTCGAGGAAGCCGGATAGGTTCCGGTTGGCCTGCGTGTGCCCGTCGAAGTCGTACCCGTACCCGTCCGGCCCGGCCACCTCGTGATGGCGCCACGGCACGTAGCTGCTTACGATCCGGGCGCCCAGCTCGCGTAGCTGGTGCAGCCGGGCGGGCCAGTTGCCGGCCGAGTCTCTGAAGTAGGGGTACTCCCAGGTCGCGAAGTCGCTCGCGATCCCGTCGACGTGACTGATCCCGTCGACAATGCGCAGACGGCGCACGGATGGCTCCTCGGGTCGGAATTCGGCGGGTCGCCGCGCCC
>DASXOA010000356.1:0-2061 GCA_036494675.1 Rugosimonospora sp.
CTCGCTGGCCGCCTCCATCGGTTTCGTGACCCAGGAGAGCTACCTCTTCCACGACACCGTCCTGGCGAACATCCAATACGGGCGTCCCGGCGCGTCGCGGGAGGAGGTGGAGGAGGCGGCGCGGGCGGCGTACATCCACGACCGGATCACCCAATTCTCCGACGGATACGACACCGTGGTCGGGGAGCGCGGGTACCGGCTCTCGGGCGGGGAGAAGCAGCGCCTGGCCATTGCCCGCGTCCTGCTGCACGACCCGCGCATCTTGATCCTGGACGAGGCGACCTCGGCACTGGACACCGCAAGCGAACGGGAAGTGCAGAAGGCGCTGGACGCCCTGATGGGCTCGCGGACGACCATCGCGATCGCGCACCGGCTGTCCACCATCGTCAACGCGGACAGCATCTATGTCATCGACGGCGGCCGGGTCACGGAATCCGGCTCGCACCGCGAGCTGCTGCGCGAAGGCGGGCTGTACGCGTCGCTCTACCAGGAGCAGTTCGAAGGCGGGCAAGTCCAGTGGCGCTGCCCTGACGGCGACATCATGACAGACGGCACGGTGCGCCCGCGCGACCCGCAGCCGGCAGAGAGCTAATTCAATTAGCCCGCACCTGAAAACCTCATAGAGATATTTGGCGCCCTCGCCTGAATCACTGAGATCCGGTGATGGCCGTTCACCTGTTTGCTCGCGAAGCTCACAAAGGTTGCAAAACCCGAGAAAAGCCCTCATCGCGACAGGAGACCGAGCATGACGAGGCGAAGAATGCTGAGAGTGGGCCGCGGCCGGGTCACCGCGGTGATAGCCGCCGTGGCCGGGCTGCTGGCGGCGGGAGCGACCGGAGCCCTGGCCGGGCCGGTGGGAGCCCCTGGTCAGTCGGGGGGGCCAGGGCAGTGGTCGATGGCCGGGCAGAACATTAATGACACCCATTTCCAGGCCGCCGAACATGAGATCTCCCCGGCCAACGCGGGCCGGCTGGCGCCCCGGTGGACCCTGACCACGGCCGGCGCGATCTCCACGACCCCGACCGTGGACGGCGGCACGGTTTACGTACCGGACTACGGCGGCAAGCTGTGGGCGGTCGCGGCAGGCAGCGGGAAGGTGCTGTGGTCGAACGACATCTCCAGCTACACCGGGGTGGCAGGTGACGTGTCCCGGACCAGCCCGGCCGTCTACGGCAACGAGCTGATCCTCGGCGACGGCTGGATCCTCAGTGCCGGCGCGGCCGGCACATCCGGCGCCCGCGTGTTCGCCGTCGACCGCCGCACCGGCAAGCCGGTGTGGTCGACGCAGGTGGACACCGACCCGAACGCCCAGATCACCGGTTCAGCGGTGGTCTACGGCGGCGTCGCGTACGTCGGCATCTCCTCCAAGGGGGAGGGGAACACCCAGGACTCGTTCCGCGGTGCGGTTGTCGCGCTGAACGCGGCCACCGGCAGGCTGCTGTGGAAGATGTACACGGTGCCGTCGAACAACGGCGGCGGCGACTCCAACAAGCCCGGTTACTACAGTGGGAACGCGGTGTGGGAATCCACCTTCGCCGTGGACCCGGCCCGGGGGCTCCTGTACATAGACACCGGGAACAACTACAGCGTGCCGGACGGGGTCTGTACCACGCCGCAGCAGACCGGGTGCACCCCGCCCGTCGCTGATGACTACGTGGACTCGATCCTGGCCCTCAAGCTCAGTGACGGCACGATCGCCTGGGCCGACCACACGCTGAGTACCGACCTGTGGACGCTTCCCCAGCCGGTCGGGCCTGACTTCGACTTCGGCGCCGGGCCCAACCTTTTCACCACCGTCAATCCGGCCACCCACCGCCCGGAGCAGCTACTCGGGGCCGGCGCGAAGAGCGGCGTCTACTGGGCGGTCGACCCCGCCACCGGCAAGGTCGCCTGGCAGACCACAATCGGCCCGGCGGACGTCGTAACCAACGCCGGCATCGAGTACGGCACGGCCACCGACGGGCAGCGCATCTACGCGGCCGAGGCCGACACCGCCGGCCTCCCCTACACCTTGGGCGGGTCCGGGCCGGACGCCGGGCAGACCGTCACCGGCGGCTCCTG
>DASXOA010000357.1:0-3155 GCA_036494675.1 Rugosimonospora sp.
CCGACCAGCCGGGCGAGGTTGGCGCGTAGCGCGCCGTCGGTGGCGGCCCGGGTGGCGGCGACGGTGGTGCGGATCCCGCCGCCGGTGTACGGCTCGCCGGCCATCCGGGCGGCGAACTCGGCGGCCCGGTCGCCTGCGAAGACGAGGTGCGCGTGGCTGTCCACGAAGCCGGGGATGACCGCCCGGCCGGCCGCGTCGATCCGCCGGTCGGCGGCGGGCGCCCGGGACGCGGGGCCGACCCAGGCGATCCGGCCGTCGGCGACCACCAGCGCGGCGCGGGTGAGCGTCCCCAGTGGACCGTGCGTGGTCAGTTCTCCGATGTCGTGCACGAGCAGGCTCTGACCACCCGCGCGCCCGACGGCGTCCGCTCCGGTGGGGGTAGCAGGGTTTTGCGGGCCTGGGCTCGGCGGGCTCGGCGGGCTGGCGGCGGTCATGCGGTCACCGCTTCGATCGCGGTCCGCAGTTCGCGCGCGACGTCGAGGGTCGCGTGGCGGCCGTCGCGGACCACCGGGCGGCCGTCCACCACGACGTGGGTGACGTCCGCCGCCGTGGCCGCCAGGACCGCGGCGGCCAGCGGCTCGGCCCCGGCCGTACGGACCGAGTCGAGGTCGACGGTCACCAGGTCGGCCCGCTGGCCGGGAGCGAGCACCCCCGCGTCCGGCCAGCCGATCGAACGGTGCCCCGCGGCCGTGGCGGCACCCAGCAGTTCGTCGGGGGAGAAGTGCCCGCGCCGCTCGGTGCGCAGCCGCTCGTCCATCTCCAGCGCCCGAGCCTCCTCGAAGAGGTCGACGACGGCGTGCGAATCGCTGCCCAGGCACAGGGGGCTGCCGGCGTCGGCCAGCGCGCGGGCCGACCCGATGCCGTCGGCGAGATCCCGCTCGGTGGTCGGGCACAGGCAGGCGGCGGTACCGGTGCCGCCGAGCAGGGCAAGGTCCTCATCGGACAGATGAGTCGCGTGTACCGCGGTCGTACCGGGGCCGAGGGCGCCGTACGAGTGCAGGAGGCCGGTCGGCGACAGGCCGTACCGGGCCAGGCACGCCTCGTTCTCCGCCCGTTGCTCGGACAGGTGCACGTGGACCGGCAGCCCCTCGGCCGCCGAGATGAACCCGCCGATCACCTCGCCGGGCACCGCCCGTACCGAGTGGATGGCGGCGCCACGCCGGGCGTGTGGCGCACGGCGCAGATCGGATGCCCGGGCCGCCCAGCCGTCCAGGTCGCCGTCGCCGAAGCGCAGTTGCGTGCCGCGCAACGGCTCACCGTCCACCGTGGACGTCAGGTACAGCGTGTCCAGCAACGTGATCCGGATGCCGGCCTCGGCCGCCGCGGCGACCAGCGCGTCACTCATGGCGTTCGGGTCCGCGTACCGGGTGCCGCCCGGCGCATGGTGCAGGTAATGGAACTCGCCGACCGCGGTGATGCCGGCCAGCGCCATCTCCCCGTACACGGCCCGGGCCAGCCGGTGGTAGGAGTCCGGGTTCAGCCGGTCGGCGACGGCGTACATGCTCTCCCGCCACGTCCAGAAGGTGCCTCTGCCGCCGTGGGTGCGACCGCGCAGGGCGCGGTGGAACGCGTGCGAGTGGGCGTTGGCCAGGCCGGGGACGGTGAGCCCGGTCAGCCGGGTCGCGGTGCCGCACGGCACGCCGGGGCGCACCTCGGCGATCGTGCCGCCGGTCACCTCGATGAGCACGTCGCGTACCGGTGTCGGGCCGCCCAGCCAGGCGTACTCGGCGTGGTACCGGGCCGGTGCGCTCACCGGTACGCCAGTTCGGCCAGCACGTCCGCGAGCGCGGTCACGCCGGCCGCACAGTCGTCGTCGGTCGCGTACTCGCCGGGTGCGTGGGACACCCCGGTCGGGTTGCGGACGAACAACATCGCGGTCGGTACCCGGGTGGCCAGCACCCCGGCGTCGTGCCCGGCCCCGGTCGGGAGCACGGGTACGCCACCGAGCAGGGCGGCGAGCCGGTCGCGCAGGTCGGCGTCGAACGCGGTCACCGGCGAGACCGACTCGGGGGTCACCGCGACCGAGGTACCGTCCCGGCCGGCCCGGTCGGTCGCCCGTACCGCGACCGCCTCGACCAGACGGTCCAGTGTGGACTGATCGGCGGCCCGGGCATCCAGCCATCCGGTCACCGAGGCGGGAATCGCGTTGGTGGCGTTGGGTACGGCCGAGACCCGCCCGATCGTGGCGTGCCCACCCCGCAGCCGGGCTTCCTTGTTCGCTGCCAGCACCGTGTACGCGAAGGTGAGCATCGGATCGTGGCGGTCGGTCATCAGGGTCGTCCCCGCGTGGTTGCCCTCACCGGTGAACTCCAGCCGCCAGCGCCCGTGCGGCCAGATCGCGCTGGCCACGCCGACCGGGGCCCTCAGCGCCCGGCCCTGCTCCACGTGCAGCTCGACGAACGCGCCGATCCCGGCCACCCGCTGGGGATCCGGGCCGAACCCGGCCGGGTCCAGGCCGCTCGCCTCGGCCAGCGACACGCCGTCCGGGTCGCGCAGCGCCGCCGCCCGCTCCGGGTCCAGCGCGCCGCACATCAACCGGGAACCCAGGCAGGCGATGCCGAACCGGGAACCCTCCTCCTCGGCGAACGCGGCCACCGCGACCGGCCGCCTCGGCGCCAGGCCGCGTTCCCGCAGCAGATCCAGCGCGAGAAACGCGGAGACGATGCCGAGCGGACCGTCGTATGCGCCCCCGCCCGGTACCGAGTCGAAGTGCGACCCGGTCACCACCGCGTCGCCGGCGGCCGGATCGCCCAGCCAGGCCCACAGGTTGCCGTTGCGGTCGGTCTCCACCGGCAACCCACGCGCGGCGGCCTGGTCCGAGAACCATTCCCGGCAGGCCAGCTCGGGTGGCGACCAGGCGAACCGGTGGTACCCCCGCGCTCCGTGCCCGATCGGTGCGAGCGTGCGCCACAGCCCGGCGAACCGTTCCGGGCTCATGCTCGCGCCGGTGCCGGCCGCCGCATCCCCGGCGGTCGTGCCGCCTTCGAGGGCCGTGCCGTCCCGGGCGGTCGTGCCGTCTCCGCCGGGCGTCCCGGCCGCCTCGGCGCTGGCCGGAGTCGTCACGCCGACTCCCGCATCGGGATGCGCACGCCGTGCGTCTCCGCCACCTCCGAGGCAAGCTCGTAGCCCGCGTCCACGTGCCGCATGATGCCCGT
>DASXOA010000358.1:0-37750 GCA_036494675.1 Rugosimonospora sp.
GACGCAGGAGCTTGATCGCGACCCGTTCGCCGTCCAGAGTGTCGAAGGCGCGCCAGACCGTGCCGTTCGCGCCTCTGGCGATCTCCGCCTCCAGCTGGTACCGGCCCTCACCGATCGTTCGCATCACGCCGCCTCCCTCGCCTCGCGCCACCCAAGGTAGGAGCGGACGAGGGGGCCGGACCGCGGCCGGCGCGGCGATGGCACGAAGCGGGGAGAAGCCGCCGGGTCACAGATCGCAACGAAGCGGGGGGAGCCGCCGGGTCACAGCCGGCTGCGCAGCTCCCACAGCTCCGGGTAGAAGCGCAGCTCGATCCGCGAGCGCAGGTAGGCGCCACCGGCAGAACCGCCGGTACCCGCCTTGGTACCGATCTGCCGTTCCGCCATCAGCACGTGCCGGGCGCGCCACAGCAACCACGCCTGGTCGTGGTCGACCAGCGCCTCCGCCAGGTCCCACAGCGGCCCGAACCTGGTGCGGTCCCGAGCGATGTCGACATACGCGGCGAACCGCTCCTCCTCGGTGTCCACCGCGAAGCCCGCGTGGCGCAGCACGGCCAGGTACCCGTCCCACAGCGACGGCTCCGCCAGCCGCCGCTCCAGCCGTTCCCGCTCCGGATCAGTGAGCCCCCGGAAGCGGCTGAGGTACCCCGGATCGCGCAGCCCGGACAGGAACTCGATCTCACGGAACTGGGCGGACTGGAACCCGGAGGCCGGCGCGAGCTTGTTCCGGAACGCCAGGAAGTCCTGCGGTGTCATGGTGTCGATCACGTCGACCTGTTTGATCAGCAGATCCTCGACGGATCGGGCCCGGGCCAGGCGCACCCGGGGCAGGTACGACTCGCCGGCCAGCATCCGGTCGCGCGCGTCCGTCAGCTCGGCCAGCAGCAGCTTGAACCACAGCTCGTAGACCTGATGGATGGTGATGAACAGCAGTTCGTCGTGTGCGGGTGGGACGGACTCGGCGACCTGCTGATCGAGCAGGTCGGTCAGGTGCAGGTACGCGCCGTAGGTGAGCAGGCCGCCCTGTTCACCGAATCGTGGATCGGTCACGCCGCCACGCTAGCCGGCACCGTTCCCGAGGTGGTGGGCCGGACTAGCCTGGCTACCCGTGACATCCACACTGTCCCGCTGGCTGCGGACCCTGGAACCGGACCGGCTGGCCGCGCTGCTCGCCCGCCGGCCGGAGACGCTGACCGAGCCCGTTCCGCGCCACCTGGGCGAGCTGGCCGGCCGGTTGCAGGGACGGTTCGGGGTGGCCGAGTCGTTCCAGTCGGTACCGCTGCCCGCCGTGCAGGTACTGGAGACCGTGCACGCGTACGACTGCCGGAACAGGGCCGACCTCGCGGCGCTCCTGGGCGAGGACGGGCTGGACGAGGCCCTGGCGGCGCTCGCCGACCGGGCGCTGGCCTGGGAGTACGACGGTCGGTTGACCGTAGCCGGCGAGGTGGCGAGCGGGATCGGGTACCCGCTGGGTCTCGGGCCCGGTGCCGCCGAACTGCTGGCGCAGCGCACGGTGGCCGAGTTGCGCGGCATCGCGGCACAGCTGAACCTGCCCGCGCCGCCGGTGAAGAAGAACATCCTGCGCGAGCTGGCCACGTTCTACGCCGACGCCGAGCGGATCCGGGCCCTCACCCGCCTCGCACCCGCCGAGACCCGGGAGGCCCTCGACGTGCTGGCCTGGCACGGCCCCGTGCTCGGCGATGTGGCGTCCGTCTTCGGAGGCCGGGCCGGGGCACGCTATCTCGGGCCGGAGGAGTGGGCGGTACGCCACGGGCTGCTCATCCCGGACGGCTGGCAGCAACTCGCCATGCCGCGCGAGGTCGCGCTGGCGCTGCGCGGGCCGGACTGGTCCCCGCCGTTCGATCCCAGGCCGCCGGCACCGGCGCTGCGGCCAGTCGGGGGCGAGGCGGTCGTCCGGGAGGCGGCGGCCGCGGCGAGCGCGCTGGTGGACCAGGTCAACGCGCTGCTCGCCGCCGGACCGGTCGCCCGGTTGAAGTCCGGCGGGGTGGGCACCCGCGAGCAGCGCCGGCTGGCGCGGCTGATCGGCACCGACGAGCCGGGGGTACGGCTGGCCGTCGAGCTGGCCCACGGCGCCGGGCTGCTGGCCAGCACTCCGGACGAGATGTTGCCCACCGAGGCGTACGACCACTGGGCCACCGCCGAGCCGCCGGAGCGCCTGCCTCCGTTGCTGGTCGCCTGGTACCGGCTGCCCGCGGCGCCGTGGCAGGACGGCGCGGCGCTGGCCCGGGACCCCGCCGGTCGGCTGATGCCGGACCTGCGGCTGGAGTTGATGACCGCGGCCGCCGCCCTGCCGGCGGATCAGGGGCTGGCCGACGAGTCGTACCTCACCGCCGCGATCCGCTGGCGGGCACCGGTACTGGCCGCCTCGTTCGAGGAGCCGGGCGAGTTCATCGGTCCATTGTGGACGGAAGCGGCCAGGCTCGGGCTGGTCGCGCACGGCACGCTGACCCCGCTCGGCCGGGCCCTGGTCGCGCTCGACGCCGACGCGCTGGGCCAGGCCGCCCGGGCGCTGCTCGACACGGCGACCGCGACCGCGATCTTCCAGGCAGACCTCACCGCCGTGGTACCCGGAATCCCCAGCGCCGCGCTGGCCCGGCTGCTGGACACCGTGGCCGACCGGGAGTCCCGGGGTACCGCCTCGACGTGGCGGTTCACGGCCGGCTCCGTGCGCCGGGCGCTGGACGCCGGCCAGACGGCACCGCAACTGCTGGCCGACCTGCGAGCCGCGGCGACCGGTGCCGCCCTGCCGCAGCCGCTGGAGTACCTGCTCACCGACGTCGCCCGCCGGCACGGGCAGCTACGGGTACGCACGGTCGGCTGCGTGCTGCACGCCGGCGACCCTGCGGTGCTGGCCGAACTGCTGGCCAGCCGCGCATTGGCCGGCCTGCGCCTGCGCGAGCTGGCACCCACCGTCCTGAGCAGCGCCGCATCCCGCCGGGACACGCTGGCCGCGCTGCGCTCCGCCGGGTACGCGCCGGTCGGCGAGGACGCCTCGGGCGAGCCGCTCGTGGAGCGGGTGGACCAGCGACGGGCGGTGGCATCGACCCGGCAGCGGGCGGTGCGGCGCACGACGGCCGGGGGGCTCGCCGACCCCGCCGTGCTGGCCAAGGCGCTGCTCGCCGCGCCGGATCCGCCGGAGACGACTCTGACACCCGCGGCGGCCAAGGGCCGGACGGGAAACGTCATCGCACTGGACTTCGGGGAACCGGGCCTCGGGGAACCGGCCACAGGGGACACTCTGGCCGCGATCCGGGCCCGCGCCCACGGGCTCGACGAGGACGAACAGCGCCTGCTGGCGCACGCGATCGACTCGCGCGCGGCGGTGCGCATCGCCTACATCGACGGGGACGGTCGGTCCACGGTCCGCGTCATCGAAGAGATCGAGTTGGCCGGCGGGGCGATCGAGGCGTGGTGCCGGCTGCGCGAGGACGAGCGGATGTTCCTGCTCGACCGGATCGAGGCCGTCGCTCCCGCCTGATCCGGCCGCCGGACGCCACGGGTGGTCGGGTGATCCCGATCCCGATCCCGATCGCCGGGGGTGGTGCGGTGATCCCGGGTGCGGATCACTGCAGGTGGTCGAGGACCAGCTTGCCGAACACCTCGCCGGTCGCCAGTTGCTCGAACGCCCGGCGTACCTCGGAGAACGCGTACACCGAGTCGATGATCGGCCGGACCCCCCGGGCCGCGCACAGCGCGAGCAGCGAGGCGAGTTCCTCGCGGGTACCCATCGTCGAGCCCAGGATCTCCAGCTGAAGGAAGAAGACCCGGCGCAGGTCGATGCTGGCCAGATGCCCCGCCGTCGCGCCCGAGACCACGATCCGGCCGCCCTGCGTGGCGCACTTGAGGGAGTGCTCCATGGTGGGCGCGCCGACCGTCTCGATGACCACGTCGACCCGCTCCGGCAGGCGGCCGCCGGGCTCCACCGCGGTGCCGCCCAGCGCGGCGATGCGTTCCCGCTTGCCCGGGTCGCGGCTGGTCGCGTACACCCGGGCACCCATCGCGGTACCGAGCACGATCGCGGCCGTGGCCACTCCCCCGCCGCCGCCCTGTACCAGCACCGAGCCACCCTCGGGCAGCCGTCCCCGTACCCGCAGCATCCGGTACGCGGTCAGCCACGCGGTCGGCAGGCACGCGGCCTCGGCGAAGGACAGCTCGGCCGGCTTGGGCACCAGGTTGCGCCGGGGAACCCGGACCCGCTCGGCCAGCGTCCCCGGGTACTTCTCCGACAGCAGCGTGCGGCGCGGGTCCATGGTCTCGTCGGCGTGCTCCGGCGACCCGATGACCGCGTGCACGACGACGTCGTTGCCGTCCTCGTCGACGCCGGCCGCGTCGCAGCCCAGGACCATCGGCAGCCGGTCGGCGCTCAGCCCCACCCCGCGCAGCGACCACAGGTCGTGGTGGTTGAGCGAGCTGGCCCGGACCTCGACGGTGACCCAGTCGTCGGGCGTCGACGGGTCCAGCTCACCGAAGGTCAGTCCGGCGAGTGGATTGTCCGGGTCGATCGCGGAGGCATAGGCGGCGAGCATGACCGGACGCTAGCAGCCGATCTGTGGCGGAGGCGAGCACCCCGGGACGCGCGGTCAGGCGGCCGGTGAAGAATCTCACGCCTGCCGGATCACGCCGTCCCTGACCGCGGCCTTCGCCACCGCGGCCGCGACCGACGGCGCCACGCGCGGGTCCAGCGCGGCCGGCACGATCGCGTCCGGGCGGAGGTCGTCGGCGACCACCGCCGCGATGGCGTCCGCCGCCGCCAGCTTCATCCCCTCGGTGACCCGGGTCGCACCGGCGTCCAGCGCGCCGCGGAACACGCCGGGGAAGGCGAGCACATTGTTGATCTGGTTGGGGTAGTCGCTGCGGCCGGTGGCCACGATCGAGGCGTACCGCGCGGCCACCGCCGGGTCGACCTCGGGCGTCGGGTTGGCCAGCGCGAAGATGATCGCACCGGGTGCCATGCCGGCCAGGCCCTCCTCCGCGATCGAACCGCCGGACAACCCGATCAGCACGTCGGCGCCGCGCAGTGCCTCGGCGATCCCGCCGGTACGGCCGGCGGTGTTGGTCGTTGAGGCCAGCTCAAGTTTCGTGCCGGACAGCCCGCTCCGTCCACTGTGGATGATGCCGCGCGAGTCGCAGACGATGACGTCTCCGGCCTGTACCCCGCCGGCGACCAGCATCTTGGTCACCGCGACCCCGGCCGCGCCCGCGCCACTGACCACCACGCGCAGATCGGCGAGCTTACGTTCGAGCAGTTCGGCCGCGTTGCGCAGCGCGGCGAGCACCACGATCGCGGTGCCGTGCTGGTCGTCGTGGAAGACCGGGATGGGCAGCGCCTCGTCCAACCGGCGTTCGATCTCGAAGCAGCGGGGTGCGGAAATGTCCTCCAGGTTGATCCCCCCGAAAGACGGCGCCAGCGCGGTCACCACCGACACGATCTCGTCGATGTCCTGGGTATCCAGGCAGACCGGCACCGCGTCCACGCCGCCGAACTGCTTGAACAGCACCG
Organism: Rugosimonospora sp.; assembly: GCA_036494675.1. Lineage (GTDB taxonomy): Bacteria > Actinomycetota > Actinomycetes > Mycobacteriales > Micromonosporaceae > Rugosimonospora. The sequence continues at coordinate 5,519 of DASXOA010000358.1, forward strand.
CCTTGCCCTCCATCACCGGCATGGCGGCCCGCGGTCCGATGTTGCCCAAGCCCAGCACCGCGCTGCCGTCGGTCACCACCGCGACGGTGTTCGCCACCCACGTATAGGTGTTGACCAGCGACTCGTCTTCGGCGATCGCCCGGCACACCTCGGCGACCCCGGGCGTGTACGCCAGCGACAGATCCTCGCGAGTCGTCAGAGGCACGGCCGCGGTGATCGCCATCTTGCCGCCGCGGTGAAGTTCGAAGACCGGTTCCTGGAACATCGGTTAACCCCTCAAGGCTTCTCGCATCCGATTGTGCCGAGGGCGCTTACGGTTTGGCCGACGGCCGCCGGGCCAGCACGGTCGGCCGGCGTCGGGCACAGTTCGCGGGGGTCACCCGGGTACTGCGCCGAGCATAGTGCCCGGCCGCGGCGCCGTCCGTTGCCAGGGTCACCGTCGCCGGATCAGGGATACCCGGGGCCACCAGCGCAGCAGTACCCTGCCGACCACGGTCGCCGGCCCGTACCGGCGGGAGTCGTCCTGTACGAACGCGTTGTCGCCCTCGACCCACCAGCCGCCGTTCACCGGGCGCACCGCCCGCTTGACCATCAGCCCGTCCTGCCCGGCGAACTCCACGATCACCACATCCCCGGGCCGGACGCGTCTGGTACGCCGTACCAGCACGGCGTCCCCGTCCCGCAGGGTCGGTGCCATGGAAGGCCCCCGGACCAGCGCGGTGAACCACCAGTCCACGCTGCCCGTACCTCCTCCCAGGAGTAGGGTTCCCGGTGAGAGCGATCATCGCAAAATAGCCAGGAGGATCCTGATGCGACTGCCACGCTTCCTGACCCCGACCACGGTGGTCCGGGCCCACTGTGACCTTCCTTGCGGCGTATACGACCCGGCGCAGGCCCGGATCGAGGCCGAGTCAATCAAGGCGATCGACGAGAAGTACCAGGCCAACACCGACCCGGAATTCCGCACCCGGGCGCTGATCATCAAGGAACAGCGCGCCGAGTTGGTGAAGCACCACCTGTGGGTGCTGTGGACCGACTACTTCAAGCCGAACCACTTCGAGAAGTACCCGCAGCTGCACGGCCTGTTCAACGAGGCCACCAAGCTGGCCGGTGGCGGCCCCGGCGGCGCGAAGTCCTCGACCGACCCGGCCGTCTCCGAGAAGCTGCTCGGCAAGATCGAGGAGATCTCGAAGATCTTCTGGGAGACCAAGCAGGCGTGAGCATCACGACCATCCGGCCGGCACGTCCCGAGGACGTGCCGGCCATTGTGGCGATGGTCCACGAGCTCGCCGAGTACGAGCGGGCCCCGCAGGACTGTCACCTCACCGCCGAACAGCTGAGCGAGGCCCTCTTCACCGACCGGCCGGCGCTCTACGGGCACGTCGCGCTCGACGGTGCCGGGGAGCCCGTCGGCATGATGCTGTGGTTCCTGAACTTCTCGACCTGGGCCGGGGTCCACGGCATCTACCTCGAGGACCTGTTCGTGCGGCCGGACTCCCGGGGCGGTGGGGTCGGCAGGGCGCTGCTGGCCACCCTGGCCGATATCTGCGTCCAGCGGGGCTACGCCCGGCTGGAGTGGTCGGTACTGCACTGGAATCCGGCGCGCGAGTTCTACCACGCGATCGGTGCCGCACCGATGGACGAATGGCTGCCGTACCGGCTGACGGGCGCCCCACTCGCCCGCCTCGCCGAGGCCGCCATCCCCCGCGTCGAGGCCCCTAATGCCGCCGCCGAGGCCCCTAATCCCACAGTCGAGGCCGTCGCCGTGGCGCAGGGCGCCCCACACGATGTGGCTGCGACCCCCTAAAGTCGTCCTTGGGGGGATGGCACCGTTGACTCAGCTCGCACCTCGCGATGCGGCGGCGACGCGCAAGGACGACGTCGTCGTGCTTGTCGTACCCGCAGACGGGAGCTACCTCGCGGTGCTGCGTACGGCGACCGCCGGACTGGCGGCCCGGCTCCAGTTCACCCTCGACGAGATCGAAGATCTGCGCATCGCGGTCGATGAGGCGTGCGCCATGCTGCTCACCGTCGCGCCCACCGGAGCCGAGCTCAGGTGCGAGTTCCAGGTCACCGCGGAGGCACTGGCGGTCAACGTGACGGCGCCGGTCAAGGAAACCGCGGCGCTACCCGGCGGGCAGTCGTTCTCCTGGCAGGTGCTCACGGCGCTGGCCGGCAAGGTCAGTGCCGACACGACCGAGGAACAGGCGACGATCCGGCTCGTCAAGAACCGGACCAGCCCGGCCGCCTAGATGTACTGGCTCGGGACCCCGGGCCCCCGGTCATCTGGATCTGCCGACCCGGGATACCGGGCCCCGGCCACCCGGGCCTGCCGGCCGATCTAGACCTGACGGGCTCCGGCCGCCGTGGCCTGCGGGCCGCGCCGGCCCGCTCGGATCTGCTCGGGCACCACCGGCCGGCGCGCTGCGCCGGGCCGGGCCGGGTGCAGCCGCGCCAGGTGCCAGGTGACGGCGCGCTCGGCCGCCGGACCGTCCCCGGCGGCCACGCACCGCAGGATCTCCCGGTGCTCCGCGTCGATCCCCAGCCACGTGTTCTCCGGCGCCAGGTCGGCCAGCTGAACCTCGTCGGTGATGGCGTACAGGGGGCCGGTGACCAGCTCGTACAGCGGGTTGCCGGCCGCCGCCGCCAGTGCGACGTGGAAGGCGCGGTGCGCGGAGTGCCGGACGGCAGGCTCGTCGTTCTCCGGATCGAACATCGTCGAGCGCAGCCGCTCCAGGTCGGCCTCGGTGCGCCGCCGCGCCGCCAGCCCGGCCGCCGGCACCTCCAGCATCTCGCGGACCTCCATCAGGTCCGTCACACCGACCGCCGCCGTGGCCAGCAGCAGCCGTACCCCGGCGGACAGGGACTCGGCCAGCTCGGACGCGTTGGGCTGGGCGACGAAGCTGCCACCCGTCACTCCGCGGGTGGTGATGATCAGTTTCTGGCTGGAGAGCAGTCGCAGGGCCTCCCGCACGGTGCTGCGGCTGACCCCGCAGCGGGCGCACAGCTCCGGCTCCGTGGGCAGCCGGTCACCCGGCCGCAGCCGGCCCGAAGTGATCTGAAGCCGCAGGTCATCGGCCAGAAGCTGGTACGCGGGGACCCGCGTCTGCTGCTGAGCCGTCCGGGGCGCCCGCTGTCGCTCGCTCACGGATGGCTAGCCTACGGTACCGCTCAGTGAATGCCGAGCGCTTCCCGCGACGACGGGGCCAGCAGCAGTCCGGCCCCGACAACACCAATGATCATGACCGGTACCCCGATCCAGACCGCGCCGCCGGCGACCATGTAGTACCCGACGGGCACCATGAGCATCTCCAGCACGATCGCCGGGCCGCGCGCCCACGCCTGCCGCCGGCGCAGTTGCCAGCCGAGCAGCGCGAGCACCACGGCCAGCCCGAGCGGGAAGGCCACCGAGGCGACCGTGCTGGACGCACCGACCGTGGACTGGGTCGCGGCGTCGTACCCGAGGAAGCCCGTCGCCACCAGGACGCCGACCGCCTCGACCAACAGCAGCCAGATCGCCGCGCGCAGACTCGTCCGGTCGCCGGTCTTCGGCTCAGTCACCACCAGACCAGGTTAGGGGGTGCCGGTACAGTGCCAGCCATGCGGGCGCTTCTGGTGGTCAATCACCGGGCCACCACGACGAGCGGACGGGTCCGCGACGTGCTGGTCCAGGCGCTGCGCAGCGAGGTCGACCTGGACGTGGTCTACACCCGCCAGCGTGGGCATGCCGCCGGCCTGGCCCACCAGGCGGTCAAGGACGGCATGGACGTCGTGGTCGCGCTGGGCGGCGACGGCACGGTCAACGAGGTCGTCAACGGCCTGCTCGCCGACGGCCCCAGCCCCGCGGTGCCGGCCCTGGCCGTGGTGCCCGGCGGCTCGACCAACGTCTTCGCCCGGGCGATCGGCCTGCCCAACGACTGGGTCGAGGCGACCGGGGTGCTGCTGGAGGCGCTGCGCGAGGGCCGGTCCCGCACGATCGGGCTCGGCCGCGCCGACGACCGGTATTTCACGTTCTGCGCGGGCTTCGGGTTCGACGCCGAGGTGATCCGCAGGGTCGAGCAGGCCCGCCACCGGGGCACGACCTCCACTCCCCTGCTCTACATGCGCGCCCTGGCCGGCCAGTACCTGGCCCCGGGCGACCGTAGCCGGGGGCGGATCACCCTGGAGCGGCCCGGCGAGTCGGCCGACCCCGGGCTGGACACGGTGATCGTGCAGAACACCACGCCGTGGACCTATCTCGGCAGCCGGCCCATCGATGCCTGCCCCGACGCCTCGTTCGATCTCGGGCTCGACCTGCTCGGGGCCCGTGCGCTGCACACGCCCGGTTTCGCGCGTACCCTGACCCAGTTGCTGATGCCCGACGGCGTGGCGCACCCCCCTGGCGGCCGCTCCGACCGACCCCGGGGGCCGCACGGAAAGACGCTGCTGCGGCTGCACGACACGGCGGAGTTCACGCTGCGAGCCGAGGCTCCGCGGGCGCTGCAACTGGATGGCGAATATCTCGGCGAAAGGGACAAAGTGCACTTCGTCGCCGTACCAGCGGCTCTTCGCGTAATCTGGTGACGAACACTAGGGTCCGGGACACAGAACACCTGCCGGGAAATGCCGGCAGCTAGGAACGTACTGTACTACATTGATTACGAACTGTCGCAAGCCGGGGTACGGGGTACTTGATAATCACCACAAAGCGGACGTGAGGTCCCTCACCCGCTCTGAGTTTTTCCGAGTATCCCTCTTGACATCGCAGTAGTTCGTGAAAGTATTCACAAGCGAACCGAGTTACGGCCACGTTGCCTGCTCACGCGCTGCTTGTTGCCTAACTACTCGTTAGGTAAGAAGCACCGCGGGACGCATAGAGGAAAAAGCGCAATCACTGCTACCGAATCAAGGAGTGTTGCCGCCATGGACTGGCGCCACCGTGCTGCCTGCCGCGACGAAGACCCCGAGCTGTTCTTCCCGATTGGGACGTCCGGCCCGGCCGTGCTGCAAGTCGAGCAGGCCAAGGCGGTCTGCCGGCGCTGTTCGGCGATCGACGACTGCCTTCAGTGGGCTCTCGATTCCGGACAGGACGCCGGCGTCTGGGGCGGAATGAGCGAAGAGGAACGGCGCGCAGTCAAGCGTCGCGGCGGAATGCGTGTGCGCGCCTCGCTGTAGCTTCCACTTCACGTTCCGAACCGACCGCATCACAACGCAAGACCTTACAGGCACCCCGGGTGATAACACACTCCGGGGTGTCACTGTTTGTGCCGCGATCAATACCAGCAGCCAATATCGACCGTCGATTCGATATTGGGCCGGACGCGAATGCTATGCGGCGACCGGATCCGGTACCCGTGCCGCCTCGGCCCGCAGCAGCACGAGCCGCGCGATCTCCGGGGCCGCACCGAGCGGCCCGGCGACGCCGAGCGCGCCCGCGTCCAGCGCCTGCGTGATCACCCGGTCGTGCAGCAGCCCGGGGGCGAGGAAGTAGCTGCCGACCGCGATCCGGCGGGCGCCATCGGCCCGTAGCGCGGCCATCGCCTCGGCCACACCCGGACCACCCCCGGAGGCGTACCCGGCCCGGCACGGCCGGCTCAGGGCGGCCCCGAGCGCATCGGCCACCAGGCCCACGGTGCGCAGGGCGGCGTCCTCCCGGCTGCCCGCACCGGCCAGCAGAATGCCGTCCGCACCCCCCAGCGCACCGGCCTGGTCCAGCCGGCGGATCAACGCCGAGGTCATCAGGTCGAGGGCGCGGCGGTCGAGCACGGCACCGTCGACGGGACCCAGAACCTTGGCCAGCCCGACCTCCACCGGTATGCCGGCGGCGCGGGCCCGCTCGATGTCGGCGGGCACGTCCACCCGGCCGTGGTAGGCCGCGGTCAGCAGCAGCGGTACCACGATGGCGGCGGACTCACCCCGACCGGCAGCGGCCGCCAGTACCTCCGGCAACCGCGGCTGCGCGAAGTCCAGGAACGCGGCGCTCACCGGGCCGTACGGCGGCACGGCGCCGTGCCGGACCGGTACCCGCGGCCCGGGCAGGCGGCGCTCCTGCACGGCCGGTACGGGGGCGTGAACGGCCAGGCGACGCGCCACCGCGCGGGCCAGCCCGCGAGTCGACCGCGCCGCCCGGACATCCCTGCTCCCGTGGGCCACCAGGACCAGCCGGGTACCGCCGAGGTTCATCCCGCGTGGATGCCGCACTCGGTCTTGTCGAACATCGGCCAGCGTCCGGCGCGCGCGTCCTCGCCCGGAGCCGTGCGCCGGGTGCACGGCCAGCACCCGACCGAGGCGTACCCCTGGCCGATCAGCTTGTTGACCGGCACGTCGTACCTGGCGATGTACTCCTGCACGTCCGCCTCGGTCCAGTACGCCAGCGGAGCCACCTTGACCTTGCCCCGGCTGGCCTCGAAGCCCACCACGGGCGTGTTGGCCCGGCTCGGCCCCTCGTCCCGGCGCAGCCCGGCGGCCCAGGCGTCGTACGGCTCCAGAGCCCGCTCCAGCGGCTCGACCTTGCGCAGCGCGCAGCACTCGTCGGGTTCCCGGGCGAAGAGCCGGGGGCCGTACTGCCCGTCCTGCTGGCCGACACTGAGCCGCGGCTTGATCGACTTCACGGTCACCGGAAGGGTGGCCTGCACGATGTCGCGCACCTGCAGCGTCTCGTCGAAGTGCAGCCCGGTATCCAGGAAGATGACCTCGATTCCGGGAGCCACCCGGGACACCACGTGCGCCAGTACGGCGTCCGCGAACGAGCTGGTCACGCAGAACCGCTCGCCGAACTGGCCGAGCGCCCACTCGACGATCTCGTGGGCCGGGGCCTGGTCCAGCTCCACACCGGCGCGCGTCGCGATCTCCCGTAGCTCACTGGTCGTGTACCGAGTTGCCGTGCTCATCGCTCTACCACCGATCCGGATCCCGGCCGGGTTGCGGCCGGGGCCAACAGGCCAACGAACTTGAGGGTGAATACCCGGGTGCAGGACCGGCATTCCCAGGTCCCGTGCGTCTCGCCGTGCGGGCGGAGATCCTCTTCCGCGCAGTACGGGCAGTTCTGCGGCGAAACCCTTTCGGTCACCTGAGTTCCCCCTCCTCGGCGCGGGTCACCCATTGGGCGAAGCTCTCGCCGTCCTGGCGGGCACCGGCGTACCGGCGGCCGAGCCGCTCCACGTAGTCGATCAAGTCCTCGGACGTGGTCTTGAGACCGCGCAGCTTGCGTCCGAAGCCCGCCTGCTGACCCTCCGCCATGGTCAGGCCGCCACCCAGGTGCACCTGGAAGCCTTCGACCATTTCGCCACCCGGGCCCGGCACCAGCTGGCCCTTGAGCCCGATGTCGCCCACCTGAGTACGGGCGCAGGCGTTCGGGCATCCGTTGATGTTGACGGAAATGTCCACGTCCAGGTCGGCGAGTCGCTTTTCCAGCTCGTTGACCAACTGGGCCGCCTTGGCCTTCGTCTCGACGATGGCCAGCTTGCAGAACTCGATGCCGGTGCAGGCCATGGTGGACCGCCGCCAGGTCGACGGGCGGGCCTCCAGGCCGATCCCGCGCAACGCCTCGACCAGGCTCTCCACCCGGTCCTCGGGCACGTCCAGGACGATGAGCTTCTGGTACGGGGTGGTGCGCACCCGGCCGCTGCCGTGCGCCTCGGCGATGTCCGCGAGGCTGGCCAGCGTCGTACCGCTGACCCGGCCGGCGATCGGGGCGACCCCGACGTAGTACGAGCCGTCCTTCTGCCGGTGCACGCCGACGTGGTCGTACGGGCGGGCGGGCAGCTCCGGCGCCGGCCCGTCGATCAGCTTCCGGTGCAGGTACTCCGTCTCCAGCACCTCCCGGAAACGCTCCGCACCCCAGTCCGCGACCAGGAACTTCAACCGGGCCCGGGAGCGCAGCCGCCGGTACCCGTAGTCCCGGAAGACGCTGATCACGCCGAGCCAGACGTCGGCCACCTCGTGCAGTGGTACCCACACGCCCAGCCGCTTGGCCAGCATCGGGTTGGTGGACAGGCCGCCGCCGACCCAGAGGTCAAAGCCCGGCCCGTGTTCCGGGTGCACGACGCCGACCAGCGAGATGTCGTTGGACTCGTACGGCAGGTCGGCCAGCCAACCGATCGACGTCTTGAACTTGCGGGGCAGGTTGGACAGCGACGGATCGCCGACGTACCGAGCGTTGATCTCCTCGATCGCCGGGGTGGCGTCGATGACCTCCTCCTCGGCGACGCCGGCGAGCGGGCTGCCCAGGATCACCCGGGGCGAGTCGCCACAGGCCTCGGTGGTGGACAGGCCGACCCCCTCCAGCTCGCGCCAGATCGCCGGTACGTTCTCGATCTCGATCCAGTGCAGCTGGATGTTCTGCCGGTCGGTGACGTCGGCGGTGTCCCGCCCGTACGCCTGGGACACGTGCGCCACGGCGCGCAGCTGAGCCAGGTCGAGTTGGCCGCCGTCGATGCGTACCCGCAGCATGAAGTACTCGTCGTCCAGCTCCTCCGGTTCCAGCACGGCGGTACGGCCGCCGTCGATGCCGGGGCGGCGCTGCGTGTAGAGCCCGTACCAGCGGAACCTGCCGCGCAGGTCGGCAGGATCGATGCTCGCGAAGCCCCGGTGCGCGTAGATGTTCTCGATGCGCGCCCGGACGTTGAGCGGGTTGTCGTCCTTCTTGGACCGCTCGTTCGCGTTGAGCGGCTCCCGGTGCCCCAGCGCCCACTGCCCCTCGCCACGGGTGCGACGGGGCCGCGGTGCGGTCGCGGTGTCACGGGCCGGGCCGGTCGGGCGGGGATTGACCGTCATGTCGCGTCTCCTGTTGTGAAGGGACGCGCATATCCACCGGCCGTCCGTGGCGGTTGCCAGAACGGTGACGACGGCGTCAGATTTTCCGGCGGTACGCGCGGCCCTGCCTGATCAAGCGGGCTGCGTCAGCTGGCCGGACGACACATGGCGCTGCGCACGCGACCGTAGTCCACGTGGCGGCGAGCCGTGAGGAAGAGCACGCGGGCGCGGTGCGCGCCTTCGTCCATGGTCTTCCACATAGTTAACAGAGTCCCACACCGGGGCCGTAACCAACAGGGTGGCGCTGTTCACTCCCGGGTGATGGGAACGTCACCGGGACCGGGATTGTTACGGATCGCCGTAACACGGCAGGCCAGTCACTCTGGGCAACATATCGTGTACGCATGGGCGCCGCCCGCCCGGATGGCCCGGGAGCCGCCGGACGGGCCACGCGAGCCGCCGTACGCGTGTTCTGGCTCTGGCCAGCACTACTCACCCTCGGTCTCGGGCTGGCGCGGCTGGGCCGACCGGCGCTGTGGGCCGATGAGCTGGCGACCTGGGGCACGGTGCGGCTGAGCTGGGGCGGACTGTTCCGGCTGCTGGACCACGCGGACGCGGTGATCGGGCCGTACTACGTGGTGGAGAAGGCGTGGACGGCGCTGGCCGGCACGTCGACCGTGGCGCTGCGGCTGCCGTCGGTGCTGGCGATGGCGGTCGCCGCGGCACTGGTCGCGACCCTCGGTGCCCGGCTCGGCGGGAGCCGGTGGCCCGGGCTGCTCGCCGGGCTGGGGTTCGCGCTGGTACCGGCGACGTCCCGGTACGCGCAGGAGGCCCGGCCGTACTCGTTCACGATCTTGTTCGCGGTACTGGCCTCCCTGCTCCTCGCCGGGCTGCTGGAGCGCCCCGCCACCGGCCGCGCGGCGCGCTACGGCCTGGTGATCCTGCTGCTCGGCGCGGCCCACCTGGTCGGGGTGCTGCTGCTGGTGGGGCACGCGGTGGCGGTCCTCCCGCGCCGGGACCGCGGCCTCCTGGTGCGCTGGCTGGCGGCTGCCGGCGTGGCGGTGCTGATCCTGGCGCCGCTGGCCTGGCTCGGGCACCGCCAGCGGGCGCAGGTCGCCTGGATCGGGCCGGCCCACTGGCGCACCCTGATCGGGGCGCCGGCCGTCATCTTCGGCGACGCCGGGGTGGGCGGCGCGCTGGTCGTGCTGGCCGTGCTCGGGCTGGCCGCGCTGGGGCTGGCCCGGACCGCCCGCGGCGGCTCCCGCCCGGCGATCCTGCTCGGCGGATGGGCGATCGGGCCGGTCGCGGCGCTCTACGTGGCCGGCACGCTCACCCCGGCCTTCTTCCCGCGGTACCTGCTGTACACCATGCCGGCATCCGTCCTGCTGGCCGCGATCTTCCTGGGCCGGACCGGCCGGTACCGGGCGGTCGCCGCCCTCGCCGTCGTCGGGCTGCTCGGCGCGCCGGCGCAGGCCTCGATCCGGGGGCCGGCCGGACACAACCACGACACGGCCGGCGCCGCCGCGATCATCGCCGCCGGGGACCGGCCCGGCGACGCGATCGTGTACGCGCTGCACGAACCGGTGGTGCCGTGGGAGGCCCGGGACATCGTGGCCCGGTACGTGCCGGCGGACCGGCGGCCCCGGGATGTGTTCGCGGTGACCCCGCAGCGGGTCGACGGGAGGCTGACCGCCATCGAGTGCCCCGACCTGGCCGGCTGCCTCGCCGCGGCCGAGCCGGACCGGATCTGGGTGCTGCGCTACCAGAGCCGGCCGGATCCCCTGGACGGCATCGGCGAACCGAAGGAGAGCCTGCTGCGCTCCCACTACAGGCTGGCGCACGTGTGGCTGGTCAGGGGTCTGACGGTCGGGCTGCTGACCCGCTAACGCTTGGCGATCGGCACCACGAGCACGGCCTCCGTACCCCCGCCGGGCCGGTCCCGCAGCTCGATGCTGCCGCGCAGCTCCCCGGTGACCAGCGTGCGTACGATCTGCAGGCCCAGCCGCTCGCTGCCCTCCAGCCGGAAGCTCGGCGGCAGCCCCTTGCCGCTGTCGGTCACCGTCACGTGCAACTGCTTGCGGAACCGGTGCACGGTCACGGTCACCGAGCCGCCGTCCCCCGGCACGAACCCGTGCTCCACGGCGTTCTGCAGCAACTCGTTGAGGACCATCACGAGCGGCGTGGCGATCTCGGCCGGCAGCACACCGAAGGTGCCCTCCCGGCCGATGCGTACCTTGGAATCCGGCGCGGCCACCTCGGCGGCGGCGAACGCGACCCGGTCCACGATCCCGTCGAACTCCACCACCTCGTCGCTCGACATGGACAGCGTCTCGTGGACCAGCGCGATCGAGGCCACCCGCCGTACCGACTCCTCCAGCGCGGCCCTCGCGGCCGGCGCGCGGCGGGCCTGCAGCCGCAGCAGCGCGGCGACCGTCTGAAGGTTGTTCTTCACCCGATGGTGGATCTCCCGGATGGTCGCGTCCTTGGTCAGCAGCGCCCGGTCCCGCAGGCGCACCTCGGTGATGTCGCGCACCAGCACCAGCGCGCCGATCGGCACGCCGGCCGGCATCAGCGGCAACGCCCGGATCAGCATCGAGGCGCCCCGCGCGTCGATCTCCTTGCGGGCCGGGGCGTCGCCGCGCAGCGCGGCCAGGATGCGCTCGCTGGCGTCGGTGCCCTCCATCGGGTCGTCGGCCAGCCGGGCGGTCAGCGCCGGAAGGTCCTCGCCCACCAGGTGCGCGGGCAGCCCGAGGCGGCGGTACGCGGACTGGGCGTTCGGGCTGGCGTAGGTGACCTTGCCGCTGCCGTCCAGCCGGACGAGCCCGTCGCCGACCCGGGGAGCGCTGGTCACCTCGCCGGGGTGCCGGGGCGGGGCGAAGGTGCCGTCGGTCATCATCTGGGCCAGGTCGTCGGCCGTGGTCAGGTAGTTGAGCTCCAGTTGGCTGGGGCTGCGGGCGGTGGACAGGTTGGTGTCCCGCCCGACGACCGCGATCACGTCGCGGCTGCCCCGGCGGCGGATCGGGATCGCCTCGTACCGGGCCGGAGTGTCGCCGTACCAGACCGGGTCGCCCTCCCGCCAGATCCGACCCTGGGTACGGGCGACGGTCAGGTGCGCCACCTCCGGGCCGCCGGCCACCCGGCCCACCTGATCATCCTGGTACGCCGTCGGTGCCGTGGTGGGGCGCACCTGCGCCACGCAGATGTAGTCGTCGCCGTCCCCGATCGGTACCCACAGCAGGAGATCGGCGAACGACAGATCGGAGACCAACTGCCAGTCTCCGGCGAGCCGGTGCAGGTGCTCGACATCGGCGGAGTCGAGCGAGGTGTGCTCCTCGACGAGATCGCGCAGCGTGGACACGGAAACAAGGGTGCCATGCGCCCCGCCCCGGCGTGAGGGGTAGCGTCGCTGACGTGCTACGACCCACCGCTTTGTCCCTTGTCGCCCTGGCCGCGTGCGGCGCCGTGCTGGCCGGCTGCGGCTTCGTGGGGGCCGCCGACGTGAGCGATCAGAAGCCGAACGGCTTCGTCCTGCGCGGTCACGTGTCGGTACCGGTGAGCACCGGCGGTACCCAGTCGGAGGGCGCGACGTGCGATTCCCCGGTACCGGACGTGGCACCCAACGGCGAGGTGAAGGTGACCGACCCGCAGGGCCGCCAGATCGCGGTGGGCTACCTGGGCGACGGCGTGGTCGGGAGCGACTCGTCCGGTACCACCTGCGATTTCCCGTTCGAGATCCCGCAGGTACCGGGCGGAGTGACCAGCTACGGCATCGCCGTCGCCGGACGCGCGGCACAGTCGTTCGCGGCCACGGCGCTGCGCGAGAACCAGCAGGCGGTCATCTCGCTGCGCCCGTAGCGGGCCCGCCGACCCGCTGACCTGCCGACCGGCCGGCGCTTCGGCCGGTGTCAACGGGTGACGGTGACCTTCTTGAGGCCCCGGGGCGCGTCCGGGTCCTCGCCCCGGGCCAGCGCCAGCGCCAGGGCCAGCCGCTGGAGCGGCAGGATGTCCAGCAGCGGCGCGTACCGCTCGTCCACGGCCGGAGTCGGTATCCGCAGCGCGGAGCCGGGCGCGTCCGAGGGTCCGACGGCCACCACGTCGGCCCGCCGCTCCCCCAGCCGGGCCAGCACCTCGCGCATCGACGCACCACCCGGGCCGTTGCCCACCACGGCGAGCACCGGCACGTCCGGGTCGGCCATCGCGAGGGGGCCATGCAGCAGATCCGCGCCGGAGAAGGCGAGCGCCGGTACGTAGGACGTCTCCATCAGCTTGAGCGCGGTCTCCCGAGCGGTCGGGTACGCGTACCCCCGCCCGGTGGTCACCACCCGCCCGGCGAACCGGTACCGGGCCGCCAACTGCCACGCCGTCTGATCCTCCAGGACGGCCGCCGCCAGGCCGGGCAGCCGGTCGAGTTCGCGCCGCTCGTCGGCCGGCAGGGTGCCGTCCCCGGCCCGTACCCCCTCGATCAGCATCAGCAGCGCGAGCAGTTCGGCCGTGTAGGTCTTGGTCGCCGCGACCGCCCGCTCGTGCCCCGCGGCCACGTCGATGATCAGCTCGCTGGCCTGAGCCAGCGGCGACTTCGGGTCGTTCGTGACCGCCAGCGTCTGCGCGCCCGACTCGCGGGCGACGCGGACCACCTCGACGAGGTCCGGCGAGCCGCCGCTCTGGCTGACCCCGATCACCAGCGCATCGCGCAGGTCGGGCCGGGCGCCGAAGACGGTGACGGCGGACGGGCTCGCCAGGCCGGCCGGGATCCCGAGCCGGATCTCGGCCAGGTACGCGGCGTAGAGCGCGGCGTGGTCGGACGTGCCGCGCGCGGTGAACACGATGTGCCGTGGCCGCCGCGCCGCGACGGCGGCTGCGATCCGCGCGATGGCCTCGGCGTTCGGGCCGCTCAGGAGCCGGGAGTAGACCTCTGGTTGCTCGGCGATGTCCGCCGCCATACCCGCGCCCCGCTCGGCCATCGCCGGCCCTCCTCGATCAGATCATGCTCATTACCGCGCATTGTGTGCGCAGTCTTGCACATTGGAGCCCCGTTTCGCCCGTCATTCGATCAGTGACTTTCACGACGGTCGACGGACGAACGACCGCCGCCCGGGACCCTGTCACGGTCCCGGGCGGCGATCACGGCTCGGCGGTGTTCCCCTTCGGTGCTACTCCATCGCGACGGCCAGCGGGGCCTCCGCCTCGCTGTCGGACCCGGCGTCCTTGGCGGGGCTCGCGGGGTTGGAGGAACGCAGCGGCACGTGCTTGATGAAGATCGCGGCGACCGGTACCAGGATCGAGATGAAGACCGCCCAGAAGAACACGCTGGCGGTCGCCGTCGCGATGCCGTGCAGCAGCGCCTGCACCTGGGCGACCGGCATGGAGTCCAGCGTCGACTTGCTCAGGCCGGCGACCCCGCCGCCCGTCGTCAGCTTGGCGGCCGCCGCGGGGCCCAGCCGCGAGGAGATGTCGTTCCTCAGGGACGAGTTGAACACGGCGCCGAACAGCGAGACCCCGAACGAGCCGCCGATCGACCGGAAGAAGGTGGCGGCGCTGCTGGCCACGCCGATGTCCCGCTGCTCCACGCTGTTCTGCGAGATCAGCATCGTGGTCTGCATCAGGAAACCCATGCCCGCGCCGAGGACCAGCATGTACAGCGAGCTCTCGGTCTTGGTCGAGTTCACGTCGAGCTGAGCGAGCAGCACCATGCCGCCCAGCACGAGTACGCCGCCGAGCACCGGGAACAGCCGGTACCGACCGGTACGGGTGATGATCTGCCCGGCGACCAGCGAGGTGACCAGCAGACCGGCCATCATCGGCAGCAGGAGCAGGCCGGAGTTGGTCGCCGAAGCGCCCTGCACCGTCTGCTGGAACAGCGGCAGGAAGTTGATCGAGCCGAACATGGTGAAGCCGAGCAGGAAACCGATCAGCGCGCTGAGCGTGAAGTTCCGGTTGCCGAACAGGTGCAGAGACAGGATCGGCTCCGCCGCCTTCCGCTCGACCATGGCGAACGCCACCAACGTGACCACACCCACCACGACCAGGCCGAGGACCTGCCAGGATCCCCACGCGTACTGGTTGCCACCCCAGGTGGTGATCAGGACCAGCGCGGTGATGCCGACCGCGAGCAGCCCGGCACCGGTCCAGTCGATGCGGTGCTCGGTGCGGTGCTTGGGCAGGTGCAGCCGGGTGGCGAGCAGGATCAGCGCGATCGCGCCGAGCGGGAGGTTGACATAGAAGGCCCAGCGCCAGCTCAGGTTGTCGGTGATGAAGCCGCCGGCGAGCGGCCCGGCGACCATCGCGACCGCCATGACGGCGGCCATGAAGCCCTGGTAGCGGCCCCGCTCCCGGGGCGGCACCAGGTCCCCGATGATGGCCATGACGCCGACGATGAGCCCGCCCGCGCCCAGACCCTGGATCGCCCGGAAGGCGATCAGCTCACCCATGCTCTGCGACATGCCGGAGAGCGCCGAGCCGACGAGGAAGATCACGATCGAGGTCATGAAGATGCTCTTGCGGCCGTACAGGTCGCCGATCTTCCCCCACAACGGCGTGGAGACGGTGGTCCCCAGCACGTACGCCGTCACCACCCAGGACAGGTGGGACAGACCGTGCAGTTCACCGACGATGCGCGGCATCGCCGTACTGACGATCATGTTGTCGAGCATCGCGAGCAGCATCGCGAGCAGAAGGCCCGGCAACACCACCATCACTTCGCGGCGCCGCGGCGGCGCGGCCTCCGCGGCTGTTTCCGTTGTCGCCGTTTCCGTTGTCGCCACAGGTACGCTCCCCCGAGGTCGCGGGCCACTTACTGGCCGACCGGCTAGTCCATCTGTCTGATGTACGGTAAGCTACGCACTAGCCGGCCGTCAAGTAAGTTAGCGAAACCAGTGAGGGGACGATGAGAGACCAGTCCGATACTCGGACCCGCATCCAGCAGGTCGCCCTCGAACTGTTCACCGAGCAGGGCTACGAGGCCACCTCACTGCGGGAGATCGCCGAGCGCCTGGGGGTCACGAAGGCCGCGCTCTACTACCACTTCAAGACGAAAGAAGACATCGTCGGCAGCCTGGTGCAGGACCGCCTCGACGCGCTGGACATGCTGCTGGACTGGGCCTCGACCCAGCCGCCGGGTCCCGAGCTTCGGCGCGAGTTCGTCCACCGGTACGCCGCCGAACTGCACGAGGGCCGGCATCAGGAGATCATGCGCTTTTTCGAGCGCAACCAGACGGCGCTGCGCGACAACCCGAAGAGCGAGCAGATGCGCGAGCGGATGTTCGACATCATCGACATCCTGAGCTCGCCGGGCGACCCGCTGGTCGTGCGCCTGAGGGGCTCAATGGCGATCTTCGCGCTGCACGCGACCTGGTTCGTGCTGCGCGACCCGTCGGTCACCGACGAACAGCGCCAGGAGGCCGCGCTTCAGGTGGCGCTGGACCTGATCGAGCCGACCGACCAGTCGCCGGCGGGCTCGGCGGGCGGCTCGGCGGGTGGCTCGGTCGGGCGGGCAGCCCGGTAGCTCGCTGGTTCGGCCGTGGCCGGTTGTTGAGTGGCGGACCGGTGGCTCAGTTGGATCCGGCACGCACCGGCAACTCCAGGCGCAGCGCCAGCAGGTCGACGCCGGGCAGCGGTGACCAGTCCCGCTCCGGGACACGCTGGAAGCCCAGCCGCTCGTACAGCCGGCGGGCAGCCGCCGCCACGTCCCGGGTACAGATGGCCACGGCTCGGAAACCCAGGTCGGCTGCCCGATCCACGCAGGCCCGGACGAGTGCCTCGCCGACCCCGCGCCCCTGGGCACCGGGAGCGACCGCGAGCGTACGGAACTCCGCCTCGCCCTCCGTGGACACCTCGGCAAGGGGGGTACCGGGCAGCAGGAAGGTGGCCGCACCCAGTACCGCGCCGGTCTCCTCGTCGATCGCGGCCAGGATCGTGCCGTGCTCGGCCCGGCCGGCGACGTCGGACAGGAACCGCACGTAGTGCTCGGTGAGCTGATCGTCGGCGCGGTAGGCCTCCACCGACAGGGCACCGATCCCGGGATATTCCTCGGGCCGGGCGACTCGGACGAGCACGCTCATCCGACGACCGCGATCAGGTCGCCCTCCTGGACGACATCGCCCTCGTTCACGGCGATCTGCTGGACTGTGCCGTCGGACTCCGCGATCACCGGAATCTCCATCTTCATAGACTCGAGGATGACCAGCGTGTCGCCCTCGGCCACCTCGTCTCCGGCGGACGCGACCACCTTCCAGACGTTGGCCACCATCTCGGCACGGATTTCCTCAGCCATCGCCAGCCCCTCTCGCGAACCCTCGTCTTCGCCGATTCTCACCCAGACCACCCGCGCGTCGCGGCCCCAATCCCACTGCCGACGCGCAGCCGAGTGGTATCCAACCACGGTCGGTCAAACCTGGGACCGCAGCCCCGCGGCCGGATGTGCCGCCGGCCGGAGCCATATCGGTCGGATGTGCACCAGCCCGGCGGGTCCCGGCTCAACCGGCCCGACCGCCCGAACGGGCCTCCGGCGGGCCTCGTCGGGGCTCGGAAGGCCCTCGCCGCCCGGCATCACGGGCCGACCTTCTACGATTCACGGGATCGTGTCGCGCTATTTGCCAGGAGGTCCTCATGGCCAAGAAGTCCCGCAAGAAGAAGGCCCGGAAGAAGAGCGCCGCCAACCACGGCAAGCGCCCCAACTCCTGACCAAGGTCGCGGCGTTCTCGACCCGGGCGGTCACCCGCCCAGGGTCGACACCGCTGCCTCACCGGTCAGCCGGCGGGCCACCAGCCCGCGGACTATGTCTCGCGGCCCTCGAAGACCACGATCTCGGAGAGCTTGACGCGCAGCCGCTCGCGCAGCGACGGCGGCGCGGTCTCGGCACCGCAGCAGCGTGCGACCAGCGCCTTGACCTCCTGCTCGATGCCGTACTCGCGCAGGCACGGCGAGCACTCGTCGAGGTGGGTGCTGATCACGCTGCGGCGTGACTCGTCGCACTCCAGGTCGAGATACAGGTAGACCTCCGCCAATACATCACGGCAGTCGGTCTCGTGCGGTTTACCACAGCTCATGGATCACACCTCCCGCCCGACCGGAGCGCCCTCGGGCACCTCCGAAGTACCGCCCCGGGCGAACCCGCGGTCGGCCGCGTAACCCTCCAGCAGCCGGCGGAGATTACGCCGCCCGCGGTGCAGTCGCGACATCACGGTACCGATGGGGGTGTTCATGATGTCGGCGATCTCTTTGTACGAAAAGCCCTCGACGTCGGCCAGGTACACCGCGAGCCGGAAGTCCTCGGGCAGCGACTGGAGCGCGTCCTTGACATCCGAGTCGGGCAGCCGGTCCAGCGCCTCGGTCTCGGCCGAACGGAGCCCCGACGACGTGTGCGACTCCGCCGAGGCGAGCTGCCAGTCGGTGATCTCCTCGGTCGGCGCCTGCAGCGGCTGGCGCTGCCGTTTGCGGTACGAGTTGATGTACGTGTTCGTGAGGATCCGGTACAGCCAGGCCTTGAGGTTCGTGCCTTCCTCAAACTGGTGGAAGGCGGCATAAGCCTTCAGGAAGGTCTCCTGCACCAGGTCCTCTGCGTCGGCCGGATTCCTGGTCATCCTCAGCCCAGCCGCGTAGAGCTGGTCGACGAAGGGCAACGCGTCCCGTTCAAAACGGACACGCCGTTCATCCGTCCGCTCAGCCTGTGCCAACCGCTCCGCCCCCCTTGCCCGTCCCGCCGAGGATACGCCGAGCGCCGTGGCCAAGGATCCTGGGCCGGTGCTCTGGTCCCTGTCCGCGGGCCACTCCGGGGCGTACAACAGCCGGCGTACGAGCCGAGCCTGGTCCACCTCTTCCAGGCTGCTGTTCGTGCTCACGGTTCCCCTTCCCGGACGTGCAGCTGCCACACGTCTCCGGGGTATGCAACACGCGAGGGCCGGGTCCGCATTCCGGCATACGGCCCGCCCGGGGCCACCGTGACCGGGACCTCGCGGACGAAACGCCTCGGGCCACCGCCGACCGTCCGGGACCGCTCCACCGTCCGGGACCGCTCCACCGTCCGGTACCGCTGACCTTCCCGGTCCCGTGCTGGACCGGGACCGGGAAGGGCCTGGGAGAATTGTGAACCGCTGAGGTTCACGGACTTGCGGTGAGCCCACAGGTACCCGGGTTCGACGTACCCAACGACGATCACGCCCAGCCGTGACGGACCAACCAGGCCACCACGGCGTCGCCCACGGCGGCCGGATCGCGGCGCAGATCGTGGCGCTCGCCGGGGCGCAGGCAGACCTCGACGAGCGGGCCGGCGTCCGGTACCCCGAACGGATCGCGGTCCCCGTTGACGACCAGCGTCGGCAGCCCGGTGGCCAGTTCCTCGGCTCGGGACCGGTCGGGCCGCCCGGGCGGGTGCAGCGGGAAGGCCAGCGCGACGACACCCGATGCGCCGACCGCTCCGGCGGTACGGCAGGCGACCCGCGCACCGCTGGACCGGCCGCCGACGATCACCGGTACGTCGTCGGGCGGGTACGGCGAAGCTCCCGACCGCAGGGCGTCGAGTACCGACGTCCACGCGGCATCGAGCTGCCGCGCCGGAGCCGGCGCACGGCGCCCGGCGACCCGGTAGGGCTGGAGCACCCGCGCCACCGCCACGGACGCGGCGACGGCCGCGTCGCGCACCGCGAGCAGATCCGGTGCGTCGACGCCGCCGCCCGCGCCGTGTCCGAGGACGAGCAGGCTGGCGGGCCGGTCCGGGCGGTCCAATTCAACCTGCGCGTCGCCGTGCGGTGTCGGCACGCTGATCACCCGATCAGGATGCCACCCGATCCACCAGGCCGGCGTTGGCGCAACGCTCGACGCGCCGCTCGCCCAGCAACGGAAGCCGGGTGCGGTGCCCTGGTACCAGCTCCAGCACCCGTTCCAGCAGGGCCGGAACGCCCGCCTGGTCGGGTCGGCCCGGTGGACCGCCGAGCTGCGGAGCGCCGTGTTGCGCGCCACCAAGCTGTGCGGCGGCGCCCACGGGCTCCTCCATCCGCGGCTCCGTCCGCCAGGCGACCAGCATCGCCCGCCGCTCGCGCGGCGTCGTGGCGCCCCACACGCCGTGGCAGTCCCCGACCTCCAGCGCCCAGGCCAGGCAGGCACCCTGCACGTCGCAGGTGCGACAGAGGGCGATCGCCGCATCGGCCGGCTCGCTGGGAGCAGGAAAGAACGTCTCTGGATCGACGCTCTGGCACACACCTCTCGTGCGCCAGGCATCATCCTGCTGCCGCTCGCTGAAAGCCCGAAGAAGTCTCGGGTCTCTCCGTGCGGCGGCAACCTCGTGCGGGCGTGGCATACGCGCCCGAGTCATCTACCCACCTCCCCCGTGGGTCCGGACTGTTCAGCGGCGCGCATGGATTCGCATTCGCCGCTGCCGGCGCTGTGTTCTACCGCACTAAAGGCCCGCAATACAAGTGGCCGAACGGCGGCTGTGGAAAAATGGGGAGGCCAATTGCGCCGGAATCGCTCAAAAGAGCGTGAGATCTGTCGGCTCCACGTCGAAAACGCGTAGCGGCGTCACAGCCACTCGGTCGGTCAGATGCGGCCCATCGTTGCGTACGTCACCGACCGCGGGGCCCACCGGCCGGATCTCCAAGGCGTCCAGAAATTCAATGGGCGGCAATGCGAGCAGCACCTCCGGACTAAACGCTTGGTATTTATCTGATTGCGTAGAGTCGCCATTCTTGCCGGATGCGATCGGTGCGGACGCGACTGGTCCGGACGCGATCGGTGCGGACGCGATCGGTGCGGACGCGACCGGCCCGGACAACCATTGGTCCCACCGGTCCGCTGGCAACAGCAGCGGCATCCGATCGTGCACCAGAGCCAGGTCGCCGACCGAGGCCGTGGTGACGACGCTGCACGTGAGTTCGCCGGCCGACGAGGTCGCGCAGATTCCGGCGAGGGCCAGTACGGCGCCGTCGCGCGGCGTCATGAAGTACGCCTGCTTGCCCCGGCCGTCCTCGGTACGCCGCCACTCGTACCAGCCGTCGGCCGGCACCAGGCAGCGGTGCCGGCGGAAGGCCCGCGCGAACGCGCTGCTGGTGGCCACCGTCTCGGCCCGGGCATTGATCCGCAACGCCTTCCGGCGGGCACCGGCACCCGCCCGAGGCTCGGGAGCACCGGGCGCATCCGCCCAGGCGGGCACGAGACCCCAGCGGGCGACACTCAACCGGCGTTGCTGCCCAGACCGCACGATCGGGACCGGATCGGTCGGCGCCACGTTGTAGTCCGGCGCGAGTACGCCCTCGGTCTCGTCGGCGGCGTCGAAGATCGAGGCGAGGTCCGTGGCGGTGCGAGTGGTCGCATATCGGCCGCACATGCAAACAAACCTATCGGCCCGATCCACGTTCGGATCGGCGGGACGGCAGACTGTACCCGTGGCCCAGAACTCCGCAACGTCGCCCCACCCGTCCGGCCCGAGCGCCGGCGCCCGACCCTGGGTCGCGCCGACCGCCCCGGCACCGGTACGCGCCGAGGTCCGCCTGCCCGGCTCCAAGTCGATAACCGCACGCGCCCTGGTGCTGTCCGCCATCGCGTCCGGCCCCTCCACCCTCCGGTACCCGCTGCGCGCCCGCGACACCGAGCTGATGGCCGCGGGCCTCGCCGGCATGGGTACGGGTGTGGACACCGGCTCCGACGAACTCTGGACGGTCCAGCCGGGCCCCCTGGCCGGACCGGCACACGTCGACGTCGGCCTGTCCGGCACCGTGATGCGGTTCGTGCCGCCGGTCGCCGGCCTCGCCAGCGGACCCGTCACCGTCGACGGTGACCCCCGCGCGCGGCAGCGCCCGCTCGGCCCGCTCGTCGAGGCGCTGCGCGCGATCGGGATGCGGATCGACTCGGCACCCACCGGCGGCCTGCCGTTGACCGTGCACGGCGCCGGCGGTGTGACGGGTGGCGAGGTCACCATCGACGCGTCCGCGTCCAGCCAGCTCGTGTCCGGGCTGCTGCTGGCCGCCGCCGCCTTCGACAAGGGCATCGTGGTACGCC
The DNA here is from genome assembly GCA_036494675.1 of Rugosimonospora sp. GTDB lineage: Bacteria > Actinomycetota > Actinomycetes > Mycobacteriales > Micromonosporaceae > Rugosimonospora. The sequence continues at coordinate 27,239 of DASXOA010000358.1, forward strand.
ACGTCGGGCCACCGGTACCGTCGGCACCGCACCTGCGCATGACGGCGCAGATGCTGCGGGCGGCCGGCGCCACGGTGGACGACGCGACGCACGACGTCTGGGTGGTCGAGCCGGGCGGGCTCACGGGCCGGGACTGGGACATCGAACCGGACCTGTCCGGTGCGGCCCCGTTCCTGGCCGCGGCGCTCGTCACCGGCGGCCGGATCACCGTGCCGGGCTGGCCGCACACCACGACGCAGCCCGGAGACCGGCTACGGGAACTGCTGACCGCGATGGGCGGCGAGTGCACGCTGACCGCCGACGGGCTCACCGTCGCGGGTACCGGAGCCGTTCACGGCCTCGACGCCGACCTGTCCGACGTCAGCGAGCTGACCCCGGCCATCGTCGCGCTCGCCGCGCTGGCCGACTCGCCGTCCAGGCTCACCGGCGTCGGCCACATCCGCGGCCACGAGACCGACCGGATCGCCGCGCTGGCCCGGGAGCTGACCGCGCTCGGCGCCGACGTCACCGAGTTGGACGACGGCCTCGCGCTGCGGCCGGCCCGGCTGCAGGGCGGCACGTTCGAGACCTACGAGGACCACCGGATGGCACACGCCGCCGCTGTGGTCGGGCTGGCCGTGCCGGACGTGCGGCTGTCCGACGTCTCCTGCACGTCGAAGACGATGCCGGAGTTCCCGGAGTTGTGGGCATCAATAGTGGAGGGCGCGCACTGACCACCAAACGCCGCGAGTACGACGAGGACGACGTACGGGTGCGTCCCGGCCGTTCGTCACGTCCCCGTACCCGGATCCGGCCCCAGCACGAGGGGGCCGACCAGGGTTTCGTGATCGCGGTGGACCGGGGCCGGTACACCGTCGAGCTGTCCGGCCACCCGGTGACCGCGATGCGCGCCCGGGAACTGGGCCGGCGCGGTGTGGTGGTCGGCGACCGGGTGGCCCTGGTCGGCGACGTCTCGGGAGCGCCGGGCTCGCTGGCCCGCATCGTGCGCATCGAGGAACGCCGCTCGGTGCTGATGCGTACCGCCGATGACGACGACACCACGCCGGAGGGCCGGCTGGAGCGGGTCGTGGTGGCGAACGCCGACCAACTCGTCATCGTCAGCGCCCTGGCCGATCCGCCGCCGCGCACCGGCTTCATCGACCGGTGCCTGGTCGCCGCGTACGACGCCGGGATCGATCCGCTGCTCTGCCTCACCAAGTCGGATCTGGCCGGACCGCAGGAGGTCCTGGACTACTACGCCGAGCTGGACCTGCCGTACGTGCTGTGCCGCCCGGACGGCGACCTCGACCCGTTGTGCGACCGGCTGGCCGGGCGCGTCTCGGTGATGGTCGGGCACTCCGGCGTCGGCAAGTCGACGCTCGTCAATCGACTGGTACCGGACGCCGACCGCCGGGTCGGTCTGGTCAGCGCGATCGGCAAGGGGCGCCACACGTCGACGAGTGCGGTCGCGCTGCCGTTGCCGGCCCGATCGAAGCGGGCCGGGGACGGCGGATCGAAGCGGGGCGGGGACGGCGGATCGAAGCGGGCCGGGGACGGCGGCGTGGACGGCTGGATCATCGATACCCCGGGCATCCGGTCCTTCGGTCTGGCTCACGTGTCGGCGGAGAGCCTCCTGCACGGCTTCCCCGACCTGGTGGAGGCGTCGGTCAACTGCCCGCCGGGCTGTGACCATACCGGCAACGCCGGTCATCTGGCCGCCGCCGGTGCCGCTGGCGGTGTCGCGGGACGGGGTGCCCAGGTCGGGCGGCCGTCGCCGGCGAGCGTCTGCGGGCTGGACGCGTTGGTCGCGGCGGGCGGCGCGGATCCCCGCCGGCTGGCGTCGTACCGCCGGCTGCTCGCGTCCAAGGAGGGCGCACCGGACCCCGGGGAGGAGTTCCAGTGAGCGAGCGCGGCGAGCGATCCGGCTGGCTCAGAGCGATCGAGCCTCATCGGTCCGGCGAGCGCGGCGAGGCGGGGCGATGAGTGAGTTGCGCGTGCTCGTCGACGAGCATGCCCGGCTGTTCAACGAATCGGTGCGCACCGGCGACTTCACCGGATTCGTGGGCACGTTCGCGCCGACCGCGGTGATGCGGTTCATCAACCTGCCGGCCGGGCCGTACGTCGGCCGGGACGCGATCGCCGACGCGTACGCGGACCAGCCACCGGACGACACGATGTCCATTGTGGACGTTCGGGAGGTCGGGCCGGACACCGCTCAGGTCGAGTTCGCCTGGGACCGCGGCGGTACCGGGTCGATGACGGTCAGCTGGCACGACGACCGGGTCATCGACCTGACCATCGCGCTGGGCAACCGCGCCGGCGACACCGGTGCCGCCGGCGACGCTCAGGCCACGTCGACGTAGCCGCCGCTGCGCCAGTAGACGCTGTTCTCCCGGGCCAACAGGTCCTCGTCGACGAGGTAGCGGCGGATCGTCGCGTAGTCGTCGTACCAGATGCGCAGCATCGCGTTGACCGCCCGCTCCGGGTACCGCACGCCGGGCTCGAAGTCGGCCACGATCCGCTCCAGGATGACGCGCCGCTTGCCCCGCGCCGCCGGCATCTGCACCAGCCGCCCCGCGCGCACGAACGCGCGCAGCACCGCGGCCCGTTCCTGGTCGGGGTCGAGCGGCTCGTCGGGTACCGGCCCGGGGGCGTGTTCGCGGATCGTGTCCTTGAAAACGCGGGGTTGGGCCACCACCCGGCCGCCCACGGTCGCGACCAACCCGCCCTCCTCCAGCCGGAACAGGGCCCGGACCACGTCGCGTCCGGCGAGGCCGGTAGCCGCGGCCACCTCGCCCGGGGTGCCGGCGCCCAGCACCACGGCGGCGTAACTGCGCAGCCGATTGTCTTCGGCCAGGAGTCCACAGAGCGCTTCTGGTTGCACGGGCATGACGGTAACTCGCCGATCCCGATGCTCGTCCACCGATATCGCGTCCGCTAAGTTCCCGGTGTGGCAGGTTATACGGACGACCTCTCCCTCGCACATCTTCTCGCCGATACCGCGGACGCCATCTCGATGGCCCGGTTCCGCGCGCTCGATCTGCACGTGGAGAGCAAACCGGACCTGACTCCGGTCTCCGACGCGGACACCGCGGTGGAGAAGGCGCTGCGGGCGACCCTGGCCCGTACCCGGCCACGCGACGCGGTACTCGGCGAGGAGTTCGGCGTCAGCCGGGCGGCGGCGGGTCGGGGCACCCGGCAGTGGGTGATCGACCCGATCGACGGCACGAAGAACTTCGTCCGCGGCATACCGATCTGGGCCACCCTGATCGCACTCATGGAGGCCGACCAGGTGATGGTCGGGCTGGTGTCCGCGCCGGCGCTCGGCCGCCGCTGGTGGGCCGCTCGCGGGCACGGCGCGTACGCGGGGCGGCACACCGCCGCGGCCACCCCGATCCGGGTCTCGGGCGTGAACCGGCTGGCCGACACCTCGTTCTGCTACGCCTCACTGCCCGCCTGGGAAGAGATCGGGCGACTGCCGGCGATGTTGGACATCATGCGGAGTAGCTGGCGTACCCGCGCGTACGGTGACTTTTACGGATATATGCTCGTGGCTGAGGGCGCCGTGGACGTGATGGTCGAACCCGAACTGGCGTTGTGGGACCTCGCCGCTCTGGTGCCCATCGTGACCGAGGCCGGCGGCACGTTCACCGACCTGAACGGTGAGCCGGGTCCGTTCGGCGGTAGTGCCGTAGCCACCAACGGTAGCCTCCACGCCGACATCCTCGATCGACTTGCGTCGGATCGCTGAGCCAGTATTCTCGCCTCAATGGGCTCCTCGGGTTGGCTGTTCCTCGCGGCCATGATCGTGGCGTACGGGACGGCGAACCTTCTCCAATCGGTTGCCGTCTCGCGCACCCGTCAAGAGAGGAGTTTCCACCCCAGTCTGCTGCTGAAGCTGTGTGAGCACCGCACCTATCTGGTCGGTGTGGGCTTCCAGATGCTCGGCTTCGTGCTGGCCTTCCTGGCACGCCGCGACCTGCCGTTGTTCCTGGTGCAGGCGGCCGTCGCCGCCGGCCTCGGCGTGACCGCGGTGTTCGGCGTGGTGCTGCTGAAGTGGCGACTTCCCCCGGCCGAACTGGCGCTGCTCGCGCTGCTCTGTTTCGGCATCACCGGGCTCGTCGTCGCGGCTCGTCCGGCGCCGTCCCGTCCGGTCGGTCCGATGACCGAAACCGGAATCGCGGTCGCCCTGGTGGGTATCGCGGTGTTGGGGTTCTTTGCGGTACGGCTGCACGGAGCGCCCGGCTCGGTGGCCCTGGGGTCTCTGGCGGGGCTGTGCTTCGGCGCCGCGGCAGTGGCGTCCCGCCCGCTGGCCTCGGTACACAGCTGGGAACGGTTCATCACCGCACCGTTGCTGTACCTGCTGATCGCCCATTCGCTGGTGGGCCAGCTACTGCTCGGCCTGGCCATGCAGCGGGGCTCGACGACCGCGGCGGTCGCCGCCATGGACGCCGCGGCGGCGGTGCCGGCCGCCCTGATCGGGCTGTTGCTGCTCGGTGACGAGATCTGGCCCGGCCGGGAGTGGCTCGCCGCCCTCGGGTTCCTGGCCACCCTGGCCGCCGTGCTCGGCATGACCCGCTACGCGACGCCACAGCACCACCACACGGTCCACCGCAGGCGGAGAGTGTCCGACCGGCTGGCTCCCAGCCGCTGACCCGGCGACCGCCGGCCGCTCTGTCCACTGTGGGCATTCATCCGGACCGGCCGTGCGCTGCCGGGGGTCCCGACCGCGGCGCCCCGACCGAACCGCGCTCGCGTAGTGGCATCGGTACCCGGTGCGCGTCGTGCGCCGGCAGGTCGGCGAGCAGTAGCTCCACGGCCGTGCGTCCCAACTCGAAGTGCGGGATCGCGATGCTGGTCAACCCGGGGCGCAGCCATGAGGCCAGGTGCGAGTCGTCGAACGACACGACCGACACGTCGTCCGGCACGGTGAGGCCCGCCTCGGCCGCCGCCTGATAGACCCCGAAGGCGACCCGGTCGTTCAGGCAGATCAGGGCCGTCGGGTCCGCGCCGCCGGCGAAGAACTCCCGGACGGCCGCGTACGAGGACTCCGGCCACCACAGGCAATCCACGGTGCCGGCCAGCGCCACGCCCCGCTCCGCGAGTCCCTCCTCCACACCCGTGCGCCGCTCCCGGGCCGCGTACACCTCGGCCGGCGTCTCACCGACCATAACGATCCGGTCCCGGTGTCCGGCGTCGAGAAGGAGCCGGGCAGCGACCCGCCCGGCATCCCGCTCGTCCGGCAGTACGGCGGGAATCCGGTGGTCCTCGGCCACACAGTTCAGCAACACGACCCGATGCCCGCGCAGCCCGGACGGCGGCCGGGCGCGACGCGTGTACATACTCGCGTAGATAAAACCATCGACACCTCGGTCGAGCATGTCCTGCACGAGTTGCATCTCCACGGTATGGTCGCCCTCGGATTCACCCACGAAAAGCAGGTGCTGGTGGAGGAGGGCGGTGGAGAGGCTGCCACGAATCAGTTCGCCGGCGAATGCCTCGCTGGCGATGGTGTCCGAAACCAGGCCGATGGTGCGGGTCAACTTGGTACGCAGGCTGCGTGCCATCAGGTTTGGCCGGTAGTTGAGTTCCCGGGCCGCGTGCAGCACCCGGTGTTCCGCCTCGGCGGAGATGCGCATGTCCGTGCGTCCGGCCATCACGAATGACGCGGTGGTCCGAGACACTCCCGCACGGCGGGCGACATCGAGAAGCGTGACCCTGGGCGTAGGCATGCCGTTCCCTCCGTCGTTCACAATGTCTCAGCACAGACGGCCCCACGGCGGCGGATCGAGCGCGCAAACCCTCCCGAGTCTAAGCCAAGGTCACGAGTCCGTAACACCCTTGACATGTCTGCTTCACCGGGTGGACTCTCAGCTAATCCGATTCAGCACGAGCGATCCCCCATCGACGCCAAATAGATGTTGATCGACAGCCGACCAGCAGTACGCGTGAGTGACACCAGCCGGGCGAACCCACTGCGGTGCCGCCGCTCTCCCTCCCCATGCGTCCGCTCTATCGGGCGGTATGACACGTGAAGGAGTAACAGTGATCAGAAGAACCAGAGGCTTCTCCGTCGCCATGGCGTCCCTTGGCGCGGGTGTGCTCCTTATCGGTATGGGCGGATGTTCCAGTGGCGGCGGCTCCAACACCGCCGGCCAGAACACGAATGCCCGCGGCCCGATCACCTACGTGCAGGGCAAGGACAACAACAACGTCATCCGGCCGCTCATCGACCAGTGGAACGCCAGCCACCCCAACGAAAAGGTCACTTTCAAGGAGCAGTCCGACCAGGCCGACCAGCAGCACGACGACCTCGTGCAGCACTTCCAGGCCAAGGACCCGAACTACGACGTGGTCGACGTGGACGTGGTGTGGACCGCCGAATTCGCGGCCAAGGGCTGGCTGCAGCCGCTGACCGGCCAGTTCGCCCTGGACACCTCCGCGCTCCTACCGACGACGGTCAAGACGGGCACGTACAACAACACGCTGTACGCCGCCCCGCAGGCATCCGACGGCGGCCTGCTCTACTACCGCAAGGACCTCGTCCCGACCCCGCCGAAGACGTGGGACGAGATGATGGCGGACTGCTCGATCGCCAAGTCCCACAACATGGACTGCTACGCCGGCCAGTTCGCCAAGTACGAGGGCCTGACGGTGAACGCGGCCGAGGCCATCAACACGGCCGGCGGTGAGATCGTGAAGTCCGACGGGCGCACCCCGAACGTCGACACGCCGGAAGCCAACAAGGGCCTGAGCATGCTCGTCGACGCGTACAAGAACGGCAACATCCCGCAGCAGGCCATCACGTACCAGGAGGAGCAGGGCCGCCAGTCGTTCGAGTCCGGCAAGCTGCTGTTCATGCGCAACTGGCCGTACGTGTACAGCCTCGCGACCACGGACGGAAGTTCGGTGGTCAAGGACAAGTTCGGCATCGCTCCGCTGCCCGGCCTCGACGCCAGCAAGCCCGGCGCGTCCAGCCTCGGCGGTCACAACGCGGCGATCAGCCAGTACTCGGCACACAAGGCCACCGCGTTCGACTTCGTGAAGTTCCTGGAGAGCGCGGACACCCAGAAGACGTTCGCCACCAAGGCATCGCTGGCTCCGGTGATCGCGTCGCTCTACGACGACCCGACGCTCATCCAGACGCTGCCGTACCTGCCGACGCTGAAGACCTCCATCATCAACGCCGTGCCGCGCCCGGTTACGCCGTTCTACCCGGCCGTGACTGAGGCGATCGAGACCAACGCGTACGCCGCCATCAAGGGCGACAAGACCGTCGATCAGGCACTGAAAGACATGCAAGCAGCGATCAAGGCCGCCGGCTCCTGACGGCTGCGATGGGGCCGGACCGTCAGGGTCCGGCCCCATCGCGCATTCTCCTCCGCCGGAGGTGACCGGCGTCGTGCCCGAAGAGGGAGGGATACATGTCCGTCACTTCCGGCGTCAGCGCCGACGACCAAGCCGAGCAGCAAGCACAGGCGTCACCTCCAGAACGAAAGCAGGGCTCCACGCTCCGGAAGGGTGAGGGCCGACTCGGCCTCTACCTGGTCGCCCCGACCATCATCCTGCTGGCCGTCGTCATCGGGTACCCGGTGGTCAAGGCCATCGTGATGTCCTTCCAGAAGGATCCCGGCCTGGACAAGGCAACCGGGATGTTCGTCAGCGGCGGCAGCGCCGGCTTCTCCAACTACACGCACTGGATCCTCCAGCGGTGCGGTACCGCGTCCTGCCCACCCGGCACCCTCGGCGCCGAGTTCTGGGACTCGGTCGGCACCACCTTCTTCTTCACCGCTGCCACGGTCATCATCGAGGTACTCCTCGGCATGTGGATGGCGCTGGTGATGAACCGGGCTTTCCGGGGCCGCGCGCTGCTGCGCGCCAGCGTCCTGGTCCCGTGGGCGATCCCGACCGCCATCACGGCCAAGTTGTGGTATTTCATCTTCGCCTACGACGGCATCGCCAACCGGGTGCTGCACACGCACATCCTCTGGACCGGCGGCGAGTGGGCATCCAGGTTCGCCATCATCATCGCGGACGTCTGGAAGACCACGCCGTTCATCGCGCTGCTCATCCTGGCCGGCCTTCAGGTGATCCCGGCCGACACCTATGAGGCGGCCCGGGTCGACGGCGCGAACTCGTGGCAGCGTTTCACGATGGTGACTCTGCCGCTGGTACGCCCGGCGTTGATGGTCGCCGTCCTCTTCCGTACCCTCGACGCCCTTCGCATCTACGACCTGCCGGCGATCCTCACCGGCGGCGGCGGCGGGACCGGACACTCCACCACCACCCTGTCGATCCTGGTGGTCGACCAGATCCGTGGTGGCTTCAACAGCGCGGCGGCGCTGTCGACGTTGACGTTCCTGCTCATCTTCCTGGTCGCCTTCATCTTCGTGAAGTTCCTCGGCGCCCACGTGGTGCAGACGCAGCAGCGGCAGCAGAAGGGGACGATCTGAGATGGCCTCGACAACCGCCGTCGGTAACCGTGGGGGCCTCGCTCCCGCGCCGGACCGTCCCGTCATCCGCCGGCGCTCCCGCTTCACGTTCGCGTCGGTGCGCAGTTACGCGGGCATCGTCCTCATCGTCATCTTCTGCCTGTTGCCGTTCTACTGGATGGTGGTCACCGCCTTCCGCAACGTCGGGTACACCTTCGACACCACGCCGTGGCCGACCCACGTGACGCTGGACAACTTCAAGACGGCGTTCTCCACCAGCCTGGGCAACCACTTCGGTCGGGCGCTCATCAACAGCGCCATCATCGGCATCTGCACCACGATCCTGGCGGTGCTTGCCGGTTGCTTCGCGGCGTACGCGATCGCACGGCTGAACTTCCGCGGCAAGTACCTCGTGCTGGGCGTGGTACTTGGGGCGTCGATGTTCCCCGGCGTCGCCCTGCTGACCCCGCTGTTCCAACTGTTCACGAACATCCACTGGATCGGCAGCTACCAGGCACTGATCATCCCCGATATCTCGTTCGCCCTGCCGCTCACCGTCTACACGCTCACGGCCTTCTTCGCCGAAATGCCGTGGGAACTGGAAGAGGCGGCGGTGGTCGACGGGTGCACGCCGGGGCAGGCGTTCCGGAAGGTGATCCTCCCGCTGGCGGCGCCCGGCCTGTTCACCACGGCAATCCTGGCGTTCATCTCGTCCTGGAACGAGTTCCTGCTCGCCAGCGAACTGTCGAACGACAAGACCCAGCCGGTCACGGTCGCCATCGCGCAGTTCACCGGCAGCCAGCCCCACCAGGAGCCGTACACGGCTGTCATGGCGGCCGGAACGATCGTCACGGTACCGTTGGTCATCATGGTGCTGCTGCTGCAACGGCGCATCGTCGCCGGCCTGACCGCAGGGGGCGTCAAGGGCTAGCGCCCATCGGCGCGATCACCAGGCAAGGGAGGGCACGTGCACCCCAAGGCCCGTGCGCAGCGACTCGAAATGGTCGTCGGAATCCTCGGCTTCTTCACGGCGGTGGCGTTCATCGTCACCGTGGTCGCCGAACTCCGGGGCCAGCCCGCGCTGCGGCCGGCACTGGTACTGGCGGCGTTCGTGGTGGCACTGGCCGCGGTGGTCTACATCCGGCGCAAGAGCTGACAGTCGGCCCGGGCGGTTCTCATCGCCCGGGTCGGCAACGCCCTCAGGTGGCGGCAACGCCTTCAGGTGGCGGCCAGCGCCTCAGCCTCGTCGAGGAACGCGTCCAACTCGGCAGGGGACAGGTTCTCGTCCGAGAGAACCTTGTGGAGCACCATGGTCTGGATCTTGCCGATCGTCGCCTGGTCCAGGTCGAACGTCACGTCCGGCTCAAGCGCGGCCCGAATGACCAATTCGGTCGCCTGCGCATCCAGGATCGAGGCGGTATCCGGCGATGTCGCCCGGAGGTCCGCGACGAAACGAACGATCTCCCCGTGGTTGCCGCCGGCCGGGAATCGCCGCCCCACGGCGAGAAAGAAGGCCGTGGCGAGGAATCTGGGAAACCCGATCCACCCCTGATCGTCGAGTTTCTGCTCATATCGATCGTTGGCCTCGTGCTGGCCGAGTACCAGGGTGCGGATGAATTCGGCCGAGTCACTTCTCGTGTTCAACGTCGTGCTCCTGTTCGTGTCGCTTCGACAGGTGGGTCTTGACCGCCTTCGCGGCGACCGCCGCGGCGAGAACCGAGAAGAACACGGCAGAGGTGGCCTCACCGACTGTGGTGCCCGGAGTCGATTCTGGATTCTCGGTTGGCGTGCGCGGCGTCGTCGTGGTGCTCCCGAAGGGTCCGTGTTGGTCGCGGAGGACACGCTTCGCCGCACCGACGCCCGCAGCCAGATTCGTCGCCGTGCTGGCGATGCCCTCCTGAGTATCGTCGGCGTCGACGCCGGCCTTGGCCAGGTAGCGATGTAGCGGCGTCCGGGCATGCGACGCGTCCTCGACGAGACCCTCCCCGCTCGGCATCGCCTCGGGCGCCGAATGCCGGGGCGGCACCGTGCCCGGCGCGATGACGTCGACGTACTCCGCGAACGCGCTCGCCGCCTCCGCCAGCAGTCGAGCCGTCTTGCC
>DASXOA010000359.1:0-1586 GCA_036494675.1 Rugosimonospora sp.
CGGCTCGTGGGCGGCGCCGTCGTGGGCGGAGGAGTCGTGCTGCTGTCGGTGACCGACACGTTGTCGAAGCGACCGCCCGCGAACGCGGTGAACAGCCCGATCTGGCCCGAGCCGTAGTCGGAGTTGCTCACGGTGCCGACCCGGGTACCGTTGATGTAGCCGCTGATCGTGCCGCCGCTGGCGTCGATGCGCAGGGTGTACCAGGTGTTGGTCGACACCGTCTGCGACCGCGACGCGAGCACGCTGACCGTGCTGCCGTCCATCGATTGCAGCTGCACCTGGTTGGAGCCGGTCAGCGCCAGCCGGTACATCTTGGTCGCACTGCTGACCCGGGACGCCAGCGCGACCACGCCGCCGCTGCCGAAGGAGGTCGCCTTCACGCTGGCCTGGACCGAGTAGTTCGTCCAGCTGGTCGATCCGGCGAACTCCCGGGCCCGGTCGGTCGTGGCGCTGGACTGATCGAGAGCCTGGGAGCCATCGGTGACGATGCTCCAGGTGCCGCCGGACTTCGACCAGCCGCTGGTACTTCCGTTTTCGAAGTCGGCGGTGAACAGCGTCGCCGCCGACGCGCTCGGGACGACCATCGCGAATGTGCCGGCGACGAGCGCCGTAGCGAGGCCACCCAGACCGGCGAAGCGCCACGCGCGTGCGCGCCGCCGGTCGTGGACTGTCGGTGCCATTGAGGGGTGCTCCTTCGAGGGGGAGGGACGGGTACGGAACGCGACTCCTTCGGCGTCGGCGCAGGGCGCGACGCGGTGGCCGCCGCATGGGCGCACACGGCGGTGGTACGGCGATGGGCGGGCCGGCTGGCCGCGGCGCCGATCGATGTCGTCACCAGGATGCGAACCGCCCGAGAGCGGTCCGGACCATTGCCAGACCGGTTGTCTTTGCTAGAGGAAAGCGCATTCCCAACGCAAAGCTCCCATCTCAAACGATCAGAGTCAATGCCCTGCGCGTGCAGGTTCGTTGCAGTCGTAGGGGAATCGCGCGGCGCGGCAAGCGGCGGGTGTGAGCGAGCGTTGACGCCACTCCGGAGCCGCCATAACGGACGCAGGATTCGGGGGTTTCGATTTCCACCCGAACCCGGCCAACCTTTGGCCGCCGCACTGCGTCATCTCAGTAGAGCCGTTGCATGTCTGCCGCGTGGCGGCATGGTGCGAACGGTTTGCCCCGGTGTATACATACATTTACGTATTTAAGGTTGATACCGATGATGCCGGAGAGCCCCGCGCGATCCGTGCCACCGGGCGCCACGGGTTCGTGGCCGCCTTCCCAGGTATCAACACCTTCACGGGAGGAAAAGCGTTGACTCGAAAACGACGGATCGCCATTGCGCTCGTCTCGGCCGGGCTCCTGCTCGGCCTCGGCCAGCCGGCCTGGGCCACACCCAACGGCGGCACCACGAATGCCGGCACCGCGAATACAGGGACCACGAATACAGGGACCGCGAAGGCCGGCGCCGCGAACGCCAGCCGCACGGTGCGTGTGACGCTGCTGACCGGTGACCGGGTGACCGTGGCGGCGACCGGTCCGCGGGGCCTGATCATCAGTCCGGCCAAGGGTCGCGAGGGTATGCGGTTCTCCAC
>DASXOA010000360.1:0-16156 GCA_036494675.1 Rugosimonospora sp.
GCTGCCGGCGAGGTTGACGTAGGCGTGGTTGGTCAGGTTCAGCACGGTGGGCCGGTCGGTGACCGCGTGGTAGTCGAGGGCCAGGGTGCCCGCGGCGTCCAGCGTGTAGGTGACCGTGACGTTCAGCGTGCCCGGGAAACCCATGTCGCCGTCGGGACTCGTCAGGGACAGCCGCACTCCGGCAGCCCCGGCGGCGTCCGTGACCGGTTCGGCGTGCCACATCCGGCGGTCGAAGCCGTTGGGGCCGCCGTGCAGCGTGTGGCCGCGGTCGTTGACCGGAAGCGGGTACTCGCGACCGTCGAGGCTGAAGCGGCCGCCCGCGATGCGGTTGGCGTACCGGCCGACGACCGCGCCGTAGTAGGCGTCGGCGCCGAGGTACGACTCGCCGTCGGGCAGCGACAGGACGACCGAGTCGGGTTTGCCGGACCCGTCGGGTACCTCGAACGCGTGCAGGATCGCCCCGTAGGAGAGCACCTCGGCGGCGACGCCGCGGCCGTTGTCCAACCGCCAGCGTTCGATCGGGTCGCCGTTCGGCGTGCTGCCGAACGGCAGGCATTCCACAGACGGGCTCATGTCGTCCTCTCGCGGTACGTGATCCAGCCGGTCCAGAGAATCATGCGCGCGGACGCGACGCAACGGGGGGGATTGTGTGTCCTCATGGCTGTTTCGCCGCATGTCGCGCTCGATGGCGCGGTTCCGCCGACCCCTTTCCCCGGCCCTGCGTCACGCCCGGGAGCCTGGCGTGTGCTCCTCGTGTGCGCGGATAATCCGGTGGCGGGTCGGCATTCCGGCGGATCAGCGGCCATCGACGGGAGGCGTGTTCATGGGGGCCGAGTGGGTGCCCGATGGCATCGACCTGGAGAGGCCGAGCGCCGCGCGAATCTACGACTACCTGCTGGGCGGCTCCCACAACTTCGCGGTGGACCGCGACGTTGCCCGTGCGGCCATCGCGGCAATGCCCGACGTGGCGATACAGGCGCAGGCGAACCGCGCGTTCCTCCACCGGGCGGTGCGGTACCTGGCGACGATCGGCGTCCACCAGTTCCTGGACCTGGGATCCGGCATTCCGACCCTGGGCAGCGTGCACGAGATCGCCCAGGGTGTGGCGCCGGACGCCCGCGTCGTCTACGTGGACATCGATCCGGTCGCGGTCGCGCACAGCCGGCACCTGCTCGACGGCAACGACGCGGCGACGGTCCTGCATCACGATCTGCGCCGGCCGGACCGGATCCTGGCCGATGTCGAGTTGCACACGGTGCTGGACCTGGAGCGGCCGGTCGCGGTGCTGGCCCTGGCGGTGCTGCACGCGATGAGCGACGCGGACGATCCGGGCGGCGTCATCGCCCGGTTCCGCGACGCGTTGGCACCCGGCAGCTTCCTGGTCATCGCGCACGGGGCCGACAGCAGCAGCCTGGAGGAGACCAAGCGCCTGGTCGAGATCTCCGCGCGTACGCCCACGCCGCTGAACCTGCGCACCGCAGCCGAGATCCGCGTCCTGTTCGACGGGTTCGAGTTGGTGGAGCCGGGCCTGGTCTGGGCGCCGTTGTGGCATCCGGAGCACCCGGACGACCTGCCGGAGCGTCCCGAGCGGTCCGGGAACCTGGTCGGTGTGGGGCGCAAGCGGTAGCCGTGACGCGACCGGTGGGGCACGCGACCGCGTACCCCACCCGCCGCCCCCCGATCAGCGGTTCGATCCTCCCGGTACCGTCGCCCGTTCGTCCACAGTGGACTCCGTGCTCATCGCCGCGGGGACGTTGAGCCGGGTGGTCGGCCCGCGGCGGGCCATCAGTACCGCCTGCCACGCGGTGACCCCGAGCACCGCGAGCAGCACCGCGGCGCTGGGTGCCGCACCCCAGCCGGCACTGGTCATCGACAGGTGCGCGAGCACCGACACGATCAGGCCCCGCCCGCAGATCGCGAGCGCGGCGATCAGCGCCTCGTCGCGGCGGTGCGACGCCTGCGTCGACAGCGCCCGCAACAGTCCGAGCGACAGCGCGAGGTAGACCGCCGACCCGCCGATGAGGGCGGGGCTGGGCCGGGGTACGGCGACGACGAGCAGGATCGCGCCGACCGTCCAGAAGGCCGCGCTGAACCGGCACGTCCACCGCCGGCCGTACCGGACGAGGAACGTGCGCTTGCCGAAGAGCGCGTCGCCGCGCACGTCCCGGAAGTCCTTGAGCAGGATCCTGCCGATGAAGCCGACGTACAGGCCGGCCAGCAGCACCAGGTCGCCCGGTCGCACCGACGGCCGGACCGCGACGATACCCAGCAGGTACGGCACCGCCACGTAGCACGCCGGCAGTACCAGCGGGGCCAGCGCCCCACGGTCGGCCAGCCGCACCGGCCGCAGCGAGTAGACCGCGCTGCAGCCGAGCCCGGCCGCGGTGACCACGATCCCCGGCCAGCGCAGCGTGCAGCTTGCGGCGAGCGCGACGACCGCGCCTGCGCAGGCGACGAGCACCATCTCGCGGCGGTTCGCGGTACCGGCGACGAGCGGCCGTCGCGCGTCGCCGGGCAGGTTCACCCGGTCGATGGCCTCGTCGGCGAGGTCGTTGCACGCCACCGAGAACAGCAGGAAGGCGACGACCACGACCAGCGTGCGGGCCAGCGCCCAGGTGTCCTGCCCGTGCCCGGCGCGGGCCAGCCCGATCGCCGCGAACAGCGTGAACAGCAGCACGACCGCCGGCCTGGTGAGCAGGAACAGCAGCCGGATCCGGCGGATCACTTGTTGCTCGCGAAGAAGTTGGCGCCGCTCGCGGCGGCGATGAAGATGCCGATCACAGACAGGCTGAAGACGACGAGCACGACACCGAGCAGGATGCCGATCGCCAGGGAGATCTTCTCGATGACGGTGCGGCCACCGCGGGGCGGCCGGGGAGCGGGAGCACTGTTCCAGGTCATACGGACATTGGGCCGGAAACACCCCGGGCGTCGCATCCGTCGGAGTACTCATCCGGCCGGCGGCGCCGTACTCAGCTCAGACCGGGCGGCTTGTCACTGGGTTCGCCGCGCACTACTGTCCAGTAGACAGGTACGTACAGATCCAGACAGGAGCGGTCATGCCAGCCAGGTATCGCGAGGTTGCCGATCTCCTGTCCGAGGAGATCCGGGCCGGCCGACTGGCGCACGGGGACCGGCTGCCCGGCGAGATCAAACTCGCCCAGCGCTTCTCGGTCAGCCGGTCGACAGTACGGCAGGCCCTCGCCTGCCTGCAGGACGCCGGCCTCGTCGAGACGTGGACCGGTGCCGGGTCCTTCATCACGTACGACGGCGGAGTGCTCAACGACCGGGTCGGCTGGTCCCGGGCACTGGCTCAGCACGGCGTGCGGACCACCGCCCGGCTGGTCCTGCTGGACCGGCTGGCCGACCCCGACCTGGCCGGCTCGCTGGGCCTGCCCGCATCGGACTTCCTGGCGGTGGACCGGATCCGGTTGCTCGACTCCGGCCGGGCCATCTCCTACGAGCGCAGCCGGGTGCCGTGGCACTCGGCGTTCGACACGGTGCTGACCGACGGCCTGGTCGACGGGTCGCTGTCGCGGACCATGGACCGGCACGGCATCCACCCGGTCGGCGGCCGGGAGACCCTCTCGCTGGCCCGGCTGGACCCCGCCCAGGCGCGGCTGCTGGAGCGCGAGGAGGGGGCACCGTTCCTGCACACCGCCCGCACCGTGTTCGTCGCCGGAGGCGGCATCGCCGAGCGGGTCACCAGCCTGCTCGACCCCGACCACTTCCGGCTGAAAACCACCTTTGGAGACCTGCGATGAGCGAGCGCGAGCGACCGAGTCATGAACACAGCCGCGTGGGCGGCCATGACCGCGCGTACGGCGCCCTGCTGGGCCTGGCGATCGGCGACGCCCTGGGGATGCCCACCCAGTACCTGTCCCGGGAGACGATCGCCGCGCGGTACGGGGTGCTGGACGGCTTCCTGGCCGCGCCGGACGACAACGTGATCAGCCGGGGCCAGCCGGCCGGCCGGGTCACCGACGACACCGACCAGGCGGTGATCCTGGGCCGGCTGCTGATCGACGGCGGGGGCCGGGTCGACGAGCGGCGCTTCGCCGAGGAGTTGCGCTCCTGGCACCGGCGGATGGTCGGCGCCGGCTCGGCCGACCTGCTCGGACCCTCCACCCTGCGGGCGCTGGACCTGCTCGACCGGGGCGTGTCGCCGGACGACAGCGGCCGCTGGGGCGACACCAACGGCGCGGCGATGCGCATCGCACCGGCCGGCATCGCGTTCCCGGTACGGCCGCTCGACGAACTCGTGTCCCGGGTGGCGCAGGCCGGCCGGGTCACCCACAACACCGGCATCGCCATCGCCGGCGCGGCCGCGGTGGCCGCGGCCGTCAGCGCCGGCATCGACGGTGCCGACCTGCCCGGCGCGCTCGACGTCGCCGTGCGGGCGGCCGAACTCGGCGGCAGGCTCGGCCACTACGTCGCCGGTGCCGACGTGGCCAGCCGGATCGCCTGGGCCCGTGAGCTGGTCGCCGGCCGCGATCCCGGCGAGGCGCTCGACCTCATCTACCGGCTGGTCGGTGCGGGCGTGGCCACCCAGGAGGCGGTACCGGCGGCACTCGCCATCTGCTCGCTGTTCCCCGGTGACCCGTTCGCGGTCACCCGGTACGCGGCCAGCCTCGGCGGCGACTGCGACACGATCGCGGCCATCGCGGGCGCGGTCGCCGGCGCGGTGTACGGCGCGGACGCGTTCCCGGCCACGATCGCCGACCAGCTCACCGCCAACAACCCGGACCTGCACCTGTCCGATCTCGCCGACCGGCTGCTCGGGCTGCGTGGCGTCATCGACGCCCGACCCGCTTCCGGCGCGCGGCCGCAGCCGGCTACTGGCACAGGCGAGCACATCCCCACGCCCCTCACGGGCCGCGGCTGAGCAAGGGAGTCGTCATGTCCACACCGCTTCCCGAGGAAGTCCTCACCACCGGCGCGCCGGACGGGCGCACCGACCGACCCGGCGCGATCGAGACCCGCGGCATCGAACCGGTGCCCGACTCGGAGCGCGGCGGGGGCGCGCTGGGCCTGTTCTGGACCTGGTTCGCGGCCAACATCGGCGTCATCGGCATCACCGAGGGCGCCGCACTGGTCACCTTCAAGGGCCTGAACGCCTGGCAGGCGCTGCTGGTCGCGCTCGTCGGCTCGGCGATCTCGTTCCTGCTCGTCGGGCTGCTGTCCATCACCGGCAAGCGGGGCGGCGCACCCGGCCTGACCCTGAGCCGGGCGGTGTTCGGCACCCACGGCAACGTCGGCCCGACCATCGTGTCCTGGCTGACCTTCGTCGGCTGGGAGACCATCACCTGCACCACCGCCGCGTACGCCCTGGTCGACCTGCTCGGCAAGGCCGGGCTGCACAGCAGCGACACGCTCATCGTGATCACCCTGCTGGTGACCGTCGTGATCGCCGCCTCGGTGGGGCTGTTCGGCCACGCGACCATCATGTGGGTACAGCGGTGGCTCACCTGGGTCTTCGGCACCCTCACCCTGATCGTGATCGGGTTTCTGATCGACAAGGTCGACTGGCACTCGGTGACCCACCAGCACCCGGGCTCGACCGCCGCCGTGATCGGCGCGGTCGGCTTCATCGCCGCCGGTACCGGCATCGGCTGGCTCAGCGCGGGCGCGGACTATGCCCGGTACCTGCCGCGCCGGGTGCGCGGCTCCTCACTCGTCACGGCGACCACGATCGGCTCGGTCATCCCGCTGGTCGTCATCGTCACGATGGGCGCCCTGCTGGCCGTCAGCGACTCGTCGCTGGCCAGCGCGAACGACCCGGTCGCCGCGATCGGCGGCCCGCTGCCCAACTGGCTGTCCGTACCGTACCTGGTGGTGGCCGTCATCGGCCTGATCGCCAACGCCGACCTGTCGATGTACTCCTCCGGACTGAACCTGATCACCGCCGGCATCCGCATCCGGCGTACCGCCGCGGTCGCCGTGGACGCCGTGCTCATCGTGGCCGGCGGCCTGTACATCACCGTCATCGCGAAGAATTTCTACGGCACCTTCACCACCTTCCTGACCCTGCTGGCCATCCCGATGACCGCGTGGGCGGCCACCATCGGCGTCGACATGATCCGGCGGCGGGAGTTCGACCAGGAGGCACTGCTGGACCGGCGGCCGGGCAGCCGGTACTGGTACACCGGTGGGATCCGCTGGGTGGCCGTGGCGCCCTGGTTGCTCGGCATCGTGCTGGGCCTGCTGTTCACCACCGCGTCGAATGGCACCGACGTGTGGTTCTCCGGCCCGTGGGCGCACACCTGGCTGGGCGTCAACGGCCTCGGCTGGCTGGTGTCCGGCGTGGTCAGCGCGGCGCTGTACGCCGCGTTCGGCCTCCGCTCGGTCGCTGGCGACCACCCCGCCACCACGGGTCCGGCCGCCGGTCCGTGGCGCCGCGCCGCCGGCGGTGCGTTCCCGATACCGGCGAGCGAGCCGGCCTCGGTCCCGGCCAGCGGGCCGGCACTGCCCGGCGGAGCGGCACTGCCCGGCGAAGCGGCACTGCCCGGCGGGACCGACCGGAGGTCGAGTGCGGCGGTGCCGGCCGGCGGCCCGGCGCTGCCGGACGGGACCGACCGGTGAGGCCCCCGCGGCCGGGCCGGCTGCTGCTGGTGGGCAGCGTGCTGGTCGACATCCGGATGGCGGTACCGGCGTTGCCCGAGCGCGGCGGCGACCGGCTGGCCGACCGTAGCGACGTGCAGACCGGTGGCGGCTTCAACGTGCTGATCGCGGCGGTGCGGGGCGGCCTGCCCGCGGCACTGGCCGGGCGGCACGGCGCCGGACCGTTCGGCCGGCAGGTCCGCCGGGACCTCGACGACGCCGGCATTCCGGTGCTGCTCGACGCCGACCCCGCGGGTGACACCGGCTTCTCGGTGACGCTCATCGAACCGGACGGCGAGCGTACGTTCGTGACGAGTCCGGGCGCCGAGTCGGTGCTCACCGCCGACCTGCTCGCCCCGGTGGTGGCCGGCCCGGACGATGCGGTGTACGTGTCCGGGTACGACCTGTGCTACCCGGTCAGCGGGCCGGCGATCGCCGGCTGGTTGTCCGGACTGCCGGAGTCCGCGACGCTGGTGTTCGACCCGGGCCCGGTGCTCGACGAGATCCCGGCCGACCTGCTGGACGCCGTGCTGGCCCGTACCGACGTGCTCACGCTCAACCAGCGCGAGACCGCGTTGCTGGCGCACACCGACGACCCGGCCGAGGCCGCGCGCACGCTGGCCGCCCGGCTCGCCGGGGGTGGCGTGGCGGGTGCTGGCCCGCGACACGGCCCGGATCCGGCCGGGCTTCCGAGAGCCGGGCTTCCGAGGGACGGGTTCATCGTGCTGCGTCGCGGGCCGGAGCCGAGCGTCGCGGTGCGGACCACGCAGCCGGACCGGCTGCTGCGGGTACCGGTGCCGGCAGTGACCGCGGTGGACACCACGGGGGCCGGCGACACGCACACCGGAGTGCTGATCGCGGCGCTGCACGCCGGCCACGACTGGCCGGAGGCGTTGCGCCGGGCCGGTGTCGGCGCGGCGATCTCGGTCACCCGTGACGGTTCGGCCACCGCACCCACCACCGCCGATATCGACCGGTTCGACCTGCCCGCCGCCCCGGTGCGTTAGAGCCTGCTGGCAAACCTCTGCGCGCAGCCGGTCAGCCGGGTTTGCCGGCAGCCTCTTGGCCCGGTTGCCGTGCCGGCGGTGCGAGACACCGATCGGCGCCGGCCCCACCCCGTGAGGAATCATGTGCCCATGACGTTGGCACACCGGTCGGCGGCCGGGTTCGCGGCCGGGTTCGCGCCCGAGCCGGACGCCGCCGCGCCGGCCCCGGCCCGGCGGGACTTCACCCCGCTGCTGGCCCTGCTGCCCGTGCTGGTCACGCTGTGCGTCAGCGGGTACCGGGCCGGGCGCCGCCAGCTGTGGGAGGACGAGTACCCCACCTGGCACGCGTCCACGATGACGCTGTCCCAGCTCAGGTTCCTGGTCAGCCACGTGGACCTGGTCATCGAGCCGTACTACCTGTTCATGCACTACTGGATCGCCGTGTTCGGCGACTCGCCGGCCGCGTTGCGGGCACCCTCCGTGATCGCCATGTCGCTGAGCGCCGGCCTGCTGATGCTCATCGGGCGACGCCTGTTCGACACCGGTACCGGCGTCGTCGCGGGCTTGCTGTTCGCCGCCGTACCGGGCATCTCCCGGTACGCGCAGGAGGCCCGACCGTACGCGCTGGCCGTGTTCTTCGCGACCCTGGCGACCCTGCTGCTGCTGCGGGCGCTGGAGCGGCCGACCTGGCTGCGCTGGCTGCTCTACGCGGTGAGCATGATCGCGGTCGGCGGTACCCACATCGTGGCCCTGACCGTGCTGGCGGCCCACGCCATCGCGGTCGGATGGCTGGCGCTGCGGGACGTGCGGGACGCGCGGTGGCGCCGCCCGTGGCGTGCCATCGGACAGCGCTGGTGGTTCGCCGGCGCCGTCGCGCTCGTCGTTCTGGTCATCGCGCCCTTCGCGAGGGCCGCCCACCGGGAGTCGTACGCGGTCGCCTGGATCACGGTGACGAAGGCGTCGCTGCGCAGCTTCCCGGCCGACCTGTTCGGCTCGCAGCCCATCGCCGAGGTCACGATCGGGCTCGCCGTGATCGCCGCGATCATCCTTCTGCTGCCCGGCGGCAACCGCCACGCCCTGGTGCTGCTCGGCGCCTGGGCGCTGGTACCGGCCGGGGTGCTCCTGGCCACCGTGCCGCAACTCCATCTGTTCTTCTACCGCTACCTGCTGTTCATCGTCCCGGCCTGGGTGCTGCTGGCCGCGCGCGGGCTGGACGGGCTGTTCCGGACGGTCGCCCGCGGGCGGGCCCGGGCGGTGGCCGTCACGCTCGTACTGGCCGCCATCGGGGTCCTGTCGGTGCCGGGGCAGCAGGACATCCGGCAGCGCCTGCTCCCGGGCAGTCCCGACTACAGCGGCGTCGCGGCGGCCATCGCGACGCACCTGCGCCCCGGTGACGGGATCGCGTACGGCGGCTACTTCTACAAGGGCCGCCGTGCTCTCACGTACGAGATGCGGGACTGGCGCACCCAGCCGCGCGACGTCTTCCTGGCCGCCTCGTTCGCGCAGACCGGTTCGTTCGTGGCGCGGGAGTGCACGGTGCCCGCCCCCTGCCTGGGTGGTACGACCCGGATCTGGCTGGTCGAGACGGCGACGAGCCCCGGCGACTTCGCGGAGATGCCGGCGGCGACGGCCGACCTGCTGGCGTCCCGGTTCACGGTCGCCGAGGATCTCCCGTTCTACCGTGCCCGGCTGCTCCTGCTCACGGCGAAGCCGGGGGAGTGAGCCGCGGGCCGTCGCGGGGAACCGGGCCGGGACAACCGTCGAGCGATCCTGGAGGTCTGATGCGGGTACTCGTCACCGGCGGCCTGGGCTTCGTCGGCCGGGCCGTCGCCCGGGATCTGGTCGGCGCCGGTCACCGGGTCGACGTGCTGAGCCGGGGGAGGGGCGGGGTCGGGCCGCCGGCGGGAGCGAGCCTCGTCGAGGGGGACATCCGCGACCGCGCCCGGGTCGTCGAGGTCGTGGCCGGCGGGCGGTACGACGGGATCTGCCACCTGGCCGCGCTGACCCGGGGGCGCGACTCGGTCGCCGATCCGCTGGCGTACTACGACGTCAACCTGGGCGGCACGGTCAACCTGCTGGCGGCGGTCGAGGCGGCCGGGCCGGTCGGGGAGCGGCCGGTGCGGTTCGTGTTCGCGTCGACCAGCATCGTGTACGGGTCGCAGCGCACCGGAGCGCTGGGCGAGGACCTGCCGCCGGCTCCGGAGAGCCCGTACGGCGCCTCGAAGGTGGCGGCCGAGCAACTGGTCGGGTACTACGCGGCGACCGGCGGGATCTCGGCGGTGACGTTGCGGTGCTTCAACGTGGCGGGGGCGGTCGACGGGTACGCGGATGCCGACCCGACCCGGATCATCCCGAACGTGCTGCGCGCGATCCGGGGCGAACTGCCGCACGTGACGGTGAACGGGGACGGCTCGGCGGTGCGCGAGTTCACCCACGTTCTGGATGTGGCCCGCGCGTTCCGGCTCGCGCTGGAGGCGACCGGCGCCGGGGACGCTCCGGTCTACAACGTCGGTACCGGCCGGGGCGTCAGCATCCGCGAGGTCATCGCGGAGGCGGAGCGGGTGACCGGCCGGCGGGTACCGGTCGAGCACCTTCCCCCGAAGCCCGAGCCGCACACGTTGATATCCGATCCCCGCCTGCTGATGACGTCTCTCGGCTGGACCGCGACGCACTCCGACCTGGCCGAGATCGTGCACAGCGTCTGGGTCGCGACCCGGCCGAACGGCTGACCGGTCGCGACCCGTCGACGCGAGTGGGACGAGCCGATGGCGCGGTCGCCGTTCCCGCGCATCGGCCGGTCGATCGACCATCCGGCGTTTACCTCGCCAGCAGCCGCACGCTTTCCGGCGGTCCGAGGTAGCTCGCCGCCACGCTGCCGGTGTCCAGTACCAGCTTCTGCAGCACCACGGTCGGGTCGACCATCCAGAACGTGAGGACGTGGACGCCGGCCCCGGCGATCGTGTGGGTCGTCGACGTGCGGTTGATGTTGTCGGAGGTGTTGCGTTCCCAGGGCCGGTTCATGGTGCCGTCGTCGGCGAGCGGAGCGGCCGTGGTGACGTTGACGACCTGTGGGGCGTCGTCGTCGAACGAGACCGCGTACCGGATCCCGGCGCCGTGCAGCACGTTGTTGCGCGGCGACAGGTGCGCCCAGACCACGACCGGGCCGGTGGTGAACAGATACACCCGGTACTCCAGCCGGGGCCCGGTGCCGCCCGGGGTCTGGGCGGAGGCGGTGACCGGGAACGCCTTCATGCCCGACCCGGTGCGGCCGATGTCCGGGATGCGCCGCCACGAGACACCGGAACCGTTGACCGCCCTGGTGAAGTGCTCAGCCTCGATCGAGACGTACCCGTTGCTCTCCACGTACGTGGCGTCGCGGGACTGCCGGACGTTGGCGTTGCGGACGACCGCTTGGACGATGACACTCGCGCCGTCCGGGCCGCTGACGGTGATCGGTACCGTGGTGGTGCCGGCCGGCGCCCGGTGCCAGTCCACCCGAACGGTGGCGCGCACCTGCTTGTCCACCCGTCCGTGGCCCGGCGACACCGTGACCCATCCGGCCGCCGGCCGGATCATGTAGTCGAACGGAACCGTGCCGCGGTTGAAGACCTCGATGTACTGCGCGGGTTGGCTCTGGTACGGGCTGAACTCCGGCAGCGTGGCGCCGGTGGCCCCGGCGAGCCAGAACTGGTCCGACCCGTCGACCGCGACACCCATCTCGGCGACGTCCGGCAGCGTGACCCGGCCGACCGCCGGGAAGATGACGTCCTGGAGCACCCTGCCGCTGCTGTCCTCCGGCTCCTGCCAGGCGGCGTTGGGCCCGTACCGGGCGACGTCGCCGTAGTCGATGTGCGGCTGGAGTTGGAAGTTGCGCCACTTCCCGCCGGCTATCGCGCTGTTGTAGTGGCCGGCCAGCGCGAAGTCGTCGGCGAGCCGGGCCTCGGCGCTCGCCGCGAGGTCGTTGGTGGCGGCGCGACCCTGCGCGGCGTAGAGGATGTTCGTGAACTCGGCCAACCGCAGCGCGTAGAGGTTCGCCGTCGCCAGCACCTGGTACCCGACCAGTTCGAAGTACGCGTCCTGTGCCGCGGCCGGCAACGCGTCACGGACCTTCGTGGCGTCGGCGGCGAGTCGTTGCCACTGCTGCGTCACGGTCTCCAGCTCGCGGTAGTTGGTGAGGCTGAACGGGCTGGCCTGATCCTGGTAGACGACGGTGGTGCCGGCGAGCGTGATGAGGCGGTTGAGCAGTTCGGGCTTGCGCCGCGACTGGAGCCGGGAGTAGGTGTGCAGGACGGTGGCGATCGCGGCGGCCTGCTTCTGTCCAAAGTGGAGCGCCGCCCATTCCCGTTCCCAGTCGGGGATCCGGTCCACGTCCAGTGCCGCCGGGTCCCACGCGTAGTCCATGAAGAACTGCAGAGCCAGTTCGTTGCCCTTCATGTCGCCCGCGTTCACCACCCACAGCTGGTGGACACCGTACGCGTGGACCTGGTGCAACTGCTCCCAGATGTTGGGCAGCAGGCTGGTGTCCACCCACTTGTAGTTGCGGCCGCCGCCGACGTAGTCGAAGTGGTAATAGATGCCGTAGCCGCCGGACCTCTGCGGGAGCGCCGGGTCCGGCAGCTTGCGCATGTTGCCCCAGTTGTCGTCGGCGAACACGAGGGTCACGTCGTCGGGTACCGTCATTCCCTGGTCCCAGTACCGCTGCACCTCCTTGTAGAGCGTCCACACCTGCGGGATCTCGGCCGCGTCCCGCCCGGTGACCTCGGCGAGGATCTGGCGTTCGGCGGCGACGATGCTCTCCATCAACTCGATGCCGTTGCCGTCCGGCAGGGCGGTGTCGCCGTTGCCGCGCATCCCGATGGTGACCACGCCCTCGAAGTCCTGGTCGACCTTGCGCTGGATGCCGTCGCGCCAGTACGCCTTGAGGGCCTCGGCGTTGTACCGGAAGCTCCATTCGCCGGTGCCGCCGTACGGATCGCTGCCCGGCGTGACGATGGTCCCGGTGGAGTCGCGGACGGCGGAGTGGGCGTGCCGGTTCCACTCCTCGATCCCGCGCATCATCGGCGCCTCGTGCGACGTGCCCATCACCACGCCGTAGGCCTTCGCCACCGCGTGGTTGTCCGGGTCGTCCTCGGCGAACGCCCGGCCCCACACCGCCGGCCACAGGTAGTTCGCCCGCATCCGCAGCATCACCTCGAAGACCGCCGCGTAGAAGGCGCTGTTGAACCCACCCGGATAGCCCGGCGCCAGTCCGGGACCGAAGTGCTGCGGTGCCCAGGTGCCCAGGTTCGGGTTCTCGTCGTTGATGAAGAACCCGCGGTACCTGACGGCCGGCTCGGCGGTGACCGTCCGGCGCGACGGGACGGACAGTTCGTCCCGGTGGGGCGGCGGCACGTCGTCCCAGAAGTACCAGGGGGAGATCCCGATCAGCCGGGACACGTCGTACGCGGCGTAGATGGTGCCGCGCTGGTCGCTGCCGGCGAGCACGAGAGCGCGATCGATTCCCGGGTACGGGTCGGTCACCACCTCGCGCAGCGACGACTCCCACCTGCCGGCGATCGCGCTCACGTCGAGCTTGCCGCGCCGCACCAGGTCGTCGACGAGCGGACTGTGGCCGACGGTACCGACGAGCACGATGTCGCGTGCCGGGGAGGCGCCGGTCCGCACCTCGGGCTCGATGCCGGTGACCCGGCCGATGTCGGCCCTCAGGTCACCCACCACCCTGGTCACGCCCGGATGGTCGTCCGCACTGACCAGGAGCGGCGTCGCCCGGCCACCCGCCACGAGTGGGAACGTCCCACCCGCGGGCGTCGCGGCCTGTGCTCCGGTCGCGGCGTCTGCTCCGGTCGCGGCGTCTGCTCTGGTCGGGGCCAGGGCCGGCAGCGTCAGGGCCGCGGCGGCGACCGTGGCTCCCTTGAGGACGTCGCGGCGGCTCACTATCGCATCGTCAGCCATGACCCTGCTCCTTCGCTCGGTGGAGTCCGTCCATGACCGTGTGTCGACATGGTTTCCGAGTCCTAACACTCATCACTGTCTCGGCGGCGCGTCAATGTGCCCGCCACTGAAACTGGTTGCAGATCGGGGGCGGTACGGACGCGCCGGCGCGGTACGAGCTACCTCAGCCTCGGCAAGCATGCCCTCGATGTACCCGCCCGCGTCGCGGGTCCGGTCACGCCGGTAGCCCGAATGTCAGGTCAGCTGCACGGGTAACCGGTGATCGGGGCGGCCGTCCTGCGCCAGGATCCAGTGCTCGTCGACCAGCGCCTGGTACAGGCGCACACCGGCGTCGCCCTGGACGTCCGCCGTTACCCAGGCCACGCCGCCGTGTGCCAACGACCGGCGAGAGAAGACGTCGACGGCCTGGTCGAGTTCATCGCCGCTGACCTCGGCCGCCCGGGCCCGCAGGTAGACGCCCTGCCCAGTGCTGATGGGGGCGGTTGAATCGAAGATGGCGATCCCGACATCGGGTCGCATGGCGATGTTTCGGGAGTGGGTCGCGCCGGGCGAGGAGACCCAGTAGAACCGCGTGTAGCCGGCGTTGGCGAAATACACCGGGGAGGACCACGGCCGACCGGTGGCGTCCGCGGTCGCCAACACCATGTAGAGGCTGGCCTGGATGATCCCGTGCGCCACGTCTTGCGGCCGCTGCGCCATCAGGCGATCCTCGAGTAGCTCAACTCGAAGTCCAGTTCCCAACCCGCGCCCGGCAGCGCCTTCTCCCACCTGCCATCGATGCGGTTGCAGTCGGCGCTGAAGGTGCCGGTGAACCGCTGGGCGAAGTCGAGCGGCGAGAAGTCAGCGGATTCACGCAACAGCCGCCACACCCCGCCGGCAAAGGTCATCGCGTACAGCCGGCTGACCCCACGAGAGTCGTAGTAGTGCTGGGTGTATCCACCCTCTTGCGGTTCGCAGGCGACGATGGCCAGGCCGTCCGGGGCCTCCGGGATGGAAACCTCGGTACGCTGCGCCAGGTACCGGCCATCGAGGATCCACTCGAAGACACGGCGCCCCACCGGTCCGGTACCGCCGCCCGCCGCCGGTGAGCCGGTCAGCGGCCCACCGGGAAAGCGCGCCTCCACCGCCCACTCCCCGACAAAGACCTCCAGGTCGTCGCTGGCCACCGGCCCGGACATCCCGTTACCCCCTGCCGCCGCCTACAGATCCGGCCAGGCTACACCGGACTCGGGTTGGTGACATCGCAAGCGTGACGCAGCGCGGCGGCGCTCAGCGACGCTCAGCGGCCGTAGCCCATCGAGTTTCGTCTGAGCCCGGCATCTTGCCGATCAGGTGAAGGCGGCGGTGAGGATCGGGCTGGCTCGGTAGGTGGTGGTGCGGTTGGTGTAGCGGGTGGTCGGGTCGGCCCAGGAACTGAGGCGGTTGAAGCAGCGTTCGATGACGTTGCGGTGCTGGTGGGTGAGCGGGTCGAAGTCGGGTGGCCGTCCGCCGGCGTTGCTCTTGTCTGCGCGGCTCTTGTCTGCGCGGCTCTTGTCTGCGCGGCGGGTGATCTGGTCGGACTGTTCGGGGATGGTGCCTGATCCCACGGCGATGCAGCGCGGCGCGGGTGAAATCGCGGGCATAACCATTGTCGGCCATCAGCGTGTCCGGACGCTTGCGGGGCGGCCGGGGCCGCGGTGCACGCGGATCGCGTCCACGGTCTCGGCGATCGCAGTTCGCGATCGGGTGATCCACGGGTCACGGTGGTGTGATGTGCGGGGGCCGGTCGGTGGGCGCGGCATGGCCGCTGTCTCCGACCCGGTGCCGTGACGTGCCGTACCACCGCGGTGCCGCAGGGCGGCCGGGGTCGCTGATCAGGGACAGCGTTGAACAGGGACAGCGGCGGTCGGGGCCGGCAGCTATCGGGGCCGGTAGCGATGAGGGCCGGTAGTGATCGGGGCCGGTAGCGATGAGGGATAGCGGTGGTCAGGGTCGTCGGTGGTAGATGTTGCGTCGGGCTCGGCGAGCGGCATCGACATAAGACGGTGGGATGAACTCCGGTAGCCCGTCGCGTGGATTGATCTGGACCTGCCACTCGCCGCGGTGCAACACCCGGTGGTGATGACCACACAGCAACACCGCGTTGTCCTGATTCGTGGCGCCGCCATCGACCCAGTGCACGATGTGATGGACCTGGCACCCCATCGCGCCGGTCGGTCACAGCCCGGGAACGCGCAGCCCCGGTCCCGTACGACCACCGCGCGGCGCGCGGCCCCGGTGAACAGGCGCCGTTCCCGTCCCAGGTCGAGCACCTGCCCGCCACCACCCAACACCACCGGGATGATGCCCGCGTCGCACGCCATCCGCCGTACCGCCGCCGGGCTGACCGGTGTCCCGTCATCCAGCGTCGCGACCCCGACCCGGTCCCGTAGCGTCGCCAGGTCGGTGGTCACCACCACCTGCGGCCGATCCCCACCATTATCCGGGACGTCTCCGGCCGCCAACGCGATCCGGCACACCTCGACCAGAGCGTCAGCGCGCCGCTGCCCCGGCGTACGCCGATCCTCACCCCCACCACCCGGCTTACACAACGGGTCCAACGCCGCCCGGACCACCGCCGCGTCCGCCGACTCCAACCA
>DASXOA010000361.1:0-12935 GCA_036494675.1 Rugosimonospora sp.
GCCGGTGGCGGAGCAGGAGCCGGTGGCGGGACCGGTGCCGGTGCGGCGCGCACCGGCCAGGCCGGCGGCAACGCCACGACCGGCACGGTGAAGCTGGTCGACGGCGACACCGTCTACATCACCACCTCGGACGGCCAGACGGTGATCGTGAAGACCACGGGATCCACCGCGGTCAACGTCGCTCAGTCCGGCACGCTCAAGGATCTGGCACCCGGCGCGTCGGTCACCATCCAGGGGCAGACCGGCAGCGATGGATCGGTCAACGCGACGTCGATCACCAAGACCAAGTAGCGGTACGGCGGTGGCCGGTCAACGCTGGCCACCGAAGAACGCCCGCAGCAGCGTGGCGCTCTCCTCGCCCAGTACCCCCGCGTAGACCTCCGGACGGTGGCTCAGCCGCCGGTCGCGCACCACGTCCCACAGCGAGCCCACCGCGCCGGTCTTGGGCTCCCAGGCACCGAACACCAGCGTCGCGATCCGGGCCAGGACCAGCGCCCCCGCGCACATCGTGCACGGCTCCAGGGTGACGACCAGCGTGCAGCCGGCCAGCCGCCAGGAGCCGAGCCGTGTCGCGGCCGCCCGCAGCGCGACCATCTCGGCGTGCGCGGTCGGGTCGCCGGTCGCCTCGCGCTGATTGCCCGCCGCGGCCAGCTCCGCGCCGTCCGGTGCGTAGACCACCGCGCCGACCGGCACATCGCCGGCGTCGACCGTACCGGTCGTGGCGACCTGTAGCGCCCGACGCATCCACGGCTCGTACCTCACACCTCGCGCAGCTCCTCGATCTCATCCCCGCAGCCGAGCACGAGGCAGACCTCGGCGGTCACGTCCGAGGGCAGCATCCCCTCGGACGTGCAGAGCTCCAGCAACTGGCGGGCCGGTATCCCGACATCGGCGAGCAGGTCCGGGTCGCCCACGGGTTCCGTGTCCGGCTCTCCGGCCGGCTGATCCGGCTCCTCCCCGGCCTCCTCGACCGGTGGGTCCGTCACCTCGTCGATTTCCAGCGCCGGCTCCTCGATCTCGCCGAGCAGCAACGCGCCGAGCCTGGATTCCTCCGCGAACGCGGAGTCCGAGCCGAACACCCTCAGGTCCTCGCCGTCGTCCAGGCGCAGGATCGCCAGATACGCGTCGTCGGACTCGACGAACAGCAGGGAAACGTCGGCGTCGGGGTCGACATCACGCAGGCGGTCGGCCACCTCGTCGACGTCGGCGGCCCCGTTCAGATCAAATTCGGCGGCGGCCCAGCCGCCGGATCCGCGGACCACCGCGGCAGCGAAGTAGGACACGGTTCCCCCGGGTGGCAGGTCTTGTATGTGTGTGAGCCGCATGCCTCGGCGGCACGGTCGGCTCTCAGCCTATTCGGTCGTTGCGCCTGACGGTATCTGGTGCGGGTCACATCCACCGGCAGAACGCGACCCGAGGCGGAGCGTGATCAGCCTCGGGGGGCGGCCGCCTACCGGTGCGGGGAGCGGCGCTCAGGTCCAGCCGGCGCTGCGCCGGCGCGTGGCGATCAGATCACGCACCCGATTCACGTACGCCTGGCGGGGCGCGACCCGGGCACGGACGGCCTTCGCGTCGGCCAGTTCGGCGAGGAGCCGAAGCCGTCGACGTCGGCGGTCGGGGTCAAGCCGCTGCAGCGTCTGCGCCATGGAGCCGAGATTGCCGGTCCGGAACGGCTGAGTCAAGCCGGTCTCATTGCGCGAGTGTAAACACACGCACGGTCACCTGAGTGATACCAATGGCAACGTCACCACAGCAACCAGTGACCGCCGGCCATCCGGGCGATCACCACGATCGCGGCGATGCCGACACCGACCGCGCTGCTGATCGCCACGCCGATCGCCACTCCCCGGTCACCGAAGCGGGCCAGCGCCAGCGCGGCCAGCCAGGCCACGAGGCCGGCGCTGATGGTCAGCCAGGCATAGACCCGGGCGTTCGTGGCGAGCAGGCCGAACAGCAGCATCCAGAGAGCCCCGGAGCCGGCCCCGGCGGCCACCGCGGGCCGGCGGACCGGATGCGGCTCCCGGTACGTCGGCCGGGGACGGCCGGACGGGAAGAGGCCGGAGGGCATGCGCGAGGCGGCGGGCGGCGGCGCGGGCCACCCCTGCGCGCCCTGCGCGCCCGGCCACCCTCGTGCACCCTGCGTGCCCGGCCACCCCTGCGCGCCGTACGGGGCGCCGTGCGGGCCCGGCCACGGCTGGCCCGGTCCGCTCACCGGCCCCGCACCACTCACTGGCCCCGCACCGCTGACTGGACCCGCACCACTCACCGGACCCGCACCGCCTGCCTGGGTGGCCGAGCCGCCCATCCAGGCCTGGCCGGGCCAGCCCTGACCGGGTGAAGCGAGCCGGCTCTGGCCGGGTGACGCGGCGGGCCGGCTCTGGCCGGGCGAGCCGTTGGGGGACCCCCCGGGCCACGCCGTCTGACCGGCGGGCCACGCCGTCTGGCCGGCGGCGGAACGGTCCGGCGCGGGCGGGGCCATCGGGGCGGCGGCCGATGGTCCGGAACCGGACGGGCGTCCCCAGGACGCGTCCGGGCTGCCCGCGGACTCCGGCGGCATGATCGGACGGATGCCGGGGGGCAGCGTGATCCGGGTCGGCACCGCGCCTCCCGCGGCCGCTCCGGTCGCGCCCCCCGCGGCCGCACCCAGCGGCGCACCCGTTGCGCCTTCCGCGGCCGCTCCCGGCGGTGCGGGCGGGCCGGACGCGCTGTCCGGCGATGCCCAGCCGAGGCTGGGTTCGTCGCCGCCCAGACGGTGGTTCTCGATCGGCTCGGTCATCCGTCACCCTCCGACCACGAGCCTAGTCGCCCATCGCCGGCCCGGTCCCGGTACTGCCGGGCCGGCGGGCAAAGCGACACGGGAAGGCGCGCGGGCACCCGAAACGGGCCTCCGGCCGCGTCACCCCGCCGGCACCTCGTGACCTGGCCGCATGCCGGATATGGGAGAGTGGCCGCCGTGCGGACTGCGGTGATCGGCCTGGGATTGATCGGCGGATCCCTGCTGCGCGCGCTCGCCGCGGAGGGTCACGCCGTACTCGGGTACGACGCCGACCCGGCCACCCGCGCGATGGCCCGTACCGCCGCCGCCAAGGCGCCGGCCGGCGAGCGCTGGCAGGTCGCCGGGGCGATCCGGGATGCGGTGGCCAACGCCGATCTGGTGGTGCTCGCGGTACCGCTGCCCGCCGTCGGTACCGTCCTGGACGAACTGGCCTCCACCGACTACTCGGGTCTGATCACCGACGTGACGTCCGTCAAGGGACCGGTCCGCGACCGGGTCAACGAGCGCGCCCGCCGCTTCGGCCGGCTGACCGGCTTCATCGGCGGGCACCCGATGACCGGCCGGGAAACGTCGGGCTTCACCGCCAGCGACCCGGACCTGTTCGACGGCTGCGCCTGGGTGCTCTGCCTGGAGCCGGGCGAAACCGACCTCACCGACTGGCTGACCCTGGCCGGGATGATCACGATGCTGGGCGCCCGCGTGGTACCGGCCACCGCCGCCGACCACGACCGGGCGGTGGCCGCGATATCCCACGTGCCGCACCTGCTCGCCGCCGCGCTGGCCACCTCCGCGGCCACCGACCCGCTCGCGCTGAGCCTCGGCGCCGGTTCGTTCCGGGACGGAACCAGGGTGGCGGCGAGCCCGGCGGCACTGACCGCCGCGATGTGCGGGGGCAACGCCGCCGCGGTCGGCGCGGCGCTCGACGAGGTGCTGGCTCTACTGGGTACGGCGAGGGCCGCGCTGGACGGTCCCGACCCGATCGGCGACCTGGTGCCCTGGCTCCAGGCCGGGATGAGAGCGCGATCCGGCTGGCCGCCCGAGCCGAGCGACCCGACGACCCTTCCCGCCGACCTGGACGTGTTGCTGCGCCTCGGCCGGACCGGCGGCTGGATCACCGCGGTGTCGGCCGACCACGGCAGTGTCACCGCGGCCCGCCCGCTCCCCCGCTGACCGCCCGGATCCCCATTGCGGGGCTCGGCCGCCGCCCCGCTACGGCTTGGCGGGCGGGGTGATGACGCGCCGGTCGGTGACGATCGCCGTCACGAGATCCGCCGGCGTCACGTCGAACGCGGGATTCACAGCCCGCGCCCCGGACGGAGCGGTCCGGACTCCCCGGAACGCCAGCACCTCATCGGCACCCCGGTCCTCGATCTCGACGGCGCCACCGTCCGGCGTGTCCCGGTCCAGCGTGGACTCCGGCGCGACCACCAGGAACGGGATGCCGGCCCGGCGGGCACCGAGCGCGTGGGCGAACGTACCCACCTTGTTGACGACGTCCCCGTTGGCGCAGATCCGGTCGGCGCCCACGATGACCGCGTCGACCTCGCCACGGCTCATCAGGAACGCCCCGGCACCGTCGACCGCCACCCGGAACGGTATGCCCAGCCGGCCCAGTTCCCAGGCGGTGAGCCGGGCGCCCTGGAGCAGTGGCCGGGTCTCGCTGGCGATCACCTCGCCCAGCGCCCCGCGCCGGTGCAGTTCGGCGACCACGGCCAGGCCGGTACCGCCGACCACCGCGGCCAGCGCACCCGTGTTGCAGTGCGTCAGTACCCGTACCGGTGCGGCACACATCGAGGCGACCAGGTCGGCGCCGAGGCGACCCTGCGCCTCGGAGCTGGCGATCTCCTCGTCCCGTACCCGCAGCGCCTCGGCGAGCACGGCGTCCGGCCCGTCGGCGAGCCGCCCGGCCGCGCGATCGGCCCCCCGCGCCAGGTTGACGGCGGTCGGTCGGGCGGTTCCCACCGCCTTGACCGACTCCGCGCGTGCATCGGGATCGTCGGGGTGCTGCCGTGCGGCCAGCGCCACGCCGAGCGCACCGGCGACCCCGAGGGCGGGGGCTCCCCGCACCGCGAGCCGGCGGATCGCGCCGACCAGATCCTCCACAGTGGACAGTCTGAGCATCCGAAGCTCGTCGGGCAGCGCGGTTTGATCGATGATCACAACAGCGCCGTCCGCCCAGTCGATGGTCCGCACGGCCCACAGGCTACGCGCGGCAGGGTTTCGACGTCGATCACGCCGGTCGGCCCGGACGCCCATGCGGCCGCGAGCGGCGGCGCGGCCGCGTAGATTTGACGCATGTCCGATCCCGACAGGATGCCCGATTCCGGCCCGGTGACCGAGCGGTCACGGGCGGTGCCGACCCGGCGCACGGGATGAGCGCCGCCCGCGATCCGGTTGCCGACCTGCGGGAGATCGCCTTCCGCCTGGAGAGCGCGAACGAGGCGACCTACCGGGTGCGGGCCTTCCGCTCGGCGGCCACCGCGATCGGCGCCCTGACATCCGAGGAGACTGCGGCGCGGGCGGCCGACGGCAGCCTCACCACACTGCCCGGCGTCGGCGAGGTGACCGCGCGCTGCGTGGCCGAGTCGCTGGCCGGTGAGGAGCCGGTGTACCTGCGCCGACTCGTCGCCACGTCCACCGTGGACCTGGACGAGGCTGCGACGGCGCTGCGCCGGGCGTTGCGCGGCGACTGCCACAGCCACTCGGACTGGTCGGACGGTGGGTCGCCGATAGAGGAGATGGCGCTGGCCGCCGTGCAACTCGGCCACGAGTACCTGGTGGTCACCGATCACTCGCCCCGGCTGACCGTCGCGCAGGGGCTGTCCCCGAGCCGGCTGCGCCAGCAACTGGCCATGGTGGCCACCATCAACGCCTCCCTGCCAGAGGGTTTCCGGCTGCTGACCGGCATCGAGGTGGATATCCTCGCGGACGGCTCACTCGACCAGGAACCGGACCTGCTGGCACAACTCGACGTCGTGGTCGGCTCCGTCCACAGTGGACTTCGTGCGGAGAGTGCCGCGATGACCAGCCGGATGCTCACCGCGATCGCCAACCCGCATCTGGACATCCTCGGGCACTGCACCGGTCGCCGGATCACCGCGCGCACCGGCCGGGGCGGCGGGGACCGGGCGCACCGTGAGGGCAGGCCGCGGCCGGAGAGCACGTTCGACGCGGACGCGGTATTCGCGGCCTGCGCGGAGCACGACAAGGCGGTCGAGATCAACTGCCGACCCGACCGGCTCGACCCACCCAAGCGGCTGCTGCGCCTGGCGGTCGAGGCCGGGTGCCGGTTCTCGATCGACACCGACGCGCACGCCCCCGGGCAACTGAACTGGCTCGGGTACGGCTGCGAGCGGGCCGCCCGGTGCGCCGTACCGGTCGCCAGCGTCGTGAACGCCTGGAGCGCCGAGCGGCTCCTGGGGTGGGCCGGCGGCCACGACCGGTAGACCGTGCGCCTGGCCGCCCCCCTTGCCCACCCCGTGACCTTCCCGTAAAGGCTCAGGGCTCCGGCGCCTGTCGCATAGGGTCGGCGGGTGGGAAGAATTGATGACCTAGCCAACCGCTATGTCGAGGAGTGGGCGCCGCTCGACCCCCTGGCGTCCACCTATGTCGGGATCAGCGGATACGACGACAAACTGACCGACCTGTCACCCGATGGTTACGCCGCGCTGGCCGACCTGGACCGGCGTACCCTGGCCGAACTATCCCCGATGGAACCGGCCGACGAGCGCGAACGCGTCGCCAAGGACGCCATGCGGGAGCGCCTGGAGCTGGCCCTGGCCCGGTACGACGCGGGCGAGACGGCCAGCGAGATGAACGTTGTGAGCAGCGGGCTGCACGCCGTCCGTTCGGTGTTCGACCTGATGCCACTGGAGGGCGAGAAGGCGGCCGGTGACATCGCCGCCCGGCTCGCCAGCGTCCCGACTGCACTCACCGAATACCGGCAGACATTGCTGGATGCCGCGCGTTCCGGACACGTCTCGTCACGCAAGCAGATCGTCG
The DNA here is from genome assembly GCA_036494675.1 of Rugosimonospora sp. Lineage (GTDB taxonomy): Bacteria > Actinomycetota > Actinomycetes > Mycobacteriales > Micromonosporaceae > Rugosimonospora. The sequence goes on from DASXOA010000361.1 coordinate 6,779, forward strand.
AAGTCGCCAAGCTGTGCACGAACTGGACCGACGCGGCCGGCGACGACTTCTATCCGGAACTGGTACGCCGGGTCGAACAGGCCACCGACCTACCCGCCGGGTTGCGCACGGACCTGGAGCGCGGTGGCCAGGCCGCCAACGCCGCGACCGTGGAGTTCGGCCGGTTCCTGCGTGAGGAACTGGCCCCGCTCGGCCACGAGAACCAGGCAGTCGGCCGGGAGCGGTACGCGCTCGCCTCGCAGTACTTCCTCGGTGCCCGCGTCGACCTGGACGAGACCTACGCGTGGGGTTTCGCCGAACTGGCCCGGCTCGAATCCGAGATGCGCAGGGTGTCCGACAAGATCGTGCCCGGTGGCTCGGTCGACGACGCGGTCGCGGCGCTCGACGCCGATCCGGCGCGCACGATCGGGAGCAAGGAAGCGTTCCGCGACTGGATGCAGGCGCTGGCCGACCAGGCGATCGGCGACCTGAGCGGTACGCACTTCGACATTCCGGAGCAGGTGCGGCGCATCGAATGCTGCCTGGCGCCGACCTCGGACGGAGCCATCTACTACACCGGCCCCAGCGAGGACTTCAGCCGGCCGGGCCGGATGTGGTGGGCGGTGCCGCAGGGCATCACCAGCTTCTCCACCTGGCGCGAGGTGACCACCGTCTACCACGAGGGCGCGCCGGGTCACCACCTCCAGGTGGCCCAGACCGCGGTCCGCGCCGAACTGCTCAACCGCTGGCAGCGCCTGCTGTCCTGGTGCTCCGGCCACGGTGAGGGCTGGGCGCTGTACGCCGAGAACCTGATGGATGAACTGGGCTACCTGCAGGATCCCGGCGACAAGCTGGGCATGCTCGACAGCCAGGCGTTCCGTGCGTCGCGGGTCATCGTGGACATCGGTATGCATCTGGAACTGGAGATCCCGGCCGACAATCCGTTCGGCTTCCACCCCGGCGAGCGGTGGACGCCGGAGCTGGGTTGGGAATTCCTGCGTGCGCACTGCCGGGTGCCCGACGAGAACCTGCGGTTCGAGCTCAACCGGTACCTCGGCTGGCCGGGCCAGGCGCCGTCGTACAAGGTCGGCGAGCGGTTCTGGCTCACCGCTCGGGAGGACGCCAGGGCACGCAAGGGCAAGGACTTCGACCTCAAGGAGTTCCACCGCGCCGCGCTGGATCTGGGTTCGATCGGCCTGGACCCGCTCAGGGACGCGCTCGCCCGGATCTGACCGCAGACGCTGACGCCCCCGGTCACCGTTGACCGGGGGCGTCAGCGTCTGGGAAACGTCAGGAGATGTAGGAGATGTCCAGCGCCGGGGCCGTGAGCACGTCGGCGTGGACGAGCACCAGGTCCAGCGTCGCGTTGGTGAAGAACACCACCGGGATCGGGATCGGGACCAGCCGCAGGGGCGGCGGGCGCTCCGGCGTGAACGTCACCGGCAGCACGTTCAACAGATTGCCGCTGATCCTGCTGGTGTAGAACGTGACGTTCCCGGAGACCGTCAACTTGGTGCTCTTGTACGACAGGGTGTGGTTTCCGGAGACCATCGGTACGCGCAGTTCGAACGGCGTCGACGACGAACTGCTCATGGTGAACTCCAGCACCCGTACCTTGGGGCCGGCGGCGGTCGGCAGTTCGGTGACCCCCCGGTACGTCATCGAGATCTGCAGCAGGAACGCGGTGATCTGCTCCGCCGGTTCCTTCGCGACGACCGTGTCGTCCAGCGGCGGTACGAGGTCGGTGGATCCGATCGGGCAGTCCGCCCCGGACGGTGTGCCGGTGGGCGTGCCCGGGGTACCGGTGCCGCTTCCCGCCCCGGGCGAACCCTTCGCCGGGGATGAGCCGTGAGCGGTGGGGGTCCGGGTGGGACGGGTGCCGGCCGGTGGCGTACCGGTCGCCTGGGTGCCGGTCGGCTGCGGCGCGGCGGTCGGGCTGCCCGTCGCAGTGGGCGAGGCGGATGCCGAGGGCGACGCGTCGGAACCGATGCCGAGGAGCTTGCCGAGCCCGTCGAGGACACCGAGGACCGCGCCGCCGAGCGAGCCGTGACCGCTGCCCGACCCGGCCGGCGCGCTCGACCCGCTCGACCTGGCTGGCGTAGGTGTGCCGGCCGCCGGGACCGGCGGCGCCGTGGTCTGCCCGTGAGCCGGCTGGTTGGTGCCGGCCGCCTTGGTCGTACCCGTCTGCTTCGCCTTCGTGGCGCCCGTCGACTTCGCCGCGGTGCTGCCGGTCGGCTTGACACTGGGCTTGGCGGAGGCGCTCGGGATCAGCGAGTTGAACAGTTCGGAGCAGGACGGCGCCGCACCGGCCGGCGACTGGAGCCGCAGCGTCGCGGCCCCGACAGCGGTCACGGTCAGCAGCACCAGGATCACCGCCAGCCCGCGCGGGCTGCGCCGGGGCAGCTGGCCGCCATCCGGCGGCGGAGGCTCGTCGTCCCCACCGGACGGTTCGGGGTCGGGCCGCTCGACGCCCGGCCGCAGAATGCCCGGCCGCTCACTGCCCGACCGCTCACTGCCCGACCGCTCGATACCCGGCCGCTCGATACCCGGCCGCTCGACGCCCGGCCGCTCGATGGCCGGCCCGGCGCTGCTCGGCCGGGGGGTTCCGGTCGTCCGGGGCGGTACGCCCAGCGGGGAGACCGTCGAGGCCGGCAGCGTGTCGGCCAACGGTCCGCTGGGACGCGGCCGGACCGGCTCCCCCGGTTCGGGGTCGGGAGCGGCGTGTGCGGGCGACGCCGGTCGACCGGCCTCCCCGCCTAAGCCGGCCACCGACTCGGGCTCGAATACCGACTCAGTCTCGAATACCGACCCGGGCTCGGATGCCGACTCGGGCTCGGACGCCGACTCGGGCTCGGACGCCGACTCGGGCTGAAATGCCGGCTCGGGCTGCGGTACCGGTTGCGGACCGGGTACGGCGTCGCCGGCCGGCAGGGTCGCGACCGGCGGCCGCGAGACCGGAGTCCACGACGCCCCGAGCGCGCCTCCGACGATGCCCAGCAGCATGCCGACCAGGAAACCGCCCAGATTCAGGCCGATCAGGCCGCCCACCGACACCGCCGAGGCCAGCACCCCGTAGAAGATGCGCTGCCCCGGAGTGAGCAGCATCAGGATCCCGCACAGTGCCAGGATCAGCGGGATCATCCAGCCGAGGAATTCCTGCTGCGAGAACGAAATCCTGATGTTGCCCAGTGAGATGTGCCCGCTGTAGAAGTACACGAATCCGGACACGATGGTGAGCAGGCCGCCCCAGAACGGCCGGCCGCGGCGCCAGCGGCCGAAGGCTCGCCAGCCCCGGGCGAACGCGCTTCCCCGCCGGTACGGTGCGTCCGCGGTTGTCACGTGCTCCTCCTGCCTGTCGGTACGGCACGGAGGAGGCCCGCGGAAACGGAGTCCGCGGGCCTCCCGTCGCTAACCAGGGAAGCACTCTTCCTTTTTGAGGCTCACGTGCAGGTCGAGCCCGTTGAGGACGAAGGTGCCGGCGCTGGTGGACCAGGCGATCTGGGTCAGGTGCTTGATGGTCACGCTGTCCGCCTGCTGGCCGAAGAAGCCCGGCAGGCCCTGGGCGCCAGCCGGGCCCTTGTTCAGCGTCGACGCGTCCTGGCCGATGCTGATGTTGTTGAACGTGGCGTCGCCGTTGAGCTGGGTCAGGTCGATCATCAGGTCGGTCGCCGTGGCCGGAGTGCCGTTACCGCCCGCGTTGATGACGAGACTGATGTTGGTACCCGGCATCACGACCGACTGGCACAGCTTGGTCAGCGATGCGCTGGAGATGCCCGAGACCGCGACCGCGTGGTTCTTCGCGTCGGTCGGGTCGGGGATGTTGGTGCCGGGCAGCATGCGCCCGCCCTTCTCCTGGGCAAAGCCGCCGTACTGCACGAAGCCCGTGCCGTCCAGTTCGTCGGCACTGACCTTGAAAGTGGAGCCGGACACGGCGAACGACGCGGGGATCGCGCCGTTGGCGATGCCGACGACCAGCAGGCTCGCGGCAGCCACCGCGGGCACCAACACGGCGGCGAAGCGCCGCCATCTGGTGCGACCGAGCACCAGGTTGCCTTGCGCATCCTTCACGGGGTCCTCCTCGTGGGCAGCGTCGTTCCCGACGGCGTCGGTGGCCTTTCCGGCGCTGACGTCGGGCGACAAGATGCGATGGGTATGAGAAATCGGGGGTACGCAAGCCGTCGACGGCTTCAACGAGTGCGTGCGGTGATGCTCCCGCTAGAGCGAAGACGATTTCAAGGCCGCTAGCTACTCGTGAGTAACAGCCATCCCCCCACGTTGATAACCCTCCGTCAAACCAGCCGGGGGTCGACGCGAGGTACCGCCGGGTTTCGTCGGCTTTGACGACAAGCCGCGCCCTGTGATGGTCACCACAGGTGACTCTTGACGCCACCGTCACGGTTTTGTAACAGAGTCGGCACACGTACGCGGTCTTAGCGCCCCGGCCCGGACACCTCACCGGCAGTTACTACGGTCACTCCCCGGCCGGCTCGCCCGACGCCCCGGAACTGCCGGCCGCCCCCGACCGATCCGCCGCCCGGTTCGCCGGAGCCGCCGACTGCGCGGGCCGACGCAGGGTACGCAGCGTGGCCAGCAACTCGCCCCGGCTGGCACAGCCCAGCCGCTGACGCATCCGGGCCACGTGGTGCTCGACCGTCTTGGGGGAGATATACAGCCTGTCGCCGATCTGCCGGTACGTCATGCCGGCGAGAACCAGGTCGGCGACCTCGCGCTCGCGATCGCTCAGACTGGCCCCTTCGGCGGCGTCCGGCACCGGTTCGCGGTCGGCGCCGCGCTGGCCGGCCGGCCTGCCCTGCAACAGGCGGGCACAGTCCAGCAGGGCGACCATGGCCCGGCGGTCCGAGGTGCGGATGGCGGCCTGACCGGCCAACCGCGAGGCGTCCCAGCGCAGCCCGACATCGTGCAGTCCGCGGGCCGCGGCGGACACCTGCTCCGGATCGACCTTTCCGGCGAGCAGTGCCAGCCAACTCTGCGCCGCGGCCGAGATCGCGGCGGCGTACCGGCTGTGCCCCGCGCCCGCCGCGAGCGCCTTGGCGTGCTCCTCGGCGAGCTCCGGCCGTTTGCCGATGATGGCGGCGTGCAGGCTGCTCCAGTGCAGCGGCAGAGTCCACAGCGGCGGATCGCCGAGCCGGGCCAGCAGTGCGCGGGCGTCCTCAAGTTGCGCGGCGGTACCGGCATGGTCGTCCAGCCGGGCGGCCGCGACGACCAGCTCGCCGAGCGGCAGCAGGGTGAACAGGTCCATCGGGTGGCGCAGCACGGCCTCGCTGGCAGCCGCCCACGCCTGGCGCAGCGCGGGCAGGTCGCTGTCCCGGCGGGCCAGACCGACGTCGAGGGCGAGCGAGAAGAGCCGGTCGCGCGGTTGCAGCGCGTCGCGGTTGTTCGGCAGGTACTGCCGGGCCGCGGCGGTCTCTCCGCGCATCAGCAGGATCCAGGCCTGGAGCAACCGGTGCCGGGCCGCCATCACCGTCCCGCCGAGCCGGGCGGCGACGGCCCGGTCGAGCACCGCGCGGGCCGTGTTCAGATCCGCGCAGTGCAGTCCGACCAGCGCGGCCAGCGCTGCCGGGCTGTCCGGCAGCAACACCCCCGGCCCGGCCGGCTCCAGCAGATCCGAGGCGCGCACCAGGCTGGACAGCGCGGCCGTCGGCGAACCAGCGACCGACTCGTGCACACCCCGCGCCATCAGCGCGGCCGCGCCGGACAGCAGGGTCGGCGGCGCGTCCGGCGCCTCGACGTCGAAGTTGCGGGGAATGCCGGCGAGCTGACCGGTCCCGATGTGCCCTACCGCCGCGAAGGCCGCCGACGGTCCGCTGCCGGACCACCGGTACAGCTCGGCGCTGCGCGCCAACTGCCCCCGGTGCGCCAGGGCCGCCGCCGCGACCAGGGCGCAGTCCGCCTGCTCCGGCCGGCGCGGCCCGGCGATCACCTCGTCCGCCATCCGCAACGCGGAGCCCAGGTCCCCGGACAGCGCGGCAGCGTGTGACCAGCGGGCAGCCAGGGCACGGACGGGACGGCCGGCGGTCGCACCGGCGGCGAACAGGGCCGCCGACAGGGCCGGCTCGTCGGGCAGCGCCTCCTCGGCGGCGGCCTCGAACACGGCGGCCACGCCCGGCCCGGAGACGCCGGTGCCCAGCAGCGACCGGGCCAGGCCCAGCACCGAGGC
>DASXOA010000362.1:0-4134 GCA_036494675.1 Rugosimonospora sp.
CTCCTCGCGCAGGTACGCGCCGCGGTACCACTCGCCGCCCGGGTGCCAGCCCGGCCCCGACAGCCGGTACGCGCCGGCGATCTCCACCCCGCCGGCGGTGTGCTCGGCGGGCAGCGGCCCGCTGCCGGCCTCCCGGGAGCCGTGCGCGTCACGCCACGTGCACAACGCCTCCAGGCGCAGCCGGACCGGTCCGCCGGCCAGCAGCCGGTGCACCACGGCGAGCAGGCCGCGGCCGTGCGCCATGGCCAACTCCCGTTCCAGCACCACGTCCCCGATCCGCCAGCGCCAGCGTGGCAGGCCGTCGGTCAGGTCGAACCGTTCCAGGCGGGCGTACCCGGCGGGGGAGACCGCGCCGCCGGCCCACTCGTGGGTACCGAGCCGGATCCGTGCGCCGGACGGCAGCTCCACGACCGGGTCGAGCGACGCCAACCCGACGTGCCGGTCGCCCGGCGCGTCCCCGGCAACCACCAGCAGCGCGTGGTACCGGCGGGTACGCAGGCCGGCCACGGTACCCATCGCGTACCCGCCCCGGCCGTCGGCGAGCAACCATTCCCGGCCGGCGCCCTCGTCCAGCCGGCCGCAGACCTGGGTACCCAGGACGATGTCCGGCGCCGTCATGCGGTCGGCTCTGTCATCCGGTCGGCTCTGTCATCCGGTCGGCTCTCACGCGGTCGGCACCGTCATCTGGTCAGCACGTTCATCCGGCCGGCACGATCACGGTCGAGTCGGCCGGGTACAGCTCGGTGTCGCCGCCGGCCCGGGTGACCACCCAGACCGGAACGTCCCGGCCGAGCCGTAGCGAGTCGCGTTCGGCCGGCGTGGGCATCCTGGCCCGAGCGGTGTCCGTGCCGCGCAGCACGACGGTGACGCTGTCGACGGCGTTGGTCCTTGCGGCGCTGGTGTTCACGGCGCTGGTGTCTACGGCGTTGGTGTTTATGGCTCTGGTCCTGCCGGGCTCCGCCATGGCCGCCTCCCCTCCCGCCTCAACCTAATGGATGAGGCGGGCACCGACGTGCCGGCGGGCGGCTCAGCCGATGTCTGATCGGGACCGCGGACCCAGGTAGCGGGCCACCGCGAAGTTCGACGCCGACTGGCTGCCGGTACCGCCGACCGCCACGATGTTCCCGGTCGCCTGGAGCACCGCGCCGAAGGCGGCCGAGTTCGCCCCGAACGCCGTCGTCGTGCGCCCCGAGTCGCCGAACGCCGGGTCGAGGTCGCCGTTGGGCCGGTAGGCGGCGAGGGCGAACTTCGACGTCGCCAGGCCGTCCAGGCCGACCGCGACGATCGTGCTGTCCCTGCGCACGAGTACCCGCTCCGCGACCGACTGGTCGTCGAATTCGGTGAGCACCTGGCCGGTACCGCCGCCGAAGGTCGGGTCCGGCGCGCCGTCGGTCAGGAACCGCAGGACCCCGAAGGCGGTGCGTCCGGCCCCGGTCTCGCCGAGCCCACCGACCACGATGCGCCCGTTCGGGCCGACGGCCACGCTCTGCGCGCCGCCCTTGTCCTGCCCGGGAACGGTCTGGGCCAGCACGATGCCCTGGACACCGAAGCCGGGGTCGGGCACTCCGGCCCGGGTCAGCCGTACCACGGCGAAGTTCTGGCCGGCGTCGGTCACCGCGGTACCGGCGATGACGATCTTCCCATCCGGCTGGAGCGCGACGGAACTGGCCGCGGCGTCCCCGCCGGGAATCAGCACGAGCGCGATGCCGCCGGTGCCGAAACTCGGGTCGAGCCGGCCGTCGGACAGGTACCGCGCCGCCGCGAAGTTCGCGTTGCCCTGCGCGTCGTTGGCGCCGCCGGTCACGACGATCTTCCCGTCCGGCTGGAACACCACCGCGCTCGCGGCCGCGTCGCCGACGGGGCCGACCGGCGTGACGATCCGGCCGCCGGTGCCGAACCGGCGGTCGAGCGAGCCGTCCGGCCGGTACTGCGCGATCGCGAAGCCGATCTCGTCGCCCCGGCCCAGGCCCGCGGTGCCGACCGCGACGATCCGGTCCCTGGCGCCGGTGGCCACACCCGCCGCACCCTGACCGCCGGACGGCGCCGCCCACGGCGTCACGACCAGCCCGTGGTCGCCGAACCCGCCGTCCAGGACGCCGTCGCGGCTGTACCGGGCGAGCAGGAAGTCGGCGGAGTCGCCGGACGGCGGCCCACCGGCCGCGATGATCGACCCGTCGCGCAGCAGAGCCACGTCGGCGGCTGCCGCCGACCGCTGCGGGAACGGTGTGACCGCGACGCCCTGCTGGCCGAAGGTGCGGTCGAGGGTGCCCTGGCGGCCGGACCGGTCGGGGGTCCCGGTGACGCCGCCGGCCACCCCGGCGTCGGGTTGGCTGCCGAGCCGGCCGGCGCTGTGGCGGGAGTCCAGCAGCGGGTGCGTCGGGGCGGTCGGGCCGGCCGGTACCGGCGCGACCGGCCACATCGCGGGCCGGGTGGACGCCGAACCGGCGGCAGAGATGAGGGCCGCCGAACCGGCGGCGGGGATGGCAGCGGCGGGGATGGCGGACGCCGAACCGGCGGCGGCGAGTGTGCCGCCGGTGAGGGTGCCGGCGAAGACCAGGCCCAGCAGGGTGATCGACCCGAGGCCCCTGCGGACGGCCGGTCGCGGCGGAGAAGCCGGTCGAGGCAGAGAAGCCGATCGAGGCAGAGAGGCCGGTCGAGGCGGAGAGGCCGGCATCACACGTGTCCCATCGCCCATCACACGAGTCCTATCGCCGTACGGGTCATTTGGTAAGGATAGGACTTAGCACATGAAAGGGCAGAGAAACTCGCATATGGGTACGAGCCTCGGCCCGTACCGGTCGGGGGTTGGTCGATACCGACGTTCCCGACATAGCCTGAAGCCTCGGTGATCAGCAGGCGTACGGACGGTGCCGGCGGAGATCCCGCGGCCGTGCTTGTCCGGCTTACCCGGTTGTCATATTGGTCGAGGAGTATTTCAGACATGAGCGGGGCAGGCGCCGAGCGCGACAGGCTGGGCCAGGCCGACACGGGTGAGCAGCCGTGGCGCGCGTGGGGGCCCTACCTCGCCGAGCGGGCCTGGGGCACCGTCCGCGAGGACTACAGCGAGTGGGGCACCGCCTGGGACTACTTCCCGCACGACGACGCCCGCTCCCGGGCCTACCGGTGGAACGAGGACGGGCTGGCCGGCATCTGCGACGACCAGCAGCGCTTCGCCTTCGCGCTGGCGTTCTGGAACGGCCGGGACCCGATCCTCAAGGAGCGCATCTTCGGCCTCGGCGGCCCGGAGGGCAACCACGGCGAGGACCCGAAGGAGTACTGGTGGTACGTGGACTCCACGCCCACCCACTCCTGGATGAGCTGGCGCTACCACTACCCGCAGGCCGAGTTCCCGTACGCCGAACTGGCCGAGGTCAACCGGAAACGGGGCCGCAACGAGCCCGAGTACGAGCTGATCGACACCGGCATCTTCGACGAGGACCGGTACTGGGCGATCACCGCCGACTACGCGAAGGCCGGCCCGACCGACGTGTGCGTCAGGGTCACCGTCGCGAACCGGGGTCCCGACGAAGAGACCCTGCACGTGCTGCCCACGCTGTGGTTCCGCAACACCTGGACGTGGGGTCTGCCCGGCCGCGGCGAGCCGCCGACCATCAGGGTCGACGGCGCGCGACTGGTCGCCGACCACCAGCGGCTGGGTCGGCTGGTGCTCACCGGTGCCGGCGACCCGACCCCGCTGGCCTGTGAGAACGAGAGCAACGCGCAGCGGCTGTGGAACCTGGAAAACCGCACCCCGTACCCGAAGGATGGCATCAACGACCACGTGGTGCACGGCGCGGACACCGTCAATCCCGAGGGCACCGGCACGAAGGCCGCGCTGCACTACACGGTGACCGTGCCGGCCGGTGAGTCGGTCGAGTTGAGGCTGCGGCTGACCCTGCACGGTCCGGTCGACGCCGGCCCGGCCTGCGATCTCGGCGGCGGGTACGACGAGGTGATGGCGACGCGGCTGGCCGAGGCGGACGACTTCTTCGCCGCGCTGACCCCGGACGGTGCGGGCAAGGACGAGGCGCTGGTACTGCGGCAGGCCGTCGCCGGCCTGATGTGGAGCAAGCAGTTCTACCACTACGACGTGGCCCGCTGGCTGCACGGCGACCCGTACGCCGAGGCGCCGCC
>DASXOA010000363.1:0-16233 GCA_036494675.1 Rugosimonospora sp.
CCGGGCTGGCGGTGACAGCCTGTGGAGACGGTGTAAGACCTCAACGGGAGTCCTCCCGCACGGGGCGGTCGTCGGCGAAGCAGGAAAACCCGAGGGCAACCAAGGGAATCCCCGCCCTTTAGGGCGGTGGAGGATGTCAAGATGGTGCAGTCCTTTCCGTTCCGTTCCGTACCGGCGAACCCGCTCCGCTGGGCCGCCCCGGGGAGCGGATCGGCGGGCGGACACACCCCGGCGGGGCGGGGCAACCGCCCCACCCCGCCGCGATTCGTCGTCAATTCAGCAGGAACCCTGGTAGAAGTACTTCGTCACGTTCGGGTCCTTCATGTTGTCCGGGGTGATCGCGACCAGATCGGTACCGATGGTCGCCTGCACCGGCTTGCCCTGAATGGCGGCGACCGCCTGGTCCACGCCCTGCCTGCCGATGCTGCCCGGGTCCTGCGCGATCAGCACCTGGACCGTACCATTCTGCAGGTCCTGTACCTGCTGAGGGCCGGCGTCGAACGCCGAGATCTTGATCTGGCCCTTCTTGCCGGCCTGGTTGACGCCAGCGGCCACGCCCTCGGCCGTGTTCACGTTGTCGGCGAAGACGCCGCCGAGATCCGGATGCGCCGCGATCGTGGACTGCACGATCGACGTGGCCTTGGCCGGGTCGTCGTTGTCGTACTGCACCGGCAACAGCGTGATGCCTGAATGCGCGTTCTTCATCTGGTCGGTGAAGCCCTTGATGCGGGCGTCCGTCGTGGACACCCCGGGCTTCACGCTGATCACGATGGCCGAGCCCTTGTCACCCATCTCCTTGGCCAGCGCGTCCGCCGCCGTCTTGCCGCCCGCCTCGTTGTCCGAGGAGATGCGGGAGACGCCGATCGAGGTGTCGGTGACCGCGGTGTCGACGAGCACCACCTTGGTGCCGGCGCTCTGCATCTGCTTGAGGTCCGGGGTCAGCGCGTCGGTGTCCACCGGCGCGATGAGCAGGCCGTTCGGCTTGGTGGCGGCCACCGAGTCGATGATCGGCCGCTGGAGCGACACGTCCCACTGGGCCGAGCCGTCCGCCTTGAACTTGACCCCGAGCTTCTTGGCCTCGGTCTGCGCCGCGCAGGTCATGGTGATGTAGAACGGGTCGTTCTTGACCCCGGTGATGAGTTGGACGGTCTTGCTGGACAGGGAGCCGCCGGAGGATCCGCCGGTCGACGAGTTGGACTTGCCGCAGCCGGCCGCCGCGGTCACCATGGCGAGCGCGGCAACCGCCACGCATGCCGTCCTTCTTGTGCCCATGTGTCTCCTCCTGTTTTGGGTGTATCAGCTGCGTTGCCGGGAACGCCGGCGAAGCTGGTCGAGGTAGACCGCGAAGACCAGTACGGCGCCGACCGCCACGTCCTGCCAGTACTGCTGGACGCCGATGATGACCAGGCCGCTGTTGAGCACGGCGGGGATGAACACGCCGATGACCGTGCCGATGATCGAGCCCCGGCCGCCGAACAGGCTGGTGCCGCCCATCACCACGGCGGTGATGACGGCGAGGTTGTCCGTGCTGTGACCGGCGATCGTGGTGGTGTGGAAGAAGGCCAGCGACATCACGCCCGCGATGCCGGCCATGAGCCCGGACAGCGCGTACACCTGGATGAGCTTGCGTTCAACCTTGATGCCCACCCGCCGCGCGGCCTCCGCGTTGGAACCGATCGCGTACGTGTACCGGCCGAACCGGGTGTACGCCAGCACCAGCCCGAACAGGACCGTGCACACCACCGCGAGGATCACCAGCCACGGGATGACGCCGAACAGCTTGCCCAGGCCCAGCGACTCGACCAGCGCGTTCGGTGCCCCACCGGCCACGTCGTTGCCGGTCGTCACGATCCGCGCGATGCCCAGCGCCACGCCGAGCCCGCCGAGGGTGACGATCAGCGGGGGTACCTTCGCCTTGGCGCACAGGAAGCCCTGCAGCACACCCCAGGCGGTGCCGGTGGCCATGCTGATCACGATGCCGACGAGGATGCTGGGCCAGTGCGCGGTGTATCCGCCGTGGTGCACCACGTACTCGGCGCCGAGCACACCCGACAGGATGAGCACCGAGCCGACCGACAGGTCGATGCCCCCGGTGATGATGACGAACGTCATGCCCACGCCGAGCACCAGGTAGATGGCCGCGTTCGTGGCGATCTGCGTGATGTCGTACTGGGTCAGGAAGGTGTCCGGCGCCGCGACCGTGAAGAACACCACCAGCCCGACCAGGATCAGGAACGTCCACAGCGCGTTCGCGCCGAGCAGGCGCTGGCCCACCGAGGCGCCCGGCGGCTCGATCGCTGTGCCGTTGTCCTCAACGACTCCGACTTCGGTAGCACTCATGACTGAGCCGCCAGAGCACCGGTCATCGCGCCGACCAACTCCTCCACTGTGGACTCCGCCGCGGTGAACCGGGCGACCCGTTGGCCCAGCCGCAGCACTTCGACCCGGTCGGCCACGGCCAGCACCTCCGGCATGTTGTGACTGATCAGCACGACCGCCACGCCGCGGTCGCGGACCCGGCGGATGGTGTCGAGCACCCTGCCGCGCTGCACCACGCCCAGCGCCGCGGTCGGCTCGTCCATGAAAATCACCTTGTCGGCGTAGGCCACCGCCCGGGCGACCGCGACCGACTGGCGCTGGCCGCCGGACAGCGAGCCGACCGGGACCGCGATGTCGCGCAGGTCGATGCCCAGTTCGGCGAAGGCCTTGCGGGCGGCGCGGCGCATCGAGCCCCGGTCCAGGATGTTCAGCGGGCGCAGCACGCCGCCGTAGTACAGCTCCCGGCCCAGGTGCAGGTTGGCGGCCGCGTCCAGGTCGGGCGCGAGGGCCAGGTCCTGGTACACCGTCTCGATGCCCAGGTGCTGCGCGTCCAGCGGACTGCTGAGGTGCACCGCGACCCCGTCGAGTCTGATCTCGCCGCCGTCCGGCCGGATCGCGCCCGACAGCGCCTTCACCAGGGTGCTCTTGCCGGCACCGTTGTCGCCGATGAGGGCGACGACCTCACCCTGGTACGCGGTGAAGTCCGCACCCTGTAGCGCCTGGACCTGGCCGTACCGCTTGGTCAGGCCGCGTGCTTCCAGCAACGGTTCGGTCATCGGCAGTCCCCGGGCTTGATCGATGAGATTGGTTGATAACGTTCACACGATTCCGCGAATTCTGTGCACGTCGATGCACCATGTCAAGGCCGTCGATGACCCTCGCGGGGGTTCGCTGACCAGGAGGCCACCTGCGGAAACCTCGCCGAAACACAGCGATCCGAGCAGCGGCATCGTTGCCGGATCGTGATAACCCGGGCACCCACGGTACGGCCGGGGTTGCCGCCGGGTCAGCGGTGTGGCAGCATCCACGCCGGTTGATAACGTTCCCTGATTCACTCCCGATCGCGTGAACGTGAATTAGGTGATCTTCAGTGGCCGCTCGACCGACCATGAAGGACGTCGCCCAGGCGGCCGGAGTCAGCCTGATGACGGTGTCCCGGGTGGTCAACGGCGATCGAGGGGTGTCCGCGCAGACCACGGCCCGGGTCGAACAGGCGGTGGCCCGGCTCGGGTACCAGCGCAACGACAACGCGTCCCACCTGCGACGCAAGGCCCAGACCACCCGGACCATCGGGCTGGTCGTCGACGACCTGGCCAACCCGTTCTACGCCACCCTCGCCCGCGCGGTGGAGGACGAGGCGTACCGGCGCGGGTACCTCGTGCTCGTCAGCAGCACCAACGACGACCCCCGCCGCGAGCGCGAGGTGGTACTGGCCTTCTCCGCGCGCCAGGTCGACGGCCTCATCGTGGTACCCACGGCCGGCAGCCACAGCCTGTTGAAGGCCCAGATGGCCCAGGGCATGCCGGTCGTCTGCGTGGACCGTCCGGCCCGGGGCCTGGACGCGGACACGGTCACGGTCGACAACCGGGACGCGACCCGGCGAGCGGTGACCCACCTGCTCACCCACCGGCACCGGCGCATCGCCTACCTCGGCGACCAGCACGACATCTGGACTCTGCGCGAGCGCTTCGCCGGCTACCAGGAGGCACTGCGCGGGCACGGTGTGGAGCCCGATCCCGGCCTGGTCCGCCACGGCCTGCGCACCCGGGCCGAGGCGGCGGCGGCCGTGGCCGATCTGATGCGCCGGGCGGACCCGCCGACGGCCCTGTTCAGCAGCAACGATCTGATCACCGTCGGTGCGATCGACGGGTTGGGTGCCCCGTTGCCGCGGGTCGCGCTGGTCGGCTTCGACGATTTCCCGCTGGCCGACAAGCTGCACCGGCCGGTGACCGTGGTCAGCCAGGATCCGGCCACCATCGGCGGCACCGCCGCCCAGCTACTGTTCTCACGGATCGACGGGTATCAGGCGCCGCCCCGCTCGGTCGTCCTGATGACCAGGTTCATCACCCGCGGGTCGGGCGAGATCCCGCCGCCCTGACGCTCGTCCCGCCGCCGGCCGGGGCGACCGGTCCGGCACGACGCGCGCAACCGCCCACCGGGATCAGACCGAACGTGAGAACGCCACACAGGGGCATCCCCCCATCTGGGAGGATGGCATCAGCGACCGAATCCCGGGAGCCGTCAGCCGGTGGACCGGCAACAGCGACCCGTCCCGGGAACCGTTCCGCCCAGAGCGGCTGATCGAGGTGGGGTACGACGCGATGGAGCGTGACCGGTTCCGGTACACGGCGCAGTTCGAGCGAGACCGGCCCGGGCGCGGTGCGCGCCCCCACGGGTACGACCGATCCGAAATGCCACTCCGGTTCGACGCGGACGAGGTGCTTGGTGCCGTCGCGTAGCCCCCGCCCGGTGCGCCGCCGGGCCGCGACCCTGGTCGCCGCCCTGCTCGCGGTCGCCGTGGCCGGCTGCACCCCGAGCCTGCGCTGGATGTCCCCACCCGCCGCCGGAAAGCCCGCGGTCAACGCGCCCAACGGCGCGGCCGGAAGCGTCGCGTGGAAGCCGTGCCAGCAGGAGGCGACCGCGCTGCTGCCGAAGGTCCCGGCCGGCGTGGCGTACGACTGCGGCACGATCCAGGTACCGCAGGACTGGGCGAACCCGAGCGACGGCCACACGTTCGACCTCGCGTTGACCCGGGTGCGCAGCGGCAAGCAGACGACCCGGGTCGGCTCCCTGGTCGTCAATCCCGGCGGCCCCGGCGCGTCCGGCGTCGACCTCGCCGTCTACCTCTCCACCGAACTGCCCGCCGACGTCCTCCAGCACTTCGACGTGGTCGGGTTCGACCCGCGCGGTGTCGGCAGGTCCAGCCCGGTCAAGTGCTTCACCGACACCGACGAGGACGCGACGTTCGGCGCCAACCCGGATCCGGTCAGCCAGGCCGACTTCGACGCCGAGGTCGCGCTGAACCGGAAGATGGCGCAGGGCTGCCAGACGAAGTACGGCGACGCCCTGCGACTGTTCTCCACCGAGCAGGCGGCGCGGGACATGGACGCGGTACGCCAGGCGGTGGGCGACCCGAAAATCACCTACCTCGGCTACTCGTACGGCAGCCTGCTCGGCGCCACCTACGCGCAACTGTTCCCGAAGAACATCCGGGCGATGGTGCTGGACGGCGCGATCGACCCCACGGCGAACACCGTCGCCAGCGTGGAGGGCCAGGCGCAGGGCTTCGAGCACGCCTACGACGAGTTCGCCGCCTGGTGCCGCGAGCGTTCCTGCGCGGCCGGAGCGGACCCCCGGGCCACCCTGACCACCCTGCTGAACACGGCGAAGACCAGTCCGGCGCGGGGCAGTGACGGCCGCACCGCCACCGGCGGCTGGATCCTCACCGGTGTCGCGGAGTCGCTCTACTCGCAGGAGGAGTGGCCGCTGCTGGGCCAGGCGCTGGGCGACCTCACGAGCGGCAACCCGACGAAGATCTTCCAGCTCGCCGACGCGTACGCCGAACGCGATCCGTCCGGCCACTACACGAACATGTTCGACATCTTCAACACGGTCGAGTGCGACGACGACAACAGCGGCGAGACCATCGACCAGGCACGGGCGTTGCAGAGCCAGTGGCGGACGAAGTACCCCATCTTCGGTACGCAGATGGCACTCGGTCTGATCTCGTGCGCCGTCTGGCCGGCGAAGCGGGATCCGTACCCGACCGGGAAGGCGGTCGGCGCGCCGCCGATCGTGGTGATCGGCACGACCAACGATCCGGCCACCCCGTACGAGCAGACCGCGAAGCTCGCCGGCATGCTCGGCGTGGGTCAGGTGCTGACCTGGCAGGGTGAGGGGCACACCGCGTACCCGCAGACGGAGTGCATCCGCCAGGCGGTCGATGGGTACCTGACCAACCTGACCGTTCCGGCCGCCGGATTGACCTGTCCGGCGCAGTGAACTGACGTCGGATTGACATCGAAACGATAGACCTTCATGAGATCGTGGTACCGCGGCGAACGTTCGGTACTGCCGTGTCGTTGACGACGTTTCTTCCATCGGGGGTACGTATCAGTGGCGGACACGAATCTCACGCCGGCCGACGAGCGGCGTTTGATCAAGACGATCATGACGCATGACGCGCTACCCGGTCATCGCGTGTGTGAGGCGTGCCGCCTGCCGCATCCGTGCCCTTCCAGCACCGAAGCCCGCCAGCAGCTCATCACCGCCGGCATCAGCCTCGATCTGCCGATGACGATCTGGAGTTGACGCCACCCGGCGGTCAACTCGGCCGGCCCGCGCGCTGGCGTCCGCCGCACCTCGCACGGCTGGCCGGCGTACTGCCGTCACGCAACCGGCCGGCGCACAGCCGTCACGCAGCCGGACGGCGCGCTGGCTCGGCGTGACTGTCGTACCCCGGCGGTAGCCTGCCGGCATGGAACAGCTCGATGCACGGCGAGGCGATTGGACCGTCGAGGATCACCTGCGCGGCAAGCCGCCCGTCCCGATCGCGATCTATCTGCGGTTCGTGCAACTCGTCGCGGCGTACGGGCCGTTCACCTACGCGGTCTCGAAGACCACCATCACCTTCAAGGGCATCAGGCGCGGCTTCGCGGGCGCCAAGCCCACGACCCGTGGGCTGACCGCCTACATGGACCTGCAACGCGTGGTGGAGGACCCACGGATCATCAGCTCCTCGCCGTACACGCGTCGGCTGTTCGTCCACCAGGTGCGGCTGTCCTCACCGGAGCAGTTGGACGACGAGTTCGCCGGCTGGATCCGGGAGGCCTATGCCGTCGGCGCGGGCGAGCATCTGGTCCAGTCGCAGTCGGTCGGCTCGACGCCGGCGGAGTGAGCTGCTGATGAATCACCTCGCGAAGGACAACGATGGAGCGACTGGAGTATGACGAGTTCAGGGCCCTGTTCCGGTCCAACCGGCGGGCCTGGCACCTCGAACTCCGCGACACGTACAACGTAGAAGGGGAGGACGAGCCCTTCGACCGGTTCCTGCGCGGCGAGCCGGACAGCTTCGAGTGGCTCCGGGAGTGGCTCGACTTCGTTTCGACGGTCACCAGCGCGGGAACGCTGATCCAGCGGGTCCGGGTGGTAACCGAGCCTCACGCCGACTACACCCGGTTCGGGTTCGTTGTTGCCCCTCTTGCGATCAAGGCCGGAGAAGACATCCGGTACCTGCCACGACGCGACACGGCGGACATCGAATTCCCGCAGGAAGACCTGTGGCTGTTCGACGATGACACGCTCGTATGGAGCGTGTTCTCTGAGGACGGCCGGACAGGCGGGTTCGCCCGTGAGCACGATCGTGGTTTGACGGCGCACTGCCGTACGGTCCGTGACCAGGTCTGGGCGAGGGCGACCCCGTACGCCGAGTACGTCCACTAGCACGTTGGCAACGACAGCCGTTCCGGCTCGCATCGCTCTGGGCAGCCGCCTCCGGGACCTAGGCAGGGACGCGGGCTTAACCAGTACTCAGCTGACCCGCACGATCCGCTTCGCCGTGCACGCGACCTGGTATTTCACCAGCACGGGCGGCCGGCGGCCGGTCTAGCTGGGGGCTATCTTCTGGACCTCGGCCAGCATCAGCTTCAGGCTCAGGCTGTGACGCTCCGGCGGCAGCTTCGCCAGCGCGCCCTCCGAATAGGCCAGGCCGCCGGCCACGTCGCCGGAGCGGGCCAGCATCAGGCCCCGGTGGAGTTCGATGTGCGTCGCGAACCGGGGCAGCGTGGACGGCCGGGTACGGTCGGCGGCCTCCTGTTCGAGAACCGCCTCCGGGTCGCCCAAACGGGACAGCAACATGCTCGCGAAGGTGTGGAAGCGCCATTCCGGAACGGCGAAGTCGCTGACCTGCTCCTCGGATCCGGCGACGTCGAACACCCTGCGCGCCTCATCCAGCAGCCGTTTCGCCGTCCTCGCGTCGCCCCGAACCCCGGCGATCTGCGCCTGGGCGACCAGGGCGTTGAGCCGGCCCAGCGACGGCCGGTCGTCGATCGCCAGTGCCTGCCCGGCGAGTTCCCGCGCTGTGGGTATCTCCGCAGCCTCATATGCCAGCGCGAGCGCCGAGCGTCCCCGCACCCATACCCGGGTAGGTAGATCGCCGGACCGGTCGGCCGCGGTGGCCGCAAGGCGGTACCAGCGCACCGCCTCTTTGCGGTTCGTCGCAGTCTTCCCGTACGTGGTGAGCAGGCGGGCAGCGCTGCCCCACAGTCGGGGCTGGTCGAGGTGCTGCTGGAGGATGACCAGGTCGCGTGCCAGCCTGTTCTGGAGGTCGCCTGCGCCCAGCGTCATGTAGTCCTGTCCGTACTGGGCGACCCTCTCGCCCCAGTCCTCATCGGCGGCCGGCCCGTCGAGCCGTTCCGCGAAGCCAGTGTGAATCAGCTCCGACACGGCCGCCGGCGCGACGACCGATGCGGCCAGTCCGGTGAGCAATCCTCGACGATCCACCAGATCCCCCAACGCGCGTTCGTAGGCCAGGACAACGGCCGGGGTTGCCCGCCGGCAGCCGGTCTCCACGTTGCCCAGGTAGCTCTTGCCGTAGTTCGTGCGCCGCGCGAGTTCGGACAGGCTCAGCCCGGCGGCCTCGCGGGCCTCTCGAAGCTTTGCACCTGTCCGATCCATGATCCATTCTCCTCGATAGGTTGGAGACGGTTGGAGACGGCGAGACGGTGGTGATCACTCCCTGTAGGGATGACGCTACGTGCCAAGCGACGGGCGGTTTGAATCTACCCCGCTCGTTGCCCCAAAGAAGCGCGAGCGGTCAGAGTCAGAACGGCCAGGCCGCCCGTTGCGGGGAAAGCAGGGTGCGGCGGCCCGGGAGCGTTAGTCAGCTCCTTTATCCGAGGCCGCAGGTTGGTGAAGGTCCCAGGCCGCCGCACCCACCCTCGACGAGGAGGCCGGCGACGTGGACACCGAGACCCGGTGCACCGCAGCGAAGGTCGACGAGGCGACCACGACCGGCCGCGTCCCGATGTGCTGGTGGTGCAGCGTCGCGATCGTCCGCGACCCGAACGGCAACTGGGTCCACACCAACCGGGCCTACACCTGCAAGGATCCCCGATTCGGGTGGCTGCCCCACACCGCGCAGCCCCGGCCCACCCGCGTGCTGCCGCTGACTGGACGGAGAGCGATCTGATGGACGCGACGCGGTACCCGAACCCGAGGTCGAGTCTCGACGTGGAGCGGATCTGCCCACTCCTGGACCTCGTCGCCGACGTGATGAAAGACCAGTACCGGCCGCAGTTGCTGCGGATCACGGCGTACGAGGACGAGAAGAAGCTCGGCTCCACACTGGTCACCAACCAGGGCGCACAGTGGGCGATCCTCGGCTACGTCTTCGCGACGCACCTCACCGTCGAGCACCTGGGCGACGCGTAGTCATGTCGTCACGTTCTACCCGGTGGAGCTGGCTTTTCGGCTCGGCTGCACCCGCAACGGTTCGCCCGGCATCTTGGGGTAGTCCGGCGGGTAGGGCATGTCGCCGATCCCGTCGCGTTCGTCGCTCTCCGCCCACTCCAGCAGCGGCGTGAGGTCGTGCTCGACATCGTCGATCGTGGCGTGCGGATCGGGGCCACTGGCCAGTCGTTGCGGCACCGTACGCAGGTCGAAGTCGTTCGGCTCGACCTCGGTCAGCTCCTCCCAGCTCACCGGGGTGGACACCGTGGCCCGCTGGTTGGCACGCAACGAGTAGGCACACGCGATCGTCCGGTCGCGGGCCATCTGGTTGAAGTCCACGAAGACCCGTGAGCCCCGCTCCTCCTTCCACCACTTGGTCGTCACGAGATCCGGCCGCCGCCGCTCCACCCGACGAGCGAGGGCGATGGCGGCCCTGCGTACCTGCACGAAACTCCACTGTGGACGGATCCGCACGTACACGTGCACCCCGCGACCACCCGACGTCTTCGGGTACCCGACCCAACCCAGCTCGTCGAGCACCGCGTGCACCTCACCGGCGACGGTGACCGCGTCGGCGAAGTCCGTACCGGGCTGGGGATCCAGGTCGACGCGCAGCTCATCGGGACTGTCCACATCGGACGAACGCACCGGCCACGGGTGGAAGACCACCGTGCCCAACTGTGCCGCCCACGCTACGTGCGCCAGGTCGGCGGGGCACAACTCGTCGGCCTTGCGCCCGCTCGGGAACGCGATCGTCGTGGTCTGCACCCACGGCGGCACGCCCCGGGTCGGTACCCGCTTCTGGAAGAACATCTCCCCGTCGATACCGTCGGGAAAGCGCTGCAACGTGGTCGGCCGCCCGCGCAGTGCCCGCAGGATCCCCTCGCCGGCGGCGAGGTAATAGTCGAAGACGTCGCCCTTGGTGAAGCCGCGCTCCGCGAAATAGATCTTGTCCCGGTTGGTCAACCGGACGCCACGCCCGGCCACCTCGATCTCCTCGGCCTTTGCCGCCATCCCCCGACCCTAGAGGATCAGCGCCCGGCCGATCGGCACGAGAACCGGCGGCGTCGGGACTTCCTGAGCCTGCTGCGTCGATTGAGCGTTCCATGCCGCCTCGCCGGCCATTGCGACGATCGGTGGACTAACGGCGGGTTTCGACGAAGAAAGAAGATTTGCCGATCTTTGAGGCTATAGTCGCTACGTCATCCTCAAAGGGGAATTGATCCGCGGATCTCGGACCGCGCCAGGAGAACAGCCGATGCGCATGCTCAATTACAACGACTATCGGGCGGCGCGCCGGTTTCCGGCGCTCGACGGCCTGCGGGCCGTCGCGGCGCTGATGGTGGTGTTCTTCCATTTCGGCGGACCCCACTGGGCACGGCTGTCCGGGTGGAGCGGCGTTCAGGTCTTCTTCGTGCTCTCCGGCTTCCTCATCACCACGCTCGCGCTACGCGAGGAGGACCGCGCCGGCCGGATCTCGCTGCGCGGGTTCTACCTGCGCCGGGTGTTCCGGATCCTGCCCGTGTACCTCGTGGTGCTCGCCGTGCTCGTCGGCGTCTACCACGCCCGCGACCAACTGCGCTCCAGCGGAACGATGGCGGCGCTGCCGTACTACGCCTCGACGGTGTTGACCGACTTCGCACCGCCCGGCGGCTTCATCCAGTCCTGGACGATCGGCATCGAACAGAAGTTCTACCTGCTGTGGCCGCTGCTGGCCTTCGCCGCCGGTGCGATGTCGCTGGCGCGGCGAGCCGGGCTGACCATCGCACTCCTGGCGCTGTCCCTCGCGATCATGGCCGCGTTCAACCAGGGCGCCGCCGTGCATTACGCGACCATCCTCATCGGCTGCCTGCTCGCCCTGCTCATGCACGACCGGCGAACCTTCCGCTGGGTACGCCCGCTGACCCACCCGATCGCCGGGGTGCTGATCGCGGCAGGATTCGTCGCGGCTCAACTGTCCATCCAGTCCGCCGTGAGCTGGTTCGGCGGTGAGCCCGTCGTCATCGCCGGATACTCGGTGGTGGTCGCGCTGCTGCTGCCGTCGCTGCTGAACGCCGGCCCGCTGAACTGGGTGCTGTCCCGCCGTCCGATGACCATGTTCGGCGAGCGGTCGTACGCCGTCTACCTCGTCCAGGGTCTGGCCGGCATGGTGGTGATCGCGGTGCTGGGTACGCACCCCGGCGTCACCCAGGTGGCGCTGACCGCACTGGTCAGCCTGATCATGGCGGACGTACTGCACCGGTGGGTGGAGCGGCCGATGATCGATCTGGGGCGTCGACTCACCCAGCCCCGCCGCACCGCCGTACGGCCGGTCCCGGCCCCGGTCGCGCCGGCATCGCCGGTACCCGACGGGACCACCGCCCGCCCGGCCGCGCCGACGCACGCGAAGGTCGCCGCACATCCCCGCGCAACCGCGCGTACCGCCGTCTCGGCGACCGCCGTCTCCCCGACCGCTGTCTCCCCGACCGCCGTCTCGCCGAGTGTGGCGGCGGAGACCGTCCGGACGGAGATCACGGCTCCGGCCGGGGCCGGACCACTCGGCGGCGCCGGCGTCGCGCTCGATTCCAGCCCCCGGACCAAGCACGCGGAGCCCAATCGCGGGCCGGCACCGGCCGGCGACCGGACGGCGGGTCACGCCGAGGGTGGCCCCAACGCCGGGCCGGGGCACCGGGACGGCACTCCCGGCCCGCACCGCAACCAGCGCAACCGGCGCAACGGCAAGGTCGACGAGCCCAGGCCCGCTCCGTCGAGGACCGGCACGGGTTCGTCCTGAACGATCCGCGGCTTGCGCCGTACCGTTGAAGCATGGATCTCTCACAGACCGATCTTCCACAGGCCGATAATCCACAGACCGAACGTCCACAGGCCGATCTCCCCCAGACCGACGACGAGTGGCGCGCCCGGCTGACCCCGGCCGAGTTCCGCGTGCTGCGCCAGGCCGGCACCGAGGCGCCGTGGACCGGCGAGTACACCGATACCAAGACCACGGGCGTGTACCGCTGCCGGGCCTGCAAGGCCGAACTGTTCACCAGCGATACCAAGTTCGACAGCCACTGCGGCTGGCCGAGCTTCTTCCAGCCGCTGGCCGAGGACCGGGTGCGCTACATCGTGGACAACTCCATGGGCATGCGGCGGGTCGAGGTGCGCTGCGCGAACTGCGACTCGCACCTGGGCCACGTGTTCGAGGGCGAGGGCTACGGCACGCCGACCGACCAGCGGTACTGCATCAACTCCATCAGCCTCACCCTTGAGCCCCGTGAAGGCTGATCCACCCGGCCCGGGCGCCGAGCCGGTCGCGCCCGGGCCCGCACCGATCGCCGGGGCGACCGAGATTCGGTTCGCCCCTTTCGAGCGGCTGGACATCGGGACGCTGTACGCGCTGATGCGGTTGCGCGTGGACGTGTTCGTGGTGGAGCAGACCTGCCCGTACCCGGAGTTGGACGGGAGGGACACCGAACCCGGTACCCGGCATGTCTGGCACAGCGTGGACGGCCGACCCGTCGGGTACCTGCGGATCATGGACGAGCCGGACGGCGGCGCCCGCATCGGTCGGGTCTGCGTCGACCGGTCGCAGCGCGGCACCGGCCTGGCCCGGCGGCTGATGACCGCGGCCCTCGACCGGATCGGTGAGCGCACCTGTGTCCTGGACGCCCAGTCCCACCTGGCCGGCTTCTACGCCGGCCTCGGGTTCCAGCCGGACGGGCCGGAGTTCGTCGAGGACGGTATCCCGCACGTCCCGATGTGCCGGCCCGGCAGCCGGTCAGCCAGCCGGGACGGCACCCGCCCCGCCGGGGACCGTGAGGCCCGCGGCGACCGTGGGGCCGGCGGCAGTGGCGGTAATGGCGGCAGTTCCGCAGAGGCCGTCGCGATCAACCGGTGAACGCCGCCCCCGTCAGGACTCCCGGGGCACGCTGATCTTCGTGAGCTTGTCGGGGTTCCCGATCAGGTGGATGGTGTCGATCCGGCCGCTTCGCGGGTGGACGTCCACGATGAACACGGCGTACGGCGTGCCGCCCAGAGTGGCCACGGCCGCCGGTTCGCCGTTCATGTCGACGAAGCGGAACTCCGTACCGGCCGGAGTGCGCTCGGCCGCGGTGGCGAAGAGCCTGCCGACCTTGTCCGCGCCGCTGATCGGGCGGCGCGGCGCACGGATCTTGCCGCCCCCGTCGGTGATCAGCGTGACGTCCGGCGAGAGCACCTCCAGCAGCGCCACCAGGTCGCCACCCATCGACGCGTGCAGGAACCGCTCGGTCGCCGCCCGGCGTACGTCACGATCCGGCTGGAACCGGGGGCGCCGCGCCTGGACGTGCTCGCGAGCCCGGTGCCCGAGCTGGCGGACCGCCTGCTCCGAGCGGCCCAGCGCCTCACCGGTCTCGGGATAGCTGAAGCCGAACACCTCGTGCAGCACGAAAACGGCCCGTTCGAGCGGGGACAGCGTCTCCAGCACCACCAGCACCGCCATCGACACCGCCTCGTCGCTCGCCACCCGGTCGGCCACGTCCGGGCCGGTCACCAGGGGCTCGGGCAGCCACGGCCCGACGTACGTCTCCCGCGCGGTACGGGTGCGCTCGCGCTGATCCAGCGCCAGCCGGGTCGCGATCCGCACCAGGTACGCCTTCGGGGCATCCACCCCGCGACGCTCCGCCCGGTCCCAGCGCAGCCACGCCTCCTGCACGACGTCCTCGGCCTCGACCACGCTGCCGAGGATCCGGTACGCCACACCGAACAGCAGCCGGCGATGCTCCTCGAAGACCTCAAGAGCGTTCGACACGTACCGACCTCCCCTTCTCCGGTCAGGAGATTGAGACGGATCGGGGCGCCGGAATGTGACACGCCGTCCGGCGCCGCGTGCCCGACGCGGCGGCTACGCAGACCGGCGACGGCGACGACAGACCGACGCGACGGCTACGGCAGGCCGGCGATCAGCTCCGGTACCGAGCGGCGCCGGCCGGTGAAGAACGGCACCTCCTCGCGGACGTGCCGGCGCGTCTCGGAGGCGCGCAGGTCCCGCATGAGATCGACGATGCGGTACAGCTCGTCGGACTCGAACGCGAGGATCCACTCGTAGTCACCCAGCGCGAAGCTGGCCACCGTGTTGGCCCGCACGTCCGGGTAGCCGCGGGCCATCCGGCCGTGCTCGGCCAGCAGGTCGCGGCGCTCCTCGTCGGGCAGCAGGTACCACTCGTAGGAGCGGACGAACGGGTACACGCAGACGTACCGGTGAGCCTCCTCACCGGCCAGGAACGCCGGCAGGTGGCTCTTGTTGAACTCGGCCGGCCGGTGCAGCGCCATCTGCGACCACACCGGGGTCAGGTGCCTGCCCAGCTCCGTGCGGCGCAGCAGCCCGTAGGCGTCCTGGAGCTGGTCCGAGCTGGTCGCGTGCCACCAGATCATCAGGTCCGCGTCGGCCCGCAGCCCGGCCACGTCGTACGTGCCCCGGACCACCACGTCCTTGCCCGCCAGCTGTTCGACCAGTCCTTCGATCTCGGCGGTCAGATCGTCGCGGTTGGCGGGCAGCGCCTGGCTGACCTGGAAGACGGACCACATCGTGTACCGGATGGTCGCGTTCAGTTCCTTGATCCGCGAAGCGTTGGTCTGATCGCTTGCGCGGTCGCCAGCGGCGGCGAGGGACGAGGCGTCGCGGTCAAGCGGCCGCTTCTCAGGGCTCATACCATCGAGTCTAGGAGGTGCTCCGCGGCCGCCTCCCCGGACCGTACGCAGGCCGGGATGCCCACCCCGTCGTACGCCGCGCCGGCCAGCGCCAGGCTCGGATGTCCGGCCAGTGCGGCCCGGGCGGTGGCCACCCGCCCCAGGTGCCCCGGCTGGTACTGCGGCAGGCCGCCGCCCCACCGGACGACGTCCGCCGCGACCGGCTCCGGCAACGGCGTACCCACGAGCTTCCCCAACTCGGACCGGGCGAGCGTGATCAGCTCGGAATCGGTGCGCTGGAGGACCGCCGTGTCGCCGTACCGCCCGACCGAGGCACGCAGCAGCGCCACCCCGTCGGCCCGGTGGAGGTGATCCCACTTGGTACTGAAGATGGTCAGTGCCTTGACCGCGTACCCCTCGACCGCCGGTACCAGCAGCCCGGACAGCGCAGGCAGCTCCGGCTCCGGTACCGCCATCCGGACCAGCGCGATGCTCGCGTAGTCCAGCACGCCGACCTCGTCCGCCGCCGCCCGTTCGACACCGGCGAGGAGCCGGGCCGCCGGTCGGGCCGGCACCGCGAGAACCACGGCGTCGACGTCCACAATGGACGGTTCCCGGGTCGAGCCGACCAGAAGCCGCCAGCCGGCACCGGTACGCGTGAGGTCGCGCACCGGCAGGCCGAGCATCACCCGGGCGCCGGCCGCCTCGGCGACCGCGGACACCAGCCGGCTCAGCCCGCCGTCGATCGTCCCGAACGCCGGCCCACCGGCCGGACCTCCCGGACCGGCGCCGGCCCCGCCAGCGGCCGGGCCACCG
>DASXOA010000364.1:0-15145 GCA_036494675.1 Rugosimonospora sp.
CTGCTGCTCGTTCTCTGGGGCCACGCGGTCGCCGCCGTCCTGACCGACGGCGGCCTCGCCGCCTGCCTGGCGCTGTCAGCCGGGAGGACCTGGCGGCGCCGGGACCAGGGTTGGGTCCGGGCCGCGGTCGACGGTGGGTACTGGAAGACCGCCGCGGGCCTCGCGCTCGCCGCGGCGGCCCGGCGGGCCGGTCGCCGGTACCTGGTCGAGCGCGTGGCCGCGGAGGAAGCCGGGAACGGTACCGCCCACGGTCACGACCTTCCGTGACTGCGGGCGGTACCCCGACTTGTGTTACGCCAGCCCAGCCTTGTTGTACGCCTGGGTCAGCAGCGACACGGCCTGGTCCGGCCGTCCCACCAGCAGAGCGTGCTCCGCATTGGCCGTCAGCGACGCGGTCAGCGGCATCGCCGCGGGGCCGCCGCCGGCGATCCTCGCCTGGGTCACGTCCCGGGCCACCGACACGACCAGGTTGTCCTGGTCGAAGGTGTCCTTGGTGGAACGGTTGAGCGCGTTCGTCGCGTCCTGCAACGCGCCCAGCACCTGCTTGGCGTCGCGCACCGTGCCGTCCTTGTTCCACCAGCCCGGCGTCAACGCCCGGTTCAGCGCGTTGACCGCCGTCGCGATGTCCCGGTCCCCGTGCACGCCCGCCAACTGGTCGCGCACCGAGGCGAGGCGGTTGTGCCCGTTGTCGGTACGCAGGCCCCAGCCGTACGCGTACAGCGGATCGTAGGTCGCGTCGCCCACGTTCACGGGCAGTTGGCTCTCGGCCGTCGCCCAGGTCTCCGGGAGCCGGCCGGTGAACGGCTTGTCGCCGAACAGCACGTCCGCCACGCCTTCGCCCTCGGTACCGGGCAGCCACGACGCGACCACCCCGGCGGCCTCCGGCACGATTCCGGTGATGTCCAGCGGCCGGCCCGAGACCGTCATCACGACGCACTTCATCGCGCCGCACACCTTGTCGACGGCGGCCCGGTCGGCCACCGACAGCTGGAGCGTGTGCCCGTTGCCCACGTCGCCGACGCCCTCCGCGTACGGCGTCTCCCCGACCACCACCACGCCGGTGGTGTAGCCGGCCATCGATGCCGACGCATCCTTGCTGTACGTGATGGTGGCGTGCGGCGCCACCTGCTTCATGCCGGCCAGGATCGTGGTGCCCACGTCCCCCGGACCGGACGCGCCCTGCCAGCTCAGTGTCCAGCCACCGGTCTGGTTGCCCAGGTCGTCGGCGTTGGACCCGGCGACGTACACCTTCGCGTTCTTCGACAACGGCAGGACGTTGCCGGAGTTCTTCAGCAGCACCTGGGATTCCGCGGCGGCCTGCCGGGCGACCTGCCGGTGCGCCGCGTCGCCGATCGTGGGCAGGTTCGTGCGGTCGGCGTACGGGTGCTCGAACAGTCCGAGCCGGAACTTCTGGGTGAGGATGCGGGACACCGCGTCGTTGATCCGGCCCATGCTCACGTCGCCGCTGCCGGCCAGCGCGGTCAGGTCGGTGGTGAAGTCCTTGATGTTGTACGGGACCATCACCATGTCGATGCCGGCGTTGACGCCGACCTTCACGTCGTTCTTGTAGTCCGGGCTGATCTGGTCGATGCCGGACCAGTCGCTGACGACGAAGCCCTTGAACCCGAGCTTGTCCTTGAGCACGCCGGTGATCTGGTCGGTCCGGGCGTGCATCTTGATGGGCGCGGAGTCCTTGCCGAGGATCTGGAGGCTGGAGTAGGACGGCATGACCGCACCGACTCCCTTGTCCACCGCCGTCTGGTACGGCGGCAGGTACAGCGCGTCGACCTGTTGCTGGGTCGCGTAGGTGACGCCCTGGTCGAGGGTGTACGTGCCGTTGGTCGAGGAGCCGTACGCCGTCCCGCCGTCGCCGAGGAAGTGCTTGGCGGTGGCCAGAACCGCGGTGGGATCGGCGAGGTTCCCGTTGTTCTGCAGGCCGTCGATGACGGTCTCCATCACCTGTACCAGTGCCGGATCCTCACCGAACGACTCGTACGAGCGGCCCCACCGCTCGTCGCGGGTCACGCACACGCACGGCGCGAAAGCCCACGGAACGCCGGTCGCCCGGGTCTCCGTCGCGGTGACCCGACCCTCCTGCTCGGCCAGGCCGGGGTCCCGGGTGGCGCCCATGCCGATGTTGTGCGGGAAGACGGTGGCGCCCTGGAGGTTGTTGTCGCCGTGCACCGAGTCCTCGCCGTAGATCAGCGGGATCTGCAGCGGGGTCGCCTGTGCGTGCAACTGGAAGTTGTCGATCATGTCGGCCCACGCCTGCGGGGTGTTGGGCGTCGGCACCGACCCACCGCCGGACAGCAGCGAGCCCAGCCGGTACGTGGCGATGTCCCCGCCGTTGCCGACGGCGGCCCGCTCGGCCTGGGTCATCTGACCGACCTTGTCCGCGAGGCTCATCCGCGACATGAGGTCGGCGACCCGCTGCGCGACCGGCAGCGACGCGTTCTGGTACGGCAGCCCGTGCGCGTTGATGACGACGGTGGCGCTGGCGGCGGTCAGGGTGGCCCCGGTGGCGGTCAACGTGACCGGGATGGTCTTGGCGACCGACGCCGGGTGGCCGCCGGAAGTCTGCACGGCCAGCGTCTTCACGGTCCCGGACGGCGTACCGGCCGGGAAGGTCAGCGTGCCGCTGCCGGCGGTGAAGTCCGTACCGGCGGTGGCGGTACCGCCGCCGAGGGTGTACCCGATCGACACGTCGTTGCCCAGCGGCCCGCCGCCGGGCTGGTTCGCGACCACGCCGACGGACACCGAGCCGCCCTGGTCGGTGGCGTACACGTCCTTGGCCGGGCCGGCCGTGGGCTGGGCGGTGCCGTACAGCACGACGTCGTCGAGGATCAGGTCGCCGCTGGAGGAGCCGGCCAGGTTGACGGCGTAGCCCCACATCGACGTGAGGTTGAGGGTGCCGTCGGACGGGGCGCCGGAGGGCTGGTAGTCGGAGCGCTTGACGAAGTCGCCGAACGGCACCTTGATCTGCTGCCACCCGGTCGCGGAGTCGGTGAAGAAGGACTGCCACAGTTCGGCGTGCTCGCCGTCGGTGCCGCCGTCCTTGATTTCGAACTCGATGCGCTGGCCGCTGGCGGTCTCCTTGACCCAGAAGCTGAAGCCGCCGTACCCGCTCCAGTTTTGCGCGGTCGACAGGTTGTTGCTGAAGCCGCCGTACGTGCCGACGTGGTAGGTGACGTCGAGGCCGTGGTTGCCGGCGTCGGCGCCCGGCCGGTCGGCGACCGCTACCTGGGTCAGGGTCGGGGTGCTCGCCGCGTCGCTGCCGAACGGGAAGATGCCCGGGCTCGCGGTCGTGATGGGCAGGGTGCCCTCGAAGTTCTCTACGACGGGAAGGCCGGTCGAACCGAACGCGGTCTCGGCCGGCAGCCACGAGATCAGCGTGGCCAGCAGCACGCCGACGCCGAGCGCCGCCACGCCCGGGTGGGCTCTGCGCCGCGAGGGCGTCCGTAAGGGTCTGAACATGGCATCCTCCGCGGCGGCCGACGGACGAGGAGCGGGCCGCACAACTGTTGTGTCGATGGCTGGAGAGTCCGTCGCGGTCGCTGGTGTGCCTGGTCTCGGGCGCCTCGACACCGCCAGGCCCAGACGTCGGCCGATCCGCCAGCGCCGCGGCCCGCGGCACCCGCCGCGGGCGTTGCGAAGGTTGCTGGGTCGCGCACCCGTGCGGGCGCGCGGCGTTGCTGGTGCTTGGGTTGCCGTTGCTCGTGGGGACGATCGGGAGAGCGGTCTCCACGAGATTAGGAGCGGTCTTCCTCTATGTCAACGTCGATCAATGACGTCGTAGGGAGCGCTCTCCACGATGCGTCACAGCGGCCGCGAGTCGCGGCCGGCTGCCGGCCGGCCAGAGCGGGCGTGCCGGGTCATTACGGACGGCGATCGGTTGAATCCGCTGTTTTCGGCCGATTGCGCCGGTACGGCGAGATCCGGCGACAGGTCGAGCATCGGCGAGCCCGTACTCTCGCAACACCTCAAAGAGCTCGAAAACGCCCACCTGATCCAGCGCACCGTCGTGCCGACCACCCCGGCCGAATGCCTGCCGCCACAGCGGGCATAGCCGCAGGGTGTGCGGGCGCACGTCCCGGGCCGGCCACCGGGTGAGGAGACAGCGATGGAGCGCGGGTACCGCATCGTCGTCGGTGTGGACGGCTCGGACGGCGGGTGCCGGGCCCTGCGCTGGGCCGTCGCCGAGGCGGGCGGCCGGGACGGCACGGTACGCGCGATCACCGCATGGCACCCGGACAACCTCCGGCGCACCCTGATCATCGCCAACGACCTGGCCGACCCGCGGCGGTACGCCGAACAGGTGCTCGCCGAGGCCATCGCGGCCGCGCGCGGCGAGTACCCGCGCGTCGGGGTCGACGGCGAGGTCGTCCGGGGCGATCCGGCCGAGACGCTGGTCGGCGCGGCCTCCGGCGCCGACCTGCTGGTACTGGGCAGCCACGGGCACGGACGGCTCGCGCGCACCGTACTCGGCTCGGTCGCCGAGGCCGCCATCCACGCCGGGGTCTGCCCGGTGGTCGTGGTACCGGTCCGGACACCCCCGGCCGCGAAGGAGAGGTAGCCCATGATCATCGTCGACAGCGCACCCCTGAGCCCGCCGGAACTGCATGCCATCGACGGGTACTGGCGCGCGGCGAACTACCTGTCGGTCGGCCAGATCTACCTGCTGGGCAACCCGCTGATGCGCGAGCCGCTCCTGCCCGAGGACGTGAAGCCGAGGCTGCTCGGCCACTGGGGCACCACCCCCGGCCTCAACCTGCTCTACGCCCACCTGTCCCGGATCGTGGCGACCCGCGACCAGGACATGATCTACGTGACGGGACCCGGTCACGGCGGCCCCGGTATGGTCGCGAACGCCTGGCTGGAAGGTACCTACAGCGAGGTGTACCCCTCGGTGTCGCTGGACGAGCGGGGCATGGCCCGGCTGTTCAAGCAGTTCTCCTTCCCCGGCGGGATCCCCTCGCACGTCGCGCCACAGATCCCCGGGTCGATCCACGAGGGCGGCGAGTTGGGCTACTCGCTGTCCCACGCGTACGGCGCCGCCCTGGACAACCCCGACCTCGTGGTCGCGTGTGTCATCGGCGACGGTGAGGCGGAGACCGGGCCGCTGGCCGCGTCCTGGCACTCGAACAAGTTCCTCGACCCGGTGACGGACGGGGCCGTGCTGCCGATCCTGCACCTGAACGGGTACAAGATAGGCAACCCCACGGTGCTCGCCCGCATCGGCGACGACGAGTTGGAGGATCTGCTCGCCGGGTACGGGTACCGGCCCTATCTGGTGCAGGGCTACGACCCGGAGTCGGTGCACCAGATGCTGGCCGCCACCCTCGACGCCGTCTTCGACGAGATCGCCTCAGTGCAGCAGGCCGCCCGCCAGGACGGGATCGACGACCGTCCACAGTGGCCGATCATCGTGCTGCGTACGCCCAAGGGGTGGACGGGCCCACGGGAGGTCGACGGCCAGCCGGTCGAGGGCACGTGGCGGGCCCACCAGGTACCGCTCGGTGCCGTCCGCGAGGACAGCCGGCACCTGACGATGCTGCGGGACTGGATGCTGTCGTACCGTCCCGAGGAACTGTTCGACCGGTACGGCGCCCCCGTACAGTCCATTGTGGACTGGCTACCGCACGGCACCGCACGGCTCAGCGGCAACCCGCACGCCAACGGTGGCCGGCAGCCACGCGAGCTGGAACTGCCGGAC
The DNA here is from genome assembly GCA_036494675.1 of Rugosimonospora sp. GTDB lineage: Bacteria > Actinomycetota > Actinomycetes > Mycobacteriales > Micromonosporaceae > Rugosimonospora. The sequence goes on from DASXOA010000364.1 coordinate 5,714, forward strand.
TTCCGGCGGTACGGCGTGGTGCCCGGCTCGAAGGCCGGCGCCACCAGTGTGCTCGGCACGTTCCTGCGCGATGTCATGGCCACCAACCGGCCGTACCACAACTTCCGCATCGTGGGGCCCGACGAGACGGAGTCCAACCGGCTCGGCGCCGTACTGGAGGTGACCGACAAGGTGTGGCAGGCCACCATCGCCCCGGTCGACGAGCACCTCGGGCCGCGCGGCGGCGTCATGGAAATCCTGTCCGAGCACACCTGCCAGGGTTGGCTGGAGGGGTACCTGCTCACCGGCCGGCATGGCCTGTTCCCGTGCTACGAGGCGTTCGTGCACATCGTCGACTCGATGGTCAACCAGCATGCCAAGTGGCTGAAGGTCAGCCGGCAACTGGCCTGGCGCAGGCCGATCCCGTCGCTGAACTACCTGCTCACCTCGCACGTCTGGCGCCAGGACCACAACGGCTTCTCCCACCAGGATCCCGGCTTCATCGACCACGTGATGAACAAGAAGGCCGAGGTCGTCCGGGTGTACCTGCCGCCCGACGCCAACACCCTGCTGTGCGTCACGGACCACTGCCTGCGCAGCCGGGACTACATCAACGTCATCGTGGCCGGCAAGAACCCGGCCCCGACCTGGCTGGACATCGGCTCCGCGCAACGGCACTGCGGGCGCGGCCTGGGCATCTGGGAGTGGGCGTCCAACGACGCGGGCGACCCCGACGTCGTGCTGGCCGCGGCCGGCGACGTTCCGACGATGGAGGTGCTCGCCACCGCCGACCTGCTGCGCACGCACCTGCCGGACCTGCGGGCACGGGTGGTCAACGTGGTGGACCTCATGCGGCTGCAACCGGAGTCCGAGCACCCGCACGGGTTGCCGGACGCCGAGTTCGACGCCATCTTCACCACCGACCGCCAGGTCATCTTCGCCTACCACGGGTACCCGTGGCTGATCCACCGGTTGACGTACCGGCGCGCGAACCACGGCAACATCCACGTGCGCGGGTACCAGGAGGAGGGCACCACCACGACGCCCTTCGACATGCTGGTGCTCAACGACATGGACCGCTTCCACCTCGTCATGGACGTCATCGACCGGGTACCCGGCCTGTCCCGCCGGGCCGCCACTCTGCGCCAGCGGATGGTCGACAAGCGCGCGGAGCATCGCGACTACGTCCGCGACACCGGCGAGGACCTGCCCGAGGTGCGCGACTGGTCCTGGCAGCCGGCCGAGCCGGAGCCCGGCTGATCAGCCCGGCTGATCCCCCCGTCGGCCGGGCCGGGGCCCGGCTGATCCCTGATCCCCCCTCGGTGGAACCGTTTCGCGTGGCGCAGGTGGGTAGAGAGGAAACCATGACGGGCAACCACAAACCGCTGCGCCAGTTGGGGCTCGACACCGGCAAGAAGGCGCGGCTGCACCGCATCCTGTACCAGCACGGGCCGGGCAACGGCAGGGCCATCTTCCTGCCGTACGACCAGGGGTTGGAGCACGGTCCCCGGGACTTCTTCGCCAACCCGGCCGCGGCGGATCCGACGTACATCATCCGGCTGGCCATCGAGGGCGGGTTCAACGGCATCGCCATCCAGATCGGCCTGGCCGAGAAGTTCTACTGGGACTACGCCGGCGAGGTCCCGCTGATCCTCAAGCTCAACGGCAAGACCGAGATCCCGTCCGATGACTACGCCCTGTCCCCGTTCAACGCGACCGTGGAGGACGCGGTGCGGCTGGGCGCCGACGCGGTGGGCTACACGCTCTACATCGGCACGCCCGCGCAGCACGAGGACTTCACGCAGTTCATGACCGTGCGCCGGGACGCGCAGCGGCTCGGCATACCGCTGATCATCTGGGCGTACCCGCGGGGTACGGCGATCGACGCCAAGGGCGGCAAGGACTCCTTCTACTCCGTGCACTACGCGGCACGCATCGCCAGCGAGTTGGGCGCCGACGTGGTGAAGGTGAACTTCCCGAAGCCGGAGAAGCGCAGCGCGGTCCCGACGCCGTACGACGGTGAGTTCACCAACCAGCAGGCGATCGACGCGGTCGTCTCGGCGGCCGGCCGCTCGCTCGTCCTGGTGTCCGGCGGCGAGAAGGCCGGCGACGAGACGATGCTGGAGAAGGCGACCGAGTCGATGCGGGCGGGCGCGACCGGTCTCATCTTCGGCCGCAACGTCTGGCAGCGCGACCGAGAGGCGTCGCTGCGCCTGGTCGGCCGGCTGCGTGACATCCTCCTCACCGAGCATCCGGCGAGCTGAGCCGAGTCGACCTCCGGTCTGACCCGAGTCGACCTCCGGTCAGTGGCTGGCGAGCCCGCCGTGCTGCGACGACCGCGAACTCGGCGAGTTCACGTCGGCGCCCGGAGCGACCCCGACACCCAGCCGTTCCACCAGTTCGCCGCCGAGCCACGCCGTACCGACGAGGATCACGATGCCCACGAAGCTGAGCACCAGCGCCACCGTGCCGGGATGCCAGCCGACCGCCCGTTCGCGCAGCACCCAGCTGATCGCGAACAGCACCAGCGCCGCGACGTTGCCCGTGCCGTGCAACAGACCGACCCGCTTGGCCCGGGTACCGGACGGGATCGAGGCCGCGTCGACCGCGCCGAACAGTCCGGCCAGGATTCCGCCGATGACCCCGGCGCCGATCGTGTACGCTGCCGCGATTTCGAATCCGGCCCGGTCGGTGATGAGGTACACGATGTCGAAAATCACCGCGGTGGCCAGCAACCCCAGGGGAAACGCCACCAACATCGGGTGTATCTGGTGACCCATGGCCTTCGCTCGGGTCTGCATGCGCCTCTCCTCCTCATGGCACGCGTGCCGGCGCGCCGTGCCTGGCCTACCCGGAAGGGATCCCAATATGCGCGGCGGTCTCCCCGGCAGCGGCAAGCACATCGATTCCGGCCCTGGCGAAGGGGCCGGCCGGTTAGCGTGAGAGGACGTCCAGTGCGGCAGGCCGGCGGCCTCGCCGCGGGGGGCGGCCTGTATGCGAGGAGGGAGAGGCGGCCATGACGACCGCTCGGGAGATCATGCATACCGGCGTGAAGTGTGTCGGCGAGAACGAGTCGCTGAGCATCGCCGCGCGGGCCATGCGTGATCTGCATGTCGGCGCGGTCCCGATCTGCGGTGAGGACGGCAGCCTGCGCGGCATCCTCACCGATCGCGACATCGTGGTGCGGTGTATCGCCGAGGGCGCCGATCCGCAGCAGATGCGGGCCGGGGACCTGGCCCGGGGCATGCCGGTGTCGGTCGACGCCGACGCGGACATCGGCGAGGCGTTGCGCCGGATGGCGGAGAACACGATCCGCCGCCTTCCGGTGCTGGATCAGCAGCAGTTGGTGGGCATCATCACCGAGGCCGACATCGCCACCAACCTGACCGAGCGGGAGGTCCAGCGTTTCGCCGCCGCGGTGTACGCGGCACCACCGAACAGCTGAGCCGGTCGCCGGTACGCCTAGCCCGCGACCGGGCCCCCCTCACGCTTCCTCGGCCGCCCCGCCCAGCCCGCGCAGGAACCGCGACCAGTGCTGCTCGGCGAGCAGGTGCCCGGTGCCGATCACCAGGGCCAGCGGCCACTCGATGACCTCGACCGCGGCGAGGATGCCGAGGCCCGCGAAGTAGGCCATCTGACCGGGAGGGGGCACTATGACGCCACCGATCAGTGGCAGCCGGAACCGCTGCGGATACAGGCGTACGCGCCTGGCGTGGGCGTCGTCCGTGACGGCGCACGGGACTGTGATGGTCATTTCTGCCTCCTCCGGTTACCCCTCTGGTATTCCACCCCTGACGCGATCCATGCGTCGGGGCGCGACGGCGCGGCGCGTGGGACAGGTGAGTCGATGACACTGCCCAGGCGGGCGGCCGCTCTCGGCGTGACCGGGGTACCGATTCTGGTCTCCGGGCTGTCCCGCGCCGCCGGATCGGCCCTGCACCGGCTCGCCCGCGCCGCCAGCGGGACCAACCGGTGCGTCTGGTCGGTGCCGGGCCGGCATCACATCGAGGTACGCGGGGTCGAGCGCGACGGCGCCGAGGTCCTCGCCGCCCGCGTCGAGCAGATGCTGGAGCGGCTCCCCGGCGTGGCCTGGGCCCGGGTCAACGCGCCCACGGCACGGGTCATCGTCGCGGTCGAGCCACCCGAGCCGCGACTCGCGGACCTCCTGTCGACGGTCGCGGAGGCCGAGCGGACGGACGGGCTGGCGCCCGACGGCGACCTGGAGCCGCCCCACCCGCCCGAGGAGGGGCCGCGCACCCGCAAGGCGCTCTCGACGCTGGCCGCGGACGGAGTCGGCCTCGGGTTGTCGGTGCTGACCCGGGTGCTGCCGTTCGCGCCACTGCCCGGCGAACTGGCCGGCCTGGCCAACATGGTCGACCTGCATCCCCGCCTGCACGCGCTGGCCGCCCGGTGGCTGCACGGTCAGCGGCGCGCCGACTCGGTCCTGCCGCTGATCGAGGCGCTGTCACAGGGGCTGGCCGGCGGTTGGACCGGCATCGCGGTCGACGGCACCCAGCGGATCCTGCAGTGGCGCGAGGCGCGGGCGCAACAGGCGGCCTGGGCGGCCGCCGAGGAGCGGCTGACCGGTACGCCGTCCCGGGCCGCCGCGGGGCGGGTCGCCCAGATCCGGCCGGTACCGGTGCCGGACGGGCCCCTGGAACGCTACGCGAACCGGATCCTGACCGCCGGCGCGGCGGCCGGTGCCCTCACCATTCCGCTGGCGGGCTTCAAGCGTTCCGCCGCCCTCGCGCTGTCCGCGCTGCCGAAGGCGGCCTTCGGCGGCCGGGAAGCGTACGCGGCCCGGCTCGGCCGGATCCTCGCCCAGCGTGGGGTGATCGCGATGGACCGTGCGGTGCTGCGGGAACTCGAACGCATCGACACCCTGGTCCTCGACGAGGACGCGGTGGGCTCCGACCGCGCCATGCTGACCGACCTGGTTCCGTTGACCGACGCCGACCCCGAAGAGGTGGCCACCGCGGCGTTCGCGTTGTTCGACCCGGACGAGCCGACCGCGCGGCGCGAGGAGGACGACTGGGTCCTGGCCCCGGTGGAGCAGGTGGCCCTGGACGGCCAGACCGACAGCGAGGAGGCCCGCCGGCTGGGCGAGGCGGGCGGTACCGTGCTCGGCCTGGCGCGGGGCGAGCGCCTCGCCGCCCTGGTCCGCTCCGAGACCGAGCCGACGCCGGAGTTGGACGTGGTGGCCTCGGCGGCCCGCCGGGCCGGGATGCGCCTCGTGGTGGCAGGCGGGGACGGGCGGCGCCACGAGTTCGCCGACCGGCTGATGCCCGGTGGCCCGCGGCTCGCCGACTCGGTCCGCGCCCTGCAGAGCGAGGGTGCCGTGGTGATGCTGGTATCCGCCGACCGGCATGCGCTCGGGGCCAGCGACTGCGGGCTCGGGGTGCCCGGGAAGGCCGACGAGCCGCCGTGGGGCGCGCACCTGCTGCTCGACAAGGACCTCAGCACGGCGGCCCTGGTCGTCGACGCCGCGGGGATGGCCCGGGCGGTGGCCCGGCACAGCATCACGCTGTCCCGCGCCGGTACCGGCCTGGGCGCCCTGGCCGCGTTCACCTCCCCGCCCCGACGGCTGCCGACCCGTACGCTCAACGCGGTCAACGCCACGGCCGGGGTGGCCATGGCGGCCGGGCTGTGGAGCGCCCAGAAGCTCGACGGTGAACCGGTGAGCCCTCCCGGCGCGAACGTGCCGTGGCACCTCATGCCGGCGGCGAGTGTCCTGGAACGGCTGCGTACCGGGCCGGACGGCCTGTCGGCCGAGGAGGCGCACCACCGGGCGCAGGGCACCGCCGGCGAGGGCACCGGAAGCATGGGACTGGGCCAGGCCTTCGTCGAGGAGTTGGCCAACCCGCTCGCCCCGGTACTGGCCACCGGCGCCGGCCTGTCCGCGGTCGTCGGTTCGCCGGTGGACGCCGGCCTGGTCGGCGGGGTACTCGGCCTGACCGCCCTGGTCGGCGCGGTGCAGCGGGTCGCCACCGACCGGTCGCTGGCCGCGCTGCTGTCCCGCTCGATGGTCTCCGCGCGGGTCCGCCGCGACGGTAGCGAGCAGATCATCGCCGCCGGGGACCTGGTACCCGGTGACGTCATCGCCCTCACCCCCGGCGACGTGATCCCGGCCGACTGCCGGGTGATCGAGGCGTACGGCCTGGAGGCGGACGAGTCGTCGCTGACCGGCGAATCGCTCCCGGTCGGCAAGGCCAGCGCGCCGGTCATCGCGGCGGCGGTCGCCGACCGGAGTTCGATGCTCTACGAGGGCACCACGGTCGCCGCCGGCCAGGGCAGCGCGGTGGTGGTCGCGGTCGGCGTGGACACCGAGGTCGGCCGCGGCATGGCGCTGGCCCGCCAGGCCCCGCCGGCCACCGGCGTCGAGGTACGGCTGGGGAAGCTGACCCGCACCGCGGTGCCGTTGGCGGCCGCCTCGGCCGCCGCGGTCGCCAGTGCCGGACTGCTGCGCGGGGTACCGCTGGCCGAGACGGCCGCCGAGGCGGCCAACCTCGCGGTCGCCTCGGTGCCCGAGGGGCTGCCGTTCCTGGTCAGCGCGGCCCAACTCGCCGCGGCCCGGCGGCTGGCCAAGCAGGGGGCGCTGGTGCGCAACCCGCGGACCATCGAGGCGCTCGGACGGGTGGACGTGCTGTGCTTCGACAAGACCGGCACGCTCACCGAGGGGCGGCTCGGCCTCGCCGGGGTCGGCGCCGGCGACCGGTACGCCAACCTCGGCACGCTCGACGAGTCGCTGCGCCCGGTGCTCGCCGCCGCCCTGCGGGCCACCCCGGCCGATCCGACGTCGGGCACGTCGCTGCAGACCGACCAGGCGGTACTCGAGGGGGCCCGGCGCGCGGGGATCGAGGTGGACACCGGCGCGCCCGGCTGGGAACACGCCTGCACGCTGCCGTTCGAGCCGTCCCGCGGGTACCACGCGACCGTCGGTACCGGCCGGGACGGGCACCTGCTGAGCGTGAAGGGTGCCCCCGAGACCATCGTGCCGCGCTGCACCAGCCAGCGGGTCGACGGGGCGGACCGGCCGCTGGGCGAGCCGGAGCGCGAGGCGCTGCTCGGGATCCTGGAGCGGCACGCCGGTGCGGGCCACCGGGTACTGGCCGTCGCCGAGCGGCCGCACTCCTCCCCCACCGTGTGCGACGAGGACGTCGGGGACCTGACCTTCGTCGGATTCCTCACGCTGGCCGACTCCGTACGGGAGAGCGCCTCCCCCGCCGTACGGCGCATCCGGGAAGCCGGCGTGCACACCATCATGATCACCGGCGACCATCCGGCTACCGCCGAGGCCATCGCCGCCACGATCAGCATGGACGGCAAGGCCCAGCGGGTGGTCACCGGGTCCGAACTCGATGAGGTCGACGACGACGGGCTCGCCCGGCTGCTGGCCGAGACCGATGTGGTCGCCCGGTGCACCCCGGCCCACAAGGTACGCATCATCCAGAGCCTGCAGCGCGGCGGCCGTACCGTCGCGATGACCGGCGACGGCGCCAACGACGCCCCGGCGATCCGGCTCGCCGACGTCGGCATCGCGCTGGGTCAGCGCGGTACGCCGGCCGCCAGCGCGGCCGCCGACCTGGTGGTCAGCGACGACCGGCTGGAGACCATCATCGCCGCGCTGATCGAGGGACGGGCGATGTGGTCATCGGTACGCCACGCCCTGAGCATCCTCGTCGGCGGCAACCTCGGCGAGATCACGTTCAGCGTGCTGAGCGCGGCGGTCACCGGCCGGTCCGCGCTGACCGCCCGGCAACTGCTGCTGGTCAACCTGCTCACCGACCTGGCACCGGCGATGGCCATCGCGGTCCGGCCGCCGAAGGCCACCGGCGGCGACGCGTTGCTGCGCGAGGGGCCGGACGCGTCCCTGGACAGCATCCTCACCCGGGAGATCGCGGTACGGGCGGCCTCCACGGCGCTCGGCGCCACCACCGGCTGGACGCTGGGCCGGGTCACCGGTCCCCGCCGGGCCGGCACCATCGCGCTGGCCGCGCTCGTCGGCACCCAACTCGGGCAGACGCTGCTGGCCGGCGGCGCCAACCCGGCCACGCTGGCGGCCACGGTGGCGTCCGCGGGGGTACTCGCGGCGGTCATCCAGACCCCCGGGGTCAGCCAGTTCTTCGGCTGTACGCCGCTGGGGCCGATCGGGTGGACGATCGCGGCCGGGGCGGCCACCGGCGCGACGCTCGGCAACGCGGCGCTGAGCAGGCTGCTGCCCCCCACGCCGCCCGGCAGATCCGGAGCCGACGAGCCGCAGACCGACGAGCCGCACACCGAGACCGAGGCCCAGCCCGAGACCGAGCCGCAGCCCCAGACCCAGCCCGAGACCGCGTCCCCGGCCGGTGTGCCTCCCGGCGCTTAGGCCTTCGCCTCGCGCATCGGAGCCAGCGTCGCCACCCACCGGACCAGTTCGTCGAGCATGGTGGTGGCCGCGGCGTCCATCACCTCGTTGGCCCGCAACTGCCCCTCGTCGTCCAGGAACTGGGCCACGAACGGGATGGAGACCGCCTCGAAGACCGGAACCATCTTCAGGGTCGTGACCACCTGCTTGATCATCTGCGCCGCGCGGGTACCGGCGGAGACGCCGCCGTAGCTGACCAGCCCCACCGGCTTGTACTGCCACTCGTAGTGCAGGTAGTCGATGGCGTTCTTCAGCGGCGCCGTGAAGGCGTAGTTGTACTCCGGCATCACGAAGACGAACGCGTCCGCCCGGTCGACGGACGCGCTCCAGTCCTTGGTGTGCTGGTGGGTGTAGCGGCGCAGCCTCGGGTGGTTCGGCTCGTCCATGAACGGCAGCTTGATCTCCGCGAGGTCGACGAACTCGATCTCGAAGCCACCGTGCTTGATCGCCCGGTCGCGGAACCACTCCGCCACCGGCAGGCCGACGCGGCCCGGTCGGGTACTGGCGACGATGATCTGCAGCCTTGGCATGGACGCCCTCTTCCGGTACTTGTCGGTGCTCTGCCCGGGACACGCTACCGGAGCCGTTCGCACGCTCCCCGGCCCCCGGTACGCGGGAGCGCGGCACGGCCGCCGACACCGGCGTGACGCCCGCGCCGACACCGTCCACTCCGTCCCGCATCGGGGGCGATTGTCCGCATTTAGCCCCGTTACGACCTACGGGCGCTATGAGGCATGTTATAGATGTCTAGGGCAGTGCGTCCGTAAAAGGCCTTAGGTCCAAAACCGGGGAAGCGTGGTGATGAGATGGCCGGCTCGTCCGTGGTCTACCGGTCACGGCGCCGCAGGCGTCGCCGGAGGCTGCGCCGGGCGCTGCTCGCCGTCACCATCGCCGTCTGCGTGCTGTCACTCGGCGCCGGCTGGCTGGTGCTGCGCGGCTGGGAAGCCCACGGCCATCTCGCCAGCGCCGCGGGCCTGGCCGGCGATCTGAGCGAGCAGGTCCTGGCCGGAGAGACCACCCAGGCACGCCGGACGCTGGCCGCACTCCAG
>DASXOA010000365.1:0-6234 GCA_036494675.1 Rugosimonospora sp.
CGGGCCGGTGCTGACGGTCAGGATGATCGTCGTGTTCTTCTCCACCCCGGCGTTGTCGGGGATGCTCTGGTTGATCACCTGGTTGGCCGGCTTGTCGCTCTGCTGCTGGGTGAAGGCGACCTGCAGGCCGAGCGCCTGAAGTTGCTGCTGGGCGGTCGCCTGATCCTCACCGATGACGTTCGGGACCGTGATCGGCGCCTTACCCTTGCTGACCGTGACGGTGATCTGGGCGCCCGGCGGAACGACCGTACCGGACGGCGGGTCCGTGTTCAGCACGAAGCCGGCCGGCAGCGAGTTGTCGTACGCGTCGACCCGCTTGGGGACCATCTTTTCCGCCGTCAGGGCGGCCGCCGCTTCGCTGTACACCCGGCCCTGCTCGTTCGGGACGGTGTAGCGCTCGGGGCCGCGGGAGAGGTTCAGGGTGATGGTGCCACCCCGCAGGATCCGCTGCTTCCCACCCGGTTCCTGACCGACCACGACACCCTTGGCGATCTTGTCTTCGTACCGGCCGTCGCCGATCTTCACCTTGAGCCCGTGCTGCCTGGCCATCGTCTGGGCCTGCGCCTGGGAGAGCTGGATCAGTGACGGAGCCGACGTGTACCGGCCCAGGCCGAACCACCAGCCCCCGCCCGCGACGAGCAGCCCGACGAGGACCAGCGCCACGGCGACCATCCGGCGCCGTTTCGTGGTGTTGACCAGCGCCGAGTACCGCTGGCCCAGGCTGGGCTTGTCGCGATCCAGGAGGTCACCGCCGCGGTGCACGGTGCCGGTGTTCGGACGGGGCTGCTGTGGGGCCTCGGGCAGCCTGGCCCACGACGGGCGCTGGTTGGGCATCGTGTTCGGCATTGCGATGATCTGGGTCGCCGAGACGGCGGGGGAGACCGGTACGGCGATGGTCGGCGCCGCGGCGGCATGTGCGCCGGCGGCGGCGGTGCCGATCTCCTCGCGTGCCGCCTGGACCTCGGCCAGCATCACGGCGGCGTCGCTCGGCCGGCCGCCCGGATCGCGCCGGGTCGACCTGGTGACCAGGTCGTCCAGTACCGCGGGCAGCCCGGCGACATACCTGGACGGCGGCGGCACGTCCTGGTCGACGTGGCGCCAGGCGATCTCGACGGGCTTGTCCCCGTCATAGGGGACCCGGCCGGTGAGCATCTCGAACAGCACGATGCCCGCGGAGTAGATGTCGGTCCGGGGATCGGCTCGCCCGTCGGTGACCAGTTCGGGAGCCACGTACGCGACGGTCGCCAGCAACTGGCCGCCGTTGTCGTCGGCACTGGCCTCGACCGCCCGGGCCAGCCCGAAGTCGGCCACCTTGACCACGGCGTCGACCAGGCTCCCGCCGCCCGGCGCCTCGGCGACCAGGACGTTCTCCGGCTTGATGTCCCGGTGGACCAGGCCGGCCCGGTGCGCGGCGGCGACCGCGGACAGCACCTGTTCCAGGATTGCCAGCGACTCCTGCGGGCTCAGCCGGCGCCGGTCGGACAGCATCTCGCGCAGGGTGCGGCCGCGGACGTACTCCATGACCAGATACGGCAGGCCCTCGTGCACGCCCTGGTCGTAGACGGCGACCACGTTCGGGTGGGTGAGCCGGGCGATGGTCTTGGCCTCGTCGGTGAACCGCTCCAGAAAGTGCGGGTCGCGCGGCTGGGTCGGGTGGATGATCTTCAGTGCGACCGTGCGCTCCAGCCGCTCGTCGGTGGCCGTGTACACGGTCGCCATTCCACCGCGGGCGACCCGTCCGCGGATGCGATAGCGCCCGTCAATCAGCGCTCCGATGAGTAAATCGACGACCTTGGTGTCCATCAGCAGGCAAGTCTACGAGGCGAGTCCGGACGATTCTCTGGCGCGTTGCGCCACACGTGGTTGACGGCAGTCAGGATGCCACAGCGTGGCCACGATGCGGTACCGCGCCTGGTCATTGCTGGTCGGGGGGCGGGGGGTCGGAGGGCGTCGACGACCCCCTGGTTACCGAGGGTGTCGACGTGGGCGACGCTGAGTCGCTGGCCGAGGGTTGCCCGGTGGTGCACGCGCAGCCCTGCTGGGTCGGCGTGCCCGGAGTCGGCCGGGTGGACAGCCGGGCCGGAGGCCCGGCGGAGGAGGCGGGTACGGCCGGGCTGTCCGGCAGGGTCGCCGCGCCCGGGGATTCGGCGGGTGGCGCGGCAACGGAGCCCGGAGTGGCGGGCGGTGCGGTGACGGGCGGCGCGCTAGCGGGCGGCGCGGTGGGCGCCGACCCGGTACCGGACGGCTCGGCGCTGGCCAGCGCGCCCAGGCCCCCGGCCACGGCGAGATACGTGCCGGCGAGGCCACCGGCGACGACCAGGGCGACCCCGGCGGCGGTGGCCGCGGGTCGGGGCGCTTCGTCCCGTTCGTCCCCGTCGTACGGCGGGTACCGCGGGGTGGTGCCGTCCCGGTCCGGGTACCCGGGTCTCTGCGCCGGGAGGCCGGACCCGGCGGGGTCGTCGCGCGTCGACCGCCAGCGGCTCATGGGCCTTCCCCTTCCTCGGTGCCGGTCGTCGCGCCGGGACAGGCGGCCCGCCGGCGGGACGGACGTGGCAAGGTGGTGAGGTGACCGACTCCGTCTCCGCGACCGGCCGGACCGTCGAACCGGCCGACTGGATCAACCTGCCCGACCTCGCCGACCAGCTGGACATGCCGGTGACCCGGGTGCACCAGCTCATCCGGGACCGCAACCTGATCGCGGTGCGCCGCGACGGCGTCCTGCGGGTGCCTGCCGAGCTGATCGCCACCCCGTCCGTCCGTAAGCACCTCCCGGGGGTCCTGACCCTGCTGCACGACGCTGGGTACAACGACGAAGAGGCGCTGCGGTGGCTGTACACCGTCGACGATTCGCTGCCCGGAACGCCCGCCGAGGCGCTGTCCGGCGACCGGGCGACCGAGGTCAAGCGCCGGGCCCAGGCTCTGGGCTTCTGACCGGCGGATGAGCGCCACCCGCCCGTCACCCTGCTCCCGGTGGGCGTCCCGCCGCCCGTCGACCGGCTCGCGATGCGCCACCTGACGTACCTGGCGGTGCTGGCCGGGTGCCTGGCCGGTGCGCTGTGGCTGGAGCCGGTGCTGCGGGTACGGGTGCTGCGCCAGTGGCGGCGGCTGCTCCTGACCGTCGTACCGATAGTGCTGATCTTCGGCGGCTGGGACGTCGCCGCCATCGCCGCGCACCACTGGAGCTACGACCCGGCCCAGATCACCGGGGTCCGGCTGCCCGGCCGGCTGCCGCTGGAGGAACTGCTGTTCTTCGTCGTGGTACCGGTGTGCTCGGTGCTCGGGTACGAGGCGGTACGCCTCACCCGGGGCCGGCGGCGCGACGATCCCGGCCGGGGCCGGTGGCGCGACGATGCCGGCCGGCGCCGGAGCGACGTGACCCGGTGACCTACACGGAAGCGGCGGCGGTCGGGGTGGCCGGGGCGCTGCTGCTGGACCTGTTCCTGCTCGGTACCCGGCTGGTCACGTCCCGGACGTTCTGGCTGACGTACCCGATCGTGCTGGCCGGTCAGCTGATCGCGAACGGTGTGCTCACCGGCCGGCGGATCGTCCGGTACAACCCCCACGCGATCATCGGCTGGCGCCTGGCGTACGCGCCGGTGGAGGATCTCGCCTTCGGGTTCGCGCTGGTGCTCAGCACTCTGTCGCTGTGGGCGTGGCTCGGGCGGCGTGGCGGCGCCGGAGCAGCGCCACCAGGACCGTGACGACCAGGGCCGTGTCCAGCAGCGCGCCGGGCAGCTTGGTCAGCGCGGCCAGCCCGGTGCCGTCGGGCAGCACGAGCAGCGCCAGCCCGGCCGTGACCAGCGCGAGCCGGTACCGGGCCCGGTCGCCGGTGGCGGAGTACGCCAGCACGGCCAGCGGCGCCAGCAGGTACCAGGGGAAGGCCACCGGAGCCAGCACCACGGTCGCGACCATGGCGACCCCCGCGGCGACCACCACCGGCCCGGGCCGCGCCGCCTGGCGTCGCGCCCGCAGCCACAACGCCACCAGGGCGACCGCGAGGACCAGCAGGCCGGCCGCCCGGGCCGCGGTCAGGGCCGGCGTGGCGAGACCGGGCCGGCCCAGTCCCCGGGCCAGGTAGCCGGCGGCCATGCCGAGGCCGGTGGGCACCGAGGTCCACTGGATCAGCTGGGTGGTCCCGTGCAGGGCAGCAAGCCAGCCCAGCCCGTACCCGCTGGGCACGGCGAACGCCGCGTAGCCGGCGGCGAGCCCGAGGCAGGTCGCCACCCCGGAGCGGATGATCGCCCACCAGCGCCGGTCGCCGGCGACCAGGAGCACCACGAACGGCAGCGCGACCAGCGCGGTCGCCTTGACGCCGACGGCCAGCCCGAGCAGCGCGCCGGCCGCGACCGCCCGAGCGGCGGGGGCGGCCCACGCCATGCCGGCGGGGCGCGCGGCCACCGCGAACGCGGCCACCACGAACCCGGCCAGCAGGGCATCGTTGTGCACGCCGGACACCGCGTGCACGAGCACCAGCGGGCTCAGCACGCCGAGCCACGCGGCCGGCAGCGGGTCGACACCCAGCGTGCGGGCCAGCCGGTGACCGGCCCAGGCGGTGAGCGCCACGCCGGCGAGCGCGATCACCCGCAGCAGGGCGATCGCCACGACCAGCCGGCCGCCCGAGCCGGCGTCCGCCCCGCCGGACAGCACCAGCCACACCGGCCCGTACGGCGTCGGCGTGTGCCACCACAGCGACGGAACCGAGGGGAGCCACCGGCAGGGCAGCGCGGCGATCCCGTTGGCGTACGGGTCGACTCCGTGCGTGACCAGTGCGCCCTGGCAGGCGTAGGCGTACCCGTCCCGGCTGGCCAGCGGCGCGCTGGCCAGCAGCGTCACCACCCACGACAGGCCGATGACCAGCAGGCGGCGCGGCGGTACCCGGTCCAGCCGGCGGCCGAGCCCGAGCCAGGCGCCGCCGAGCAGCAGCGTGCCGGACAGCCACATGGCGACGGCGGAAACGCCGCGTGGATGAGCGCCGGCCGCCAGGTAGCTGGCGGCGGTCAGCTGGCCGGCGCCGATCAACCCCACGACACCGAATCCGGCGGTACCGGTGACGGTGTCCTTCGTCCGCCCGGCGGCTTGCCTCCACGCTCCGGGCCGCGCAGACTGCGCGGAGGCACAGGACACCGGGGGCTGGGGGGCCGAAACCGGTTGATCGGAGGGGGGTGTCCTGGGCGTGCTGGGGTGGGGTCGATCGATGTCTGGGCGGTGGAGGTCACTCGTCGCCGACGAGGCGTTACCCGCGGGTGTGCGGGAGTCGCCGTCCGACTGCCGGTCCTGGTGGGAGGGCGGGTCAACCACGGATGACTCCCCTCCGACGACCGTCACCGCAACGCTACCAATGCCGGGCGTACCGGGCCGCGGAGCGGCGCGGCCAGCGGCCGGTCGGGTGCGGCGGTCGGCCGGTCGGGTGCCGCGGTGACCGGCCGGCTCGGCGCCGTGGTCGGGGCCGCCCAACCGCCCGGGGTGTACCTGTGGCGCTCCCGGGCGCACCACGGCGCGGTACGGCGGGAGCTGACCGCGCTCGGTTGGGCGGCGTACCCGCTGAACGGGCGCCTGATCACCGACGCGAACCGGTCGCACGAGGAGTGTGCCCGGATTCTGGCGTTCCCGGCCTGGTTCGGGCACAACTGGGACACTCTGGCCGACTGCCTGTCGGACCTGTCCTGGCTCCGGGCGCGGGGGCACGTGCTGATCTGGGACCGGTACGGGGTGCTCGCGGGCGCCGATGCCAAGGCGTGGCGGCAGGCGTACGAGGTGTTCCAGGCGGCCATCGCGTGCCGCGCCGGTACCAACATGGCGCCGCTGTACCTGCTGCTGCGCGGCCTCGGCCCGGTGCGCTCCCCGGTCTCCGGCGCCCCGATCCCGGTACTCGACGTGGCCGTACCCCGGTAGCCGTCACCCCGGTGGTCGTCGCACCGGCCGCCGGCCACGGGCCGCCGCCGGCCGGCGCGCGGCCCCCGGGGTGGCTTCCAGCCCGGGCGCCGGGTCAGTTCAGGCGCCGGGTCGGTCCAGGCCGGGTCGGTTCAGTCCAGGCGGCGGGTCGGTCCAGGCCGGGCCGGTTCAGTCCAGGCGGCGGGTCGCGGCCTCGGCAAGCTCGTGGAGCACCTTGACGGCCTCGCCGTCGAGCCACACGCCGTCCAGCGCGGTCAGCGCCTCGTCGGTCAGCTCGTCGATCCGCCGCTCCGTGCGGTGCAGCGCCCCGGTCTCCTCGATGATCTGCCGCAGCCGGGCCAC
>DASXOA010000366.1:0-3350 GCA_036494675.1 Rugosimonospora sp.
ACCGGAGATGTATCCAGCCGAAGAATTCGCGTGCGTCCACTGGCTGGAGTAGACCAACGCCGACGAGGTGTCGTCGTAGGTGTAGCCGGCAGGCTGCGGATGACAGGTCGCGTACACTCCGGCACCCGGCTTGATCTGCACCGCCGAGGGATCCACGAGGCATGGACGGCCGATGTTGTGCGGTGCGCCAAGCAGAGCGTTCAAGTTCACCGCATCGGCCATCGCGTAGTAACCGGTATCGTTCGGGTGCAGGTGGTCGCCGCCGGCGAACCCCTCGACGACATCCGCGCCCTCATCCATGAGTACCCGGCCCGCGAGGCACGTCGGAAAGAAGGGCCATGAACCTGCTGCACCGGCGGCTTCACCGCCTGGTGCGCTGGCGTGCTCTACGCCGGCGCGGCGGCACCGTTGCGCAAGCCGCGCGACGGCAACTGTCGGCGGTGCTGCGCCGGCATCTCGTCGCGTTGGCCGCGCGGACCGGGTGCCGGGCGGCATCGGCGACGCTCGGCCCCTGCGGCAGGTTCCCAAAGGTGTGCCCGGGCCGCTCGACACACCGATAGTCTCTGCTCGACGTCGTGGTGCGCCGGTCGCCGCGGTGGTCGAAGTCAGGACAAGGCTATCGGGTGGAATGTCGACCCGGAGGTGGGGCGATGTGATGCGAAAGTTGGGTGACCCTGCAGGGCTAACATTCCTCCGCGAGCATGACCGGGGTGCCTATGGGAGGATCCGGTTCCGGGCAGCAGGACAAGCAGTGGCAGCCGCGGGCCTGGATGCAAGAGGACGAGGACATCTGGGGCGTGCCCAGGGACGACGTCGGGCCGGTCATCGGTTGAGCCGGTGCCGTTGCGGGACCGCACCGGAATTCGAGGATGGTGCGGGATGAGGATGAGGACAGTGGCACGGCGGTTTCGGCGGCTTGCGGCCGCGGCGGCCGCGTTCGTGGTGGCCGGCGCGCTCGCGTTGCCGGCCACCGCGGCGCATGCGGCGCCCGGCGGCTACACGCCCAGTTCGCGCGAATGGTGGATGTCGAACTGGAGCGTGCCGCAGAAGGTGTGGCCGGTCACCGAGGGCGCCGGCGTCACTGTGGCGGTCCTGGACGGCGGCGTCCAGGCCAGCATCCCCGACCTGCGTGGCGTCGTCGAGTCGGGCGCGGACATGCTCGGCGACCCGGGCAACGGCGAGCAGGACTACGTGCCGGATGGTGGGCACGGGACCGCGGTGGCCACGCTCATCGCGGGCCAGGGCATCGGCGTCGGCCCGGTCGGGATCGCGCCGCGGGCCAAGATCCTGCCCGTGCATGTCATCGTCCCCTCCACTGACATGACGCCCGTGGCCAACGGCATCAGGTACGCCGTCGATCATGGCGCGCAGATCATCAACATGTCGCTGGGCGCCACCGTGCCAACCGCGACGACCTGCGACCCGGCCGAGCAACAGGCGGTGGCCTACGCGCTCGCCCACAACGTCGTTGTCGTCGCGGCCTCGGGAGACGTGAACAAGAGCGGCACCAGCCCGGAGGAACCGGGCACATGCGCCGGAGTCCTCACCGTCGGCGGTGTCGAGCCGAACGGCTCGCTCTGGCAGTACAGCACCCAGGGGCCGCAAGTTTCGGTAGCCGCACCCAGTGATCACATGTTCACCGTCAACAGCAATGGCCGGCAATACACGGTTGGGTCTTCGGGCACCAGCCTCTCCGCCCCCCTGGTGTCGGGGGCGGCGGCGCTGATCAGGTCCGAGTACCCGTCGATGCCGTGGTACACGGTGGTGCAGCGGCTGATCGACACGGCCATCCCTCAGGGGTCGGTGCCGAACAACCAATTCGGCTACGGAATCCTAGACGTCAGCCGGGCGGTCAACGCCTCGGCGTATCCGGTCACGGCGTCCGCGCCGAACCCCGTCTACGCCAGGTATCAGGCGTGGCTGAAAACCCCGGCCGGCCAGCAGTTCGCAGCGCAGAACGGGATCAGCACCGGTCCGTCCACGGGGACCGGCGCGCAGGCGGGCCCATCGGCTATGGCCAAGCCGTCCTCTGGCGGGTCGGGAACGCTGACCTTCGTGCTGATCGCCGTTCTCGTCGTCGTGGTCCTCGTCGTGGTCATCGGCGGCGGGCTCGCGTTCTTCCTGATCAGCAGGAACAGGACCCGTCGCGGCCCGCGCCACCCTGGCGGCCCGGGCGGGGGCTACGGTCCCCCGAGCGGCTACGGCCCGCCTCCCGGCCAGTACCCCCAGCAGGGCCAGTACCCGCCGCCAGGGCAGTACCCTCCATACCAGCCGGCTCAGCAGTACCCCCCGCCGCGCCAGTAATACGGGTTCAACACAGGCCGACGACGTCGCCGTCGAGGTCGGTGCTTACCGCCGCCGGATTCGTGGCGAGGCGCGGCATCGTGCGCGTGTCGCTGCAGATGGGTAGACGCGCGCCGCGAGCGCCTCGGCATCGACGCGGACCAGCAGCCGTCTGAAGTTTCGCAGGTTTTCCATTGGATCTTGAAACGTCTGGATGCGATGTCGGCGCGGTGCGTGGAC
This sequence comes from Rugosimonospora sp., assembly GCA_036494675.1. GTDB lineage: Bacteria > Actinomycetota > Actinomycetes > Mycobacteriales > Micromonosporaceae > Rugosimonospora. Next base: position 2,524 of record DASXOA010000366.1, read on the forward strand.
TCAATCCCGGAGATGACGGAAGCATCGATGCGTGAATAAACAACTCGTTCAGGCCGTTTCATCGATGCTTCCGTTGGCCACTGTACCGCCGTGCCTGTTCGAGGTGCTCCAGACATGCCGGGGCGCGTTCGGCGCGCCGGGGTTCGCCACGTTCGTGGCCCTCGTCGTGGGGGCGCTCGGCGCGGTCGGACCCCGCACAGTCACGGGGATTTGGGTCGCGACTGGTTTGGCTGACCGGTTGCACTGGTCGCGGGCGCACCGAGCCGCGGTCACCGTCGCGGTCGACGACACTCTGTTCCACCGCCACGGCGAACTGGTCTACGGCGCGGCGTGACAGCACGATGGGTCGGCCAAGGGTCTTGACGGCATTGGTCGGGGTAATTGTTTCGTGGTGGTCGGCCTGGTCGTCGACGTTGCGTTCATGGCACGGCGGGTGTTCCTACCGTTGTTGTTCCGCTTGTATATGCCTAAATGGGAATTTCGAAGACGGACCACGCCCGCGCGATGTTCAACCTGCTGTCGCGGGCCTTCGCCCAACGGCGGATCCACGTGGTCGCTGACGCGTTGTATCGGTGCCCGTGGGCCGCGCCGATCCGCTCGCCGGAGGCGGGAGTGCAGACGTCCGGTTCGGTGGCCATCGCGTGATTGCCCACGAAGTTCAGGCCGAGCAGAGCAGGCACCGGCCGCAACGTGCTCGCTGCAGCCGGGACGTAGGCAAGCAGGGACGCGGTGCGGGTTCCTTTCGGCCCGGCGAGGGTGAGGTCCGCCTCGATCCGCGCGGCACTGCCGTCGAGGGCGTCGTCGCGTCGAGTGTGCACGCTGATGTC